>SLGK01000277.1 GCA_007123775.1 Anaerolineae bacterium | reverse complement strand
GCAACTGGTAAGCGTCTAGTTCACCCCGCTTGAACATACGGTAAGCGGTCTTGTAGGTGACACCAATCTTTTGGGCATATTGGCTTAGTTTCATGCAGACATAATACCATATAATACCTTATAAGTCTATATAAATATAAACCAATTACAACCCCCATATTGGAGACAGAAAATGAAACACTCGAAAAGAACACGCTTTGCCATTTATGCTCGCTACTCATCTGAGTTACAGAATGAATTGAGTCTTGAAGCCCAGGAACAGCAATGCCAGCGGGCCATTATTGATCGCGGTGGCGTCGTCGTCCAGATGTTCAGGGATGGTGCCAAGAGCGGCTGGAGTTTGGAAAGGGACGGTTTCAAGCAACTGTGCCGGGCAGCCGAACACGGGAAATTCGAGGCCATCATGTTCTGGAAATTTGATCGCCTGGCTCGCAACCATGACCACGCAGTGATGATCAAAATGCTGCTGCGTCATGAATACGGCCTCAAGCTGTACTGCGTGGAAGGCTTTTCCGAAGACGAAAATGACTCCCCCTACACGGCCCTGATGGAACAGATGCTGGCCGTCTTTGCCGCCTTTTATTCCAAGAATCTGAGCAACGAAACAAAACGGGGCAAACGGCAGCGGGCGCTCAACGGAGAGTTCAACGGCAGTGTGGCGCCACTGGGCTACATACTGGTCACGCTGGCCGAAGCAACCATAGAATTACCGGCCGGCCTATACATCCATATCCGACTGGCGGCGATTGTCCGGCGGGCCTTCCGCAAATATGCCACCGGCAACTACACCGACCAGATGATTGCCGACTGGATGAACTCACGTAAAGAAATCCAGGAACTACGGGCCGGCAAGCAACCGATTGGCAAAGAGATGGTGCGCGACATGCTGCAAAACCGAGTCTATACGGGCCGCGTGCCCTATGCTGAAACCAGCTACAGCGGCTCACTGGGGCAGGGTAAGCAGTCAAGCCGGAAGCGAAGAGAGTGGTTTGAAGGTAAGCATGAAGGCTTCATTTCCGATGAGCTTTTTGACACCTGCCAGGCGGTACGCCGCGAACTGGCCCAAACGCGCCACCGGCCCCAAACGACGCGCACCTACATCTTGAGCGGTCGTGTTTACTGTGCCTGCTGTTCGCAAAGAAAACCAATATCACTGGCGGCTAAAAACTACGGCAAAATGCGTGCCAAATGGAACGCCAGGGTGAATCGCGCTCGCTACCATTGCGTCGCCCGCGACCGGGGCTATGCACCTTGTGAGCAACGCTCACTTTACACCGATCTAGTCGATCAACAGGTTGGTGACACTCTGTCTCAGCTGACAATTCCTGATGGGCTGCGCGAGCGTATCGAGCAGGCCGTCTGGCAAAACAGCAACAATGACCCGGCGCTGCAGCGCATAGCCTCCGTCCGGGAGAGGGCCGAACGCATTGACTTTAGCTGGGAAAAAGGATTTCTCGCCGCCGCAGAATACGTTGCCAAGCGCTCCCAACTACAACGGGAAATCGAGGCGTTATGGCCGCTTGATTACGACGACCTAGTTGCAGCAGCAGACCTGCTGAGCAACTTCCAAACCTATTGGCATGATTGCCAGGCCGCAGAAAAGCCGGCCGAGGCGCAAGCCGAACTCCTGGCCAAAATTGTTGATCGCGTGTTTGTCTATGGGCAGCAGGTGGTAGCCATTGCTCTGCATGACAGCTTTTCTGTTGTGCTGGGTCAGGCCAACTACCCGCCAGACGCTGTGGCAATGAAGACACCAATAGGGAAGGAATCGCTCCATTCTGTCCCTGCTACAGACGATCCTGACAGCCATTCAATACCAGGTAAACACAAATGCGCAATCTGGGTAACACAGGATACGAGCTACGTTCCGCTTCTGCGCCTGCTTACCAGTTGAGCCTGGCATTGCCGGTGGGTGATTCAGAAACAGGCCGAGTTCGTATAGAACAACCACATGTCCGCCTGTCACTGTGAGGCATGGCTGACCGCCTGCTGCTAATTGTGTTCAGCCTATGGGCACGGTTACGCACCAGGTGGGGGAGGGGGTGGCAGCCGGTCCGGCCCATGTCGCCGTGGCGGTGCCGACTACGCTCCCTGGCTGTCTGGTTAACAGAACTATGCTGCACTCAGATCGTGACGGCCGCCTGTAACGACGCCCAGATCTGTTTGCCTGCGTATTCTGGTGAAAACGATCACCTAATCCGGTCCATGCCGATCGGTCATTCTGGACGTGGCCATGAGACCAGCAGAGACGTCCTAACCTAGCGAAGCTGTCAGCAAGTGCCACTTGTCGACCGTAAATCTGCTTGAAAACGAAATAGAATCTATAGTCTATTTCGTTATTAGGTGGAAATCAGCCTCAAAATGGATTAAATGACACGCATAAGCTGATGAAAAAACGAAATAGAATATCCAAGAGCGCTGAAAGGCCCCGATCACAAGGGGATTTTGAGTTCAATGCTATCAAAAATACTCAATCTTAGAGCTTATCTGGCACTTGGTGACAAGCTCGCTAGATTTGGGCCTGCTTGGCCGCCAGGCAGCTTTGGCGGGCCTCCGTTTTGGTCCGGTTGCGCTGGCCAGCGGCAGAGTCGCCCTCACACACAGAGCCTACACAACCCGCCACCGGTTGGTCACAAGCACAGTCGTTGGCTTTGAACATGCTGGCGCAATACGGCCGTTTACTCTTTCAAACGGCCGTATCCTCCCAGCCATACCACCCCACTGCCCAAGCTGGTAAAATAGGCCCGGCTGTTTGCCCTGAACCTGTAGAAACGGCCGTTTACCCACAACCCACCAACCAGCCCGGAGCAGCCATGAAAGACCACGCCTTCCAGGTCGCCATCAACCAGAAGTACCGCGATAAGGTCAAGCCAGGCGACGGCCGTTTCTGGAAGTTCAACATGACCTTTCAGACGACCCGGCTGACCCTGCCCAAGCTGCTGGCGGCCATCCGCCAGGGCTACGCCTGGACCGCCCCCCACCGCCGCATCCGCCACCGCCGGCCGACCCGGAACAAACCCCACTATCGCACCACCTACCGCGTCAAGGCCAACGTGATTGGCAGCCAACTGCTGGCCCTCGACAGTGACACCGGCGACGACCGTAGCCATTTCGACAGCCTGCTGGCCGATCCCTTCATCGGCCGTTATGCCAGCCTGCTGCACGCCACCGCCTCATCGACCCCGGCCTCGCCGCGCACGCGCATCATCTTCCTATTAGAAGCCTCGCTCGCGCCCGACGCCTACGAGCAAGCCCTGCGTGCCCTGCTCCACCGCTATCCCTTCTGCGATCAGTCGGTCAACCACGCGGCGGCGGTCTTCTATGGAGCCAGGGATTGCGCCTACCGGCTGACGGGCAACAGGCTGCCGCTGTCTAGCCTGAACGACGCCATCATCCAGCCTTATACCGCCTTCCTGGAACGGGAAAGGGCACGGCGGGAAGCCGAACGGCAGGCGCGTCTGGCCCGCTACGGCCGTCGGGAAGAGCCGGCCGCCGGTCAGGTGGAACGATATGTGCAGGCCGTCTACGACAATCTGCTGACCGAACTGGCCCAAACGGAGGCGGGGTTGGGGCTGCGCCACCAGCGGCTCTATGGGGCAGCGCTGACGGTGGGCGGGCTGGAGGGCGCTCCCTGGCTGACGCCTGCGGCCCATGGGCGGCTGCGGTCGGCTGCCGCTGACCTGCTGGCCGCAGCCGATGCCAACGGCTATACGGCCGTTTACGGTGAAGATGATGCGCTGCGAACGATTGAGGCTGGTCTGGCGCGGGGGGCGCTGCTGCCGCTGTCGGAGCCGGTTTGGTATGGGGAACGGCCGTTTTTCCAGGTGGGTGACAGGGTGCGGGCGGTCGTGGGCGGGCAGGTCAAGGCGGTGGGGCGTGTGGCCCGGCTGCGGGAAACGGGCCATTGGGAGTATGAGCTGGACTCGCTGCCCAACGTCTGGTTTGCGCGGGCGTTGTTGGTGTCAGATCGGTTAGAGCCATAACCCACCACCTATCTTTCCTACCCCACCGCTGCCCGATAATAGGCCAACAGCGCCGCCTTCGACGCTGGCGCCGCCTGCTTGGCCGCCAGATAGCGGCGGTAGGTGGCTGCTTCTTTCTGGTTGCCGGGGTCAACGG
>SLGK01000012.1 GCA_007123775.1 Anaerolineae bacterium | reverse complement strand
CCGCCACTCCGCCACCTCGCTACCCTGATACAAACCAGCCCCAGGCCCCAACCATGATAAAAATGGCACCAATCACGCTGTACATCACCACCGTGTTGCGGTCGCCCAGATATTGGCGGCGCATCTTGATGCGGCGGCTGTTCCAGTAAAAATCCGGCTTAAACAGATTGGCATAGACCAGAAACAGCCCCAGGCCAATAAGCAGCGAATCGACAATATTGATGATAGACATATAACTTCCTTTAAGCTGGAAAATGTTTGGCTCTTTGGGAACTCAGAGCTTGCCTTGAGCCTGCCGAAAGGGGGTTGACAAAGCGTATTGCGTATTTCGTATTGCGTAACCAGATAGAGCTACGTAATACGCAATACGGAATACGTCTAAACCCCGCGAAAGATGTTGGTCAGGATAGCATGAATTAAGTGGGGATCAGACGAAGATTGCTTCATTATCAATCCGGCTCTTGAAGTAGCTGTTGAGATATTTGTGGTAGCGGATGAGATCGACAGGCGCAGCCAGAATTTGTTCTAACTCCTCTTTCATGTGAACCATTTCAAAGAGGTCGGGCGGCATTTCGACGATAATATCTATATCGCTTTCATCTGTGGCCTGATTCCGTGCCGTTGAGCCAAAGATACCAATGCGTGTAACGCCATATCTGGCCGACAATGCTTGTTTATGGTTTTTCAGCGTGTGCAAAACTCTCTGTTGTTTCATTTAAATCTTACCACTTTAGCGAGGGTGCTGTTCAATTGTCATCCCCATGACCAATAACAAGCTGTACCCGCCGAGCATATTCAGGGAAGTTGATAATGGACATCTTCTAGTTCGGCTAATTCGTTTTCTAAGCCGTCTAATAACCTGGCTTCACCGGCCCAGGTGATGTAATCCATATCGCCACCGGTCAAATCTTCGGCCGTGATGGTTTGCAAAAAGTAAGCGGTACTGACACCATATTGCTGTTCAAATTCGGCCAGACGGCGTTGCGTGCGGCGGATGTTGACTTGAAGCCGGGTTTTATACGCCTCAATTGCCGAATGAATGGACCGGGCACCTTTCTTGTCTTTTAGTTCGATAACCAGTTGTGTACTCATGATTTTTCCATACAACCAAAGTTGTCCGTGCCGCACCGTTTCGCCCTTTAACCGCGCAATACGGGCGAGACAGGCGGGGTGGACCTTACTGGTAATAGCCAGGATTATAGCCCGTCTGTCCCACCCCTACCAAGATCGGAATTGTTGCCGCCATCCATAGTATAACATGAAAGATTGGACTGTTTTGGTGACTATTGCCAGTTTTCCAAAGCCTGTTTGATACTTAGCACAAACTGGTCGCCGGCCGCGCCATCTAAAATACGGTGGTCGAAGGTGAAGCTCATGTAGGCACACGGCCGTATCACAATGGCATCATCTTTTGTTACCTTGACCCGCTTCTCGATGGTGCCTACGCCCAAAATGCCGCACTGGGGCTGGTTGATGATGGGCGTGGCAAAGAGGCTGCCAAAGACGCCGTGGTTGGTGATGGTAAAGGTGCCGCCCTGCACCTCGTCCGGCTTCAATTTGTTGTCGCGGGCACGCTCGGCCAGGTCGTTGACCACACGGGCCAGTCCGCGCAGGCTGTAATCGTCGGCGTTTTTGATGACGGGGACAATCAGGCCGTCGTCAATGGCCGTGGCCATGCCGATGTTGATCTCCCGCTTGAGCAGAATACCGTCGTCGGTCCAACTGCTGTTGACCAGCGGGTGCTGCTTGAGGGCCTGGACAACGGCCGCGACCAGGTAGGGGGTGAAGGTGAGCTTGACGCTGTCGCGGGCAAATTCTCCTTTATGTTTGTTGCGGTGGGCCACCACAGCCGAAAAGTCAATTTCGTGGACGGTGGTGACGTGGGGGCTGGTATGCTTGCTGTGGACCATATGGTCGGCGATGAGCCGGCGCATTTTGGTCAACTGCATGATCTCGCCGGGAACGGCCGTTGCCGGGGCCGGTTGGGGAGGGGCAGATACCGGTTCTGGCTCCGGTTTTTCTTCCGGTTCTGGCCGGGTTTCCCGCTGCTCGACGTAAGCCAGGATGTCTTTTTTGGTGATACGGCCGTCGCGTCCCGTACCTGGTACCTGATTCAAATCAACCTGATGCTCACCGGCAATGCGAGCTACCACCGGGCTGATGCGCCCCGTGTACGGCTTGCTGCGGGCCGGCGGTGCGCCGTTGCTTGATTTCTGGCGCGGTTGGGGAGCGGCAGCCGCTTCCGGCTCTTTTTTGGCTTCCGGTTCGGCGGCCGGTTTGGCCTCGCCGTTGACCGACTCACCCGGCTGACCGATATAGGCCAACACCGTACCCACCTCGACCGTTTCCCCTTCGCTCACCAAAATTTTGAGCAGCGTCCCGGCCGTTTCGGCCGTAGCTTCGGTGGTCACTTTATCGGTCTCAATCTCTAGCAGCGGCTCATACTGGTCAACTTTATCCCCTTCTTGCTTCAACCAGCGACCAATCGTGCCTTCGATAACGCCTTCACCCATTTCGGGCATTCTGATTTTTGTTGCCATTTGCGATTGTACTCCTGTGGGAAATAGCGCGTAGTGCGTAATGCGTAGTGCGTAGAAAGCTGGCTACGCACTACGCACCACGCACTACGTGTCTCATTTGTAAAACAACGGATACCCCGCCGGGTCCAACTCATTCAGCATCTCATACACCGCGTCGAATACGTCCTCGGCGTTGGGTTTGGAGAAGTAGTTGCCGTCGGAACCGTAGGCGGGGCGGTGGGGTTTGGCGGCCAGGGTAATTGGCTCGTGGTCCAGCCAGTGGAAACCGCCTTGTTTTTCGATTACTTCCTGCATCATGTAGGCGGTGGCACCGCCGGGTACGTCTTCGTCCAGGAAGAGGATGCGGCTGGTTTTTTGCAGGGATTGGAGGATACGGCCGTTTATATCAAACGGCAGCAGCGATTGCACATCAATCACCTCTGTGTCTACGTTGACCTCGGCCAGCATCTCGGCCGCGTCCAGGGCGATGCGGCAGCAGGCCCCGTAGGTAACAATGGTCACGTCCTCACCTTCGCGCAAGAGTTCCGGCACGCCCAGGGGCACCGTCATCTCGCCGATATTGTCCGGGAGCTGCTCGCGCAGCCGGTATCCATTCAGCACCTCCACGATCAGCCCCGGTTCGTCCGATTTTAGCAGCGTGTTGTAAAAACCGGCCGCCTGGGTCATGTTGCGCGGCACCAGAACGTGCATCCCGCGCACCAGGTTGATAATCCCGGCCATTTGCGAACCGGAATGCCAGATGCCTTCCAGCCGGTGGCCGCGTGTGCGTACAATGACCGGCGCTTTTTGGCCCCCTTTGGTGCGCCAATGGATGGTGGCCAGGTCGTCGGACATAATTTGCAGGGCGTACAACACGTAGTCCAGATATTGGATTTCGGCGACGGGGCGCAGGCCGCGCAGGGCCATGCCGATGGCCTGTCCTAAAATGGTGGCCTCGCGGATGCCGGTGTCAGAGACGCGCAGTTCGCCATGCTTTTCCTGCATCCCGGCCAGCGATTGATTGACGCCGCCCAGTTTACCCACGTCTTCGCCAAAAAAGCTGACGCGAGGATCGCGGCTTAACATGGCGTCGAAGCAGGCGGTCAAAATCTGGTTGCCGGGGAGTCGGGGGGAATCGGCCGTATAGACGGGTTTGACTTCGGGGACTTTGAGGGCGGATTCGGCCGTTTCGCTGTAGAGATGAGAGCCATACCGCTCGGCATTCTTTTTGTCTTCCGCTTCCTTCCAGGCGATCAGGTCTGCTTTGGCCGGCAAATCCTCGTGGCGCGTCAGCAGCAGCACCTTGTGGATAGTAGCCATGATGTCGCGGCGGAACGGGGTCTGGCGGCCCAACATGCGCTGGCGCAGGTCGGCCAATTCGTCGGCGTGGTCCGACTCGGCTTCCAGATCTTTGATCAGGTCGGCCACCTGCTGCCGTTCCTGGTAGATGGGATAGGTGAAGGCTTTCCACGCTTTGCTGCGGAAATTCTCGGCCAGTTTACGGCCGTTGCGTTCAATCTGGTCTAATTCTCCTTCCGGAGCCAGCCGCTGTTCAAGAATCCATTCCCGCATTTTGGCTATACAGTCAAATTCCTCTTCCCACCGCAGCCGTTCATCCGACTTGTAGCGCTCGTGGCTGCCAGAGGTAGAATGACCCTGCGGCTGCGTCATTTCCGTCACATGGATAATGGCCGGAATATGTTGCTGGCGGGCTGTTTGGGCTGCTTTAGCGTACGTTTCTACCAGGGCCAGATAATCCCACCCCTTGACCGTGTAAATGTCAAAGCCGTTGCGCTGTCCCGAATCACGCTGGAAACCCGACAACATTTCCGACAGACTCTCTTTGGTAATCTGATGCTCATTGCTGACAGAAATGCCATAGCCATCATCCCAGATGGAAATGACAACCGGGGCTTGCAACACACCGATAGCATTGACTGCCTCCCAAAAAACGCCCTCGGCACAGGTAGCATTGCCGATGGTGGCAAAGGCGACCTCGTTGCCGTTGCTGGAAAAGTTGGTGAGTTGCTGTAGCGCATCCAGCTCCCGGTAAAGGCGCGAGGCATAGCCCAGGCCGACCAGCTTGGGCATTTGCGCCCCGGTGGGGGATTGGTCGGGGGCGGAGTTATACTGCTGGGTCAGGTCTTTCCAGGAGCCATCCGGGTTGAGGCTGCGGGTGGCAAAATGGGCGTTCATCTGACGGCCGGCCGAATTGGGTTCATGTTGTAGGTCGGCATGGGCATACAACTGGGCAAAAAATTGTTGCATCGTGATTGTGCCCAGGGCCAGCATAAAAGTTTGGTCTCGATAATAACCTGAGCGCCAGTCACCCTTTTGGAACGCTTTGGCCATGGCAATTTGAGCTATTTCCTTGCCATCGCCAAAGATGCCAAACTTGGCTTTGCCGCTCAGGACCTCACGACGGCCAATCAAACTGGCCTCACGACTTTGGACTGCCAGACTATAATCACGCAAAATATCGGCCGGCTTAAGCATAATTTGCTGACCAATTTGCTGCTTTTTTTTTCTGTTTTTCTCTACATTCTGTTTTGATAGCACGGTGAGAGAATCTAGGCTCATACGTTCAGTCTCCTCTGGTTCGGTTTGTGGGAATTGTCTACTATAATAAAGCTGCGAGGTCTGTGAGACCTCGCAGCTTTTGATTCACTCAGGTTAGCGCGTCAAAGTTTAAGAGTTCCATTGTGTCATCGGCCATGGCCATGGCATAAATGCCCTGCCTGGTCAGGTAAGCCACCAGATCGTCCCTTAAATAAAGAGCGGCGAAAATGGGAATTATCTTAAACCCTTCATATTCCGGCAGATAACCGACAAACTCATCAAGCGTCTCTCGAAAGTCGTCGATACCGTCAACTTTTGGCGTAAGCTTGGTTTCGTTTACGATGACCTGTCCCTCGCCAACGGCAATGACATCAAACTCACGTCGCTTGGAGCGGTCTTGTTTGTGGCGCACAAAGCGACGCACCATCAGATCGTCTACTTGTGACCAACCAAAATATTCTGTGGCGATGCGGGGAATATTAGGGGCCACAAGATCTTCGGCCAGCGTACCCAGCCGATGTGACAGCTCACCCCATTTCTTATCCATGCGCCTGCGGTCTGCGGCGGCTTCCGCTTTCATGGCGGCCAGATTTTCATCCATGCGTTGGCGGTCTGCGGCAGCATTAGCTAAGGCAGCATCGATACGCTGGCGGTCCGCGACCCCTTCCGCTTTCATAGCGGTCAGGTTTTCATCCATGCGTTGGCGGTCTGCGGCGGCTTCCGCTTTCATAGCGGTCAGGTTTTCATCCATGCGTTGGCGGTCTGCGGCGGCTTCCGCTTTCATAGCGGCCAGATTTTCATCCATGCGTTGGCGGTCTGCGGTGGCTTCCGCTTTCATGGCGGCCAGATTTTCATCCATGCGTTGGCGGTCTGCGGCAGCATTGGCTAAGGCAGCATCGATACGCTGGCGGTCTGCGGCCCCTTCCGCTTTCATTTCTACAACGGTTTGGTCTAGCCGGGCAATCGTTCGATCCAGACGCGCAATGGTCGTGCCCGTTTGGGTCATAAAATGACCGAATAAAACTTCCAGCCGGTCTACTTTGTCTTCAACTTGTTCAACTCGTTCTTCAATGGCCAGTGCTGCCATGACTAGTTACCTCATACAACTTTGCTCTACGTTTCACGCCATTATACCACGTTAATTTTCGAGTGGTCTTACGCTAAAGTTGTCGAAATGGACGCGGACGCCACCCTGGCCGAATGTTTCGACCATGAGGCCAATGTCGCCGCGTCGGAACGTGTCATCGGTGACACGGCCGACTTCGCGGTCGTTGACAAAAAATATCATGTTAGCCCCTTCGGCCCGCACGCGCAGCCGGTTGGTGACGTTGAGGCCCTGCCTTATGGCGTCAGACTCAAACCACCAGTTGCCGACAATAGCCTGCCGTTCGCCGCGACCACCATTTTTAACCCGGCCGATCCAGACAAAACCATCGGAGCTAACTTTGAAAACGTAAAAGTCATCGTTGTCGTCATCGACGCGGAAGATCATGCCGTAGCTGTTGTCGAGTGGCCCTTCAACCGGCGTCGCTTCGACCTCATAAATGCCATCGGAGAAACTCTCACCGGCGGTGGTCCAGATGAACAGATCGGCTGTTGTGACTAAGAAGTCATAGACGCCGTTCTGAATCCGACCAGAAACGTCGGCGTCTTCCTCGGTGCGCCAGGTGCCCGGCTCGTCGAACGTCTCGAGATAGGGTAGCTGTTCGGCGGGAGAGCAGGCGGCAATGACCAGAGCCATGGCAGCTAATAATAAGATTGACAGTTTACGCATAGCGGTAGCTCCTGACGGTACAAATGGCAGGGTAGCTCTACCCCGCAATGAAAAAGCGGGTTCGTGAAAACCCGCCTTGCCCTTGTTTTTAAGGTCGGTATGTACCGGCACCCTATTTTAACATCCTTTCAATGAAGTGGCATCTGAATAGGTCATTTATCCTTGTGGTGGCATCATGATTATACCCCAATGCTAATTCGCTACGCACTACGTTTTACGCATTACGTTTTACGCATTACGTTTTACGTCCATCACATCCACTACCAGCTCCGCCACATCCTTCACCACCATAGTGTCACCCGTTTCCCGGTTCGCATCATGCATCATCGTGGCGCAGAAGGGGCAGCCCACGGCCAACGTTTTGGCCCCTGTACCCTGCGCTTCACGGAAGCGATTCATGCTTACAGCCTCCGTACCATGCTCCTCCTCCTTCCACATTTGGGCACCGCCGGCCCCACAGCAGAAGGAGTCTGTGCCATGCCGCTTCATCTCCAGCAGCGTGGCCCCGGCCTGCCGTAACGCTTCACGCGGGTCCTGAATGACGCCGTTGTGACGGCCGAGATAGCAAGGATCATGAAACGTTACCTGCTCCAACTGGTTGCCATTCAGACGCAGCTTGCCCCGGCCTACCAGGTCGGCGATCAACTGCGTATGGTGGAAGATTTCATAATGGCCGCCCATTTCCCCATACTCTTTGCCAATCGTCGTAAAGCAGTGGGGACAACTGGTGACAATGCGCCGCTCGTTGGCTTTGGCTTCGTTGAGCGTCTCGATATTGCCCAGAGCCATCTCATAAAACAGATACTCATTGCCGGCGCGGCGGGCCGAATCCCCGGTGCAGCTTTCGCTTTCGCCCAGGACGGCAAAGCTGACCCCGGCCTGGTGCATAATGGTGGCCACTGCCTGTACGGTGCGCTGCGCGTCCGGGTTAAAGGCTCCGGCGCAGCCTACCCAGAGCAGATACTCATAGTCGGGATTTTCTTCAACAGTGGGCACGGGGAAAGGCAGCCTTTCGGTCCAGGCCATGCGGCTTTCGGTAGACTGCCAGGGATTGCCGGTCCGTTCCATGCCCACAAAGGCCCCTTTCAGCTCATCGGGAAAGGCACTGGCCATCAAAACCTGGTCGCGGCGAATGTCCATGATGTCCAACATAGGCACGTTGCCTACGGGACAGACATCAATGCAGGCCCCGCAGGCGGTACAGGCCCACACCGCGCTCTCGCTGATGGCAAAATCGAGCAGCGGCATTGGCTCTTCGATGGTACCATCGGCCAGCGCACTCATGTTTTCACGGATGTAGTAGCGTTTGTTGATTTCCAGTGCGGCCGGGGAAAGCTCTTTGCCGGTATGATAGGCGGGGCAGGCTTCCTGGCAGCGATTGCACATGATGCAGGCAAAGGCGTCTACAATTCGTTTTTGCTCCAGGTCGAACAGATGATTGGCCCCAAACTGCTCGATGCTCTCATCTTCAAAATCGAGCGTTTTCATTTCACCCAAATAGTTGCGGTCAGGTGAGGTCATGAAGTTAACTGGCCCCATAAAGAGATGAGCATGTTTGGTGTAGGGGAAGTAGGGCAAGAAGAGCATAATCAGGCCGATAGCCACCCACCAGCTAAAATGCCAGCCAAAGGTGAGGAAGGCTTCCGGCAATCCCATGAAGAGATTGGCGGCCAGAGTCGCAAAAGGTTGGAACGGGTCGGCCGCGCCGCCTTCCGCAATGAGGAAAGAGACACTCAAGTAGCGGAAGCCAACGTGCAGCAGGATGAACATGCCCACCACCAGTGAATCTTGGGCCACGCCGGTGCGCACTTTGGGGTGCAGCTTAATGTTTTCGCGGAAGTCGAGGTTTTTGGGTCGTGCCAGGCGGCGAATGATCAGGTAGATGACGCCCAGCAGGACGGTGAAGGTGAAGAAGTCGGCCAGCAGACGGAAGATGTTGTTGGGTACCGTTTCGTGGCCGAGGAAGTGGAAGTCGGCGATTAGCCCTTCGCCAATATCAACCACGTTGACCAGACCGTAAAAAATGAAGCCCCAGGCCACGCCGTAATGTAGCAGTGAGGTAAGCTTGCGGTGGCGGATGATGCGTCCCTGGTTGATCAAGGAGACGACGCCGGCGATTACGCGGCGGGGCAGCTCGTCCAGAAATAACTGGCCTTTGCCCCGACCGATGATTTGGGCCATATCTTTGAAGGTGTTGTAGGTAGCGGTTAGTGAGATTAAGACTAGAAAGCCAAACAGGAATTTTTCAGTTGGTGATAACATCGCGTTTCCCTTCTCATGAGAGTGTAAAATGTGGCGATAAGTGTACCATACGCTCTTATTTTACACTAATTTTTGACGCGGTGCATCATGGACAGCGGATTTGGAGTGAGAACGGATTTTGTTGCAATGTGTTTTCACTTTTGTAAAAAACGGCCGTTTCCAGTAATCTTACCCCATGAAATGGCTCATGAAATGGTCCATGAAATGGCTCATCAAGTGGAACTGGTTGATAATCGCCGCGCTGTTCCTCCTGCTGCTGTCCCTTTGGCCGCGGGCCGGGTCGCTATATGACCTGACAGGCCGCGATGAGCGCACGGTGCAGATCGCGGGCATTGTCCATTGGCTCAACACGGCCATACGGCCGTCGCCCCACCTCTCCCCCCAAACCGTTCAGCATCATGACCAGCCCCTCTACGCCATCAACACCTTCTTGCAGCAAGAAGTCGAAGTCGAGAAGCGGGACCAAAGCCTGGCCCTGATTCGCGCCGCCGGCTTCGAGATGATTCGGCAGGAGTTTACCTGGGAAGACATCGAAATTCATGCCAAAGGTGACTTTGAGGACCGGCGCAACATCGAGGCCATTGGCGTAGTGGATGCCTGGGCCAAGTATGACAACATTGTCGATTTGGCCGAGCAGCACGAGATTCAGATTTTGGCCCGGTTGAGCAACCCGCCCTCCTGGTCGCGGGCCTTGCCGGATGAGGAGATCGGCAGCTACGCCCCGCCCGATGAATTCAACGATTTTGCCGATTTTGCCGTGGCCGTGGCCGAACGCTACCAGGGGCGCATCACCTATTTTCAGGTGTGGAACGAGCCAAACGGCAATGAGGAGTGGGGGCTGCGTGACGTAGACCCCGAAGCCTATACCGAGATGCTCTGCCTGACTTACGGCCGTATCAAAGCCGCCAATCCCGAGGCAGTGGTGCTGGCCGCCGCCCTGACGCCGACGATGGCCATGGACGGCCGTAACATGAACGAACTCATCTACCTGCAGCGCATGTACGATGCGGGCGCGGCCGACTGCTTTGATGTGATGTCGGTGCAGGGGTATGGTCTCTGGTCCGGGGCCCAGGACCGGCGGCTGCGGCCAACAGTCATCAACTACCCCCGCCATCTGTATATTCGGGACATCATGGTGCGCCAGGGGGACGGCCACAAGCCGATCTGGATCAGCGAAATGGGCTGGAACGTGGTGCCGGAGGGGATGCCCGATCCCTTTGGCCGGGTGACGGAAGAGCAGCAGGCCCGTTATGCCGTTGAAGCCTACGAGCGGGCGCAGCGGGAGTGGCCCTGGCTGGGGTCGATTGCCTACTGGTTTTTCAAGCGGCCGGCCGATTGGGAGCGGGATCAGCCCTGGTATTATTTCCGTATGATGGAGCCGGACTTTACGCCGCTGCCGGTTTATGAGGCGATGTTGGCCCACGCCAACGAGGCGCAGGTGATTGACCCGCTGCCTGTCTGGACTTATTGGTGGGATCGATTACGGCCGTTACTCTTCCTGCTCAGCAGCACTATTTTGTTTGGCTCGCTGCTGCACGGCCTAGCAAAGCAGGAATGACGGAGGACGGAGGACCGAGGACGGATTTGCTTTTTCCGTCATCCGTCATCCGTCTTCCGTCCCAAAGGAGCAAATCATGCACAAACCATTTTTATACGCTCTGGCCGTGGCCCAATGGTATGGTGACGAAAATCTCGTTCTGGTCGGCATGGGCACCTCACGTACCCAATTTGAAAAGATGGCTGGCCGTGCCTTCTATGCCGCCTATTTCTGGGTTGAATATGCCGAGGACCCGCACCATTTTGTCATCACTTCGCAATGTCGCTCCCACAATGGTTCTAGTTGGGGATTGAGCCAGGAATCAATCCATCACGGCGGTATGCTCTGGTTCTTGCAGTTTGTCGAAACCCAGCTCACTCCAGTCTGCCACCAACTGGCTACTGACCACTGACCACTGACCACTGCATGTCCCGATTTCTCCTCCCCATCCTCATTCTCCTGCTGGCCGCTGGCCTGCGCTTTCACCAGTTGGACGCTCAATCCTTCTGGAACGATGAGGGCAACAGCGCCCGCCTGAGTGAACGCTCGCTGGATTTGATCATCGAAGGCACGGCCAGCGACATCCACCCGCCGCTTTATTATTTGATGCTGCGCGGCTGGCGTGAACTGGTGGGCGAGACGGAATTTGGCCTGCGCTCGCTGTCGGCCTTTGCCGGGGTGCTGGTGGTGGCGGGGGTGATGGGGTTGGGAGCAATCGTCAGTAGGCCCTATTCAGTAGCCAGTAGGCGGCGTATTGTCTGGGTAGCGGGGTTGGTAACGGCCGTTTCCCCCCCGCTCATCTATTACAGTCAAGAAGCCCGTATGTACAGTCTGCTGGCCCTGTGGGCTGTCCTCTCAACTCTGGTTTTAATGGGAACGCGGAGATTCGCGGAGGACCACAGAGGTTCGCAGAGAAAAGAATTGACTCTTTTTTTCTCTGCGAACCTCCGCGACTTCTCTGTGAATCTCCGCGTACCTGTTTATATTCTGCTGGCAGCGGCTGGACTGTATACCCAGTACTTCTTCATTCCCGTGCTGGTTTTTCATAATTTGTTGGTTTTGGGTTGGTTAGCGCGAAGACCTGACAGGTTTCGAGCAATCGGCGATTGCCAACCTGTCAGGTCTGTGGCGTTCCAATGGCTTGGCATCATGACGGCCGTTTTCATCCTCTACCTCCCCTGGCTGCCCACCTTCATCCGCCACAGCGGGCGCGGGGGGGACGGGTTTGGCGAGCCGACTCCCTTTTTTCAGGATGTCCTGCTCTGGCTGCCCTTTGGTCACACGATTGAAGCAACGGCCGTTCCCTGGCCCCTACTCGCCGTCTGGATTATGGCCGGGCTGGGGCTGATTGGCTTCTGGCGCTGGGGCAGTTGGGCCTGGCTGGGGCTGCTGCTGCCGCCGCTGTTTATGTGGGCCACCGGTGCCACCCAGAGCCAGTTCCACAAGTTTATGGTCATCAGCGTCCCCTTTTTGGCCCTGCTGGCCGGATTTAGCTTTCATTGGTGGAATCGCCTTAAGCCTTTGCCCGCCCTGCTGCTGCTGATTGCCCTCTTTGGCATGGGCCAATCGCTGCTGAATCTATACACCAATCCCGCCTACGCCCGCGCCGACTACCGGGGCATGGTGGCCCAAATCGCCGCCGAAAACCATCCCAGCGCCGCCATCATCCTCAACGCCCCCAACCAGTGGGAGGTCTTTACCTACTACCACGACGAGGCCGACGCGCCCGTTTACCCCCTGCCCCGCGGCTTCCCCGACCCGGCCCAGCTAGAGTCGGAGCTGGCGCAAATCATCGGCCGCTATGACCGCTTGTACGTTCTCTTTTGGGGTGACGCGCAGCAGGACCCGGAGCGATTGGTAGAACGCTGGCTGGATCAGCATGCCTTCAAAGCGCGGGAAGAGTGGGTGCAGGATGTCCGTTTTGTGACCTATGCCGTACCGCCGACCGGGGCTTTGGAGATGGAAACGGCCGTTGCTGCCCAATTTGGCCCCCATGTCACGCTGCTGGGGTATACGCTAGGGTCTGAAACGGCCGTGCCGGGCGACATCATACCCATTACGTTGTTTTGGGAAACGGCCGTTTCCCTCGACACACGCTACAAAATCTTCATTCATCTAGTTGATAACGGCGGACCGCCACTGGCCCAGCGCGACAGCGAGCCGGGCGGCGGGCTGGCCCTGACCACCACCTGGACATCAGGAGAAACGGTGGTAGACAATCACGGCCTCTTTCTGCCGCCCGATCTGCCACCCGGCTGCTATCGGCTGCTGCTCGGCCTTTATGACGTGGCCGACCCCGGCGACCGGCTGCCCATCACCGCCGGCGGCCAGACCTTCGACGCCTTGCCCCTGGCCGACCTCTGTGTATTGTATCCGTAGGCGGTATGAAGATTAGAGCAATTTTGGGGTGTTTGGGAAGCTGCGGCGTATTGCGTGTTGCGTATTACGTGGCGGTTACCGATTACGCTCAAACCTGCGAGGTCTCGAAGACCTCGCAGGTTTAGGCGGAAGAGATCGCTTGCGCCTCGTCCAGTGCCTCCTGCCAGATGGCCCGGGCCTGAGCGATGCGGGCATTGTTTGGGCCGATGGGGCCTAGCAGCGAGAGTTGGGCGGTGATAGCTGCTTGCCACAAGTTAGCCTGGGCCTGGAGAACGGCCGTCACTGAGCCAGTCGAAACGGCCGTTTTATCCCCACCCGCCGTTTTAATCTGATCCAGCCAGTAGGCCGTTTGGCTCTCAGCCTGCGCCGCCGTCCAAAGCTGGCGCAGCCCCAGCCGCAGCAGTAGAGGTCCGTGCCGCAGCCGTCGCCGCCGCTGGGGGCCAAAGAACCTGGCCTCGCTGCCCAACAGATCGCAGACTGGCCGCGTCGCCAGTCCCCAATGGCGCAGCGTATCTAGCAGCAGCGATTGGTTGATCAGAAGCTGATCGCCGTCTGTCTTCAGCAGCGGCGGGCGGCTATCAGGCAGATGGCGGTCCAGGCGGCGAAAGAGGCGGTGGTACAGATCGGCCGGTTCTGCTGCTATCAGTTTGTTAAGAGGCGGTAACGGCCGTAATCCCCGCAGCACCAACGGCACAAACTGCTCCTGACGAACAGGCGGATCCGGCAGCGGATTGATCTGCAACAGCCAGCAAATCTCCCCATCATCGGCCCATTCTACCCGCCACGCGCCCTGGCCAAAGGTACGCCGCACCCCACGCAGCAGCATTTGCAGCCGCCGCGCAAACCCTGGCAGATTGTCGTCAGCTCGTTCCCCACTGCGCAACTGCGGCAGCGACAGCCAGTCATCATTCATTGAAAACCGGTCACTGTCTCCTGAATACTGACTACTGACTACTGAATAGTGATCATCCTGATAAGCCGGATCAGAATAAGCAGTCCCTTCATTTTGTATAGATAGTTGCTCCTGAATAATCAGGTCGCGGCGGAATGTGTCGGGCTGGTCGGCAACGGCCGTCCACAGCCTACACAGCGCAGCGGCCACCGCCTGCGGCTGGCCAAAATCGACGTCACGTACCGGGGGAATAGGCGCGAATGGCTGGCCCTCGCCATCGCTAAAAGCGGCCCGTATGATCATACGGCCGTTCAGGGGCGGCAGGCGCACGTCGTTATGCAGGGCCTCTTTAAGCCAATTGGGGTCGGGGCAGTAGATGCGGCTGGGGTGGTGACCTTCCCGAACAATAATCCCGGCTTCTAGCAGCAGGCCATGTACCCGATGTAGCAAAACGACACCGGCCGGTACGGGCAGACCCAGCCGACGTCCCATATCGAGCAGACCGGCCTTTTCACCGGCTCCCTGTTTTTTGGCCCGCTTAGAGCCGAGCCAGGCAAATGGTAATTTCTTCATATGTTTGTTTTACCGTTAAGGGG
>SLGK01000303.1 GCA_007123775.1 Anaerolineae bacterium | reverse complement strand
TGCTCTCAGTTGCCTGGTGTTACTATTTTGTTTAGCCACTTTAGGTCCTCCTTTGTGAGAGATTGTAGGACCTATAGTGGCACTTTTTGTTAATTTGGGCTACTCATTTCGATCTACTGACAATACATAATGCCTAAGAATCTAGGTTTCATTAACATCGAACAGGTCTTTTGACTAATTGTGAGCAAAGCCCAGCGCTGGCTAACAAAGCTTGCACGGCCGTAGCGATACACCCTCTCATACCCTCCCAAGACGAACCGAGCCAATTGAGCCGCCGGCAACACTCTTTGGGCTAAGCTCAAGTGTTGCTATCGTTTCCCCTCATTCAGCCCCCAGACCCACTCCATTTCAGCCTCCGGACCCATGTAAACGGCCGTTACCCCCCGTATACTATAATCATAATTAACACATTGGCCGCCAACCGTCGTTGGCGGTCAAAAAATGGAGTGACCGATGAGCGACTATATTTTGGAAACCCATGACCTGAGCAAAAACTTCGGACCGGTAACGGCCGTTAACCGCATCAATCTCCAGGTCAAACGAGGCGAACTGTTCGGCTTCCTCGGCCCCAACGGCGCGGGCAAAACGACCACCATCGGCATCGCCCTGGGGCTGGTCGCCGCCAGCGCCGGCCGGGTGGAGATTTTTGGCGAGACCGTAACGCCCCATCAGACACGGCCGTTGCGCCGCGTGGGGTCGTTGGTGGGCGCGCCCTCCCTGCTGCCTTATATGTCCGGCGCAGATAATTTGCGGCTGTTGGCCCGGCTGTCTGATGGGGTGGACAACGGCCGTATCGCCGAAGTCATTGAGCGGGTCGGCATGACCGACTCCGCCCAGCGCAAAGTGCAGGGCTATTCGAGCGGCATGAAGCAGCGCATTGGCCTGGCCGCCGCCCTGCTCCACCACCCCGACCTGATCATCCTCGACGAGCCGACCAACGGCCTCGACCCCAAAGGAATGCGCGAAGTGCGCCAACTGCTGCGCGACCTGGCCGCCGACGGCGTGACTATTTTCCTTAGCAGCCACCTGCTCAACGAAGTGGAGCAGATTTGTGACCGGGTGGCCGTCCTCAACCGGGGCGAAATTGTGGCCCAGGGCGCGGTGCAAGATTTGCTCGGCGAACAGCAAACCATCGTCAAAATTCGCGTCCAATCATCGGCGCAAGCGGCCGAAGTGCTGCAAACGCTGGCCGAAGTCAGCGGCGTTAAAACAAACGGCCGTTACCTGGAAGTAACCGGCGTCGGCGGCGAAGCAATTGTGCGCCATCTGGCCCAACGGGAAATCTATCCCAGCGAAGTCGTCGCCCAGCGGATAGACCTGGAAAGCCTATTTTTGGAAATGACCGAATAGGTATGAGCGGTTTTGCCGCTCATACCTATTGGAGTGTGAATTATGTTTTGGAATATGTTTGTTGTCGAAAATCAAAAACTGTTTAAGCGAGCCATTGTCTGGGTTGAGTTGGCTGTAGTCGGCGTGGCTATTTTGGCCGTGAACCTGATGATGTTCGTCATCACGCGGGTAGAAACAGGCAACCCGATGATCGATATGTTGGAAGAGACGTTGGTCTGGCCGGGCGCGTTGACCCAAGCTGCCGGGCTGGCCTCCGGAGCCAGTTTGGGTGGCATCTTGATTATTATATTGACCGGGGCGGCGATGGCCCAGGAGTATACCTGGCGGACGTTACAGCTTTGGTTGAGTCGGGGCGTGCCGCGCAGTCTCTTTCTGACGGCTAAATTTGCCGCCTTGCTGCTGCCCGCGCTGCTGCTGGTCGTTGTGCCGTTGGTTCTGGGCGGGTTGGTTACGGCCGTTTTCAGCCAAATCATTCTGGGCGAAATTCCTTTTGCGGCGGTGGAATGGGGCAATGTCTTCCTCCTTACCCTGGCTACCGCCTACAGCCTGCTGCCCTACGCCGGGCTGGCCTTCTTCCTGGCTGTCGCCACCCGCTCGACCATGATCACTATCGGCGGCGGTCTGGCATACACCCTGCTGATCGAAGGCCTGGCCGTGCAAATTCTGGCCCTGGCGGGCGGCAGTCTGGCCGCCATTGGCAAATATGTTCCCGCCGGTCTGGTGCAAAGCATGCTCGGCGTCGGCTCGGCGGTCAACCTGGAAATTGACGGGCAAATGGGGCTGACTGTACAATATCTCGAACCGGGCGCGGCGGCCGTGGGCATCGCCCTCTACACCATTGCTTTCGTCGCCCTGTCCGTTCTCATCTTCCGTCGTCAAGATTTAGGCGGATAATAGTTCGGCATCTTTCACTGCTTCCTGGCAGCCAACTTTACAAACTTTGACGGAAGACCGAAGACGAAGGACGGAATCGCTATTGGCCTACCGACCCATTGGTCTTTCGTCCTCCGTCCTCGGTCAATGAATTGTCAAGCTAACTTGAACCATGCCAATAGTTCCATCAAACAATGACTCGCTTATCCCTCAAACCGTTTCAACGATTGCAATGGCGGCTCACCTTGTCCTATACGGCCGTTACGGTGGCCGCCTTGCTCATCGTGGAAATGGTCTTACTAGGCGGTGCGTTCCTGCTAATCCGCTCCAACTTTCTCATTGATCAGATGGGTGATGCCCTGCACGATATGTACGTTCTGGAGGCGCGGCAATATCTGCTGGCCGACCCGCCCGACCTGGACGGCTTTACTGGCTGGATGGCTCGCACCTTTGACGACTCGCCCGAAAGCGAGTTCGCCGCCATCCGGCGCGTGGAAGGCGGGCGCAGCGGCCCCTGGCAGTTCAGCTTTGACCAGATGCAGCCCGTTTTTGTCCTGGACAACCAGGGACGGATATTAGCTCAAAACCAAAAGTCGCCTGATTTCACGCCAGGGCAACGGCCGTTTGATTTCGCCGCCGTCCCCGGATTAGCTGAACGCTTCACGGCCGCCCAACAAGGGGAACGCGCTTTAAGCCAACTTCGCTTCACCCAACCCGATAACCATCTGGTCAACCTCTTTCCTCTGCTTGACGACGAGGATCGTTTCCTGGGCGCGTTGATTATCACCCTGCCCCTGCCCGGCCTGAATGCTGCGACGTTAGGCCCGGTCTTGATGATGGTCGTCTACAGCCTCATTCCGCTGACCCTGGCTGCCGGGCTGATCGGGGCGGTGTTTGGCTTCCTGACGGCGCGGAATTTGACCCGGCGTATCAAGGTCGTTAGCCAGGCGGCCGATAGCTGGAGCCGGGGGGATTTTACGGCCGTTGCCCTCGACCCCTCCCAAGACGAACTGGGCCAATTGAGCCGCCGCCTGAACCGGATGGCCGAGCAGTTGCAAAACCTGTTGCAGACCCGCCAGCAGTTGGCGGCCGTGGAGGAGCGCAACCGGCTGGCCCGTGATTTGCACGACGCGGTGAAGCAGCAGATTTTTGCCGCCGCCATGCAGGTGGGCGCAGCCAAAGCGCTCCTGCCCCACGACCCCACGGCTGCCCTCAACCAGATCAACGAAGCGGAAAGTTTAGCACGTCAGGCGCAGCAAGAGCTAACCAGCCTGATCCGGGAGCTGCGGCCGGCTGCCCTCAACGATCATGGCCTGGTGGCAACGCTGCGCCATTACACGGCCGATTGGTCGCGCCAGAATAATATCCCGCTTGAAGTCCGGGTGCGGGGGGAACGGCCGTTGCCCTTGGCGACCGAACAAGCTCTGTTTCGCATTGCCCAGGAAGCCTTAGCCAACATCGCCCGCCACAGCCAGGCAACGGCCGTTACGCTTGATCTGATCTGGTCAAATGGTGCGGTGGAATTAACCATCAGCGATAACGGCCAGGGGTTCGACCAGGATCAAACGCCAACCGGCGGGCTGGGCATCCACACTATGCGCGAGCGGGTTGAGGGGTTAGGCGGCCACTTTTCCCTGACCAGTCAGCCGGATCACGGCACGGAGGTAAAGGTATGTCTGAAACAATAACGGTCTTGCTGGTTGATGATCACCAACTGGTACGGCAGGGGGTGCGGGCTTTTTTGGAGACGCAGCCGGATATTACCGTTGTCGGTGAAGCAGAATCAGGCGAAACGGCCGTGACCCTGGCCAGCCAACACGCCCCCGACGTCGCCCTGGTCGATTTGATCATGCCCGGCCTGGACGGCGTAGAAACCACGCGGCAGATTAAGCGGGTTTGCCCCCGCGCCCAAATTGTCGTTCTCACCTCCTACCACCAGGACGAGCATATCTTCCCGGCCATTCGTGCCGGGGCGTTGTCCTACATTCTCAAGGATGTGGGGCCGGAGGAGTTGGCCGGCGCGGTACGCAAAGCGGCGGCCGGCGAAACGGTGCTGCATCCCCGCGTGGCCGCCCGCGTGGTGCAAGAGTTGCATGGCGCGCGGGGGGAAAGCCTCAACCCGTTCACCGAGTTAAGCGAGCGAGAAATGGAAACGCTCAAGCTGATTGCCGAGGGATTGAGCAACAGTGAAATTGCGACCCAAATGGTCATCAGCGAAAAGACGGTCAAGAGCCACGTGAGCAATGTTTTGAGTAAACTACACCTGAGCGACCGGACGCAAGCGGCCGTGTATGCCTGGCGGGAAGGGGTCGTCCGGCGCGACCACACCTGACTATTCCATCACCCGCAGCGTGTTATGAACACCTTCTGTTGGACGGCGTTTCATGCCCCCGGCTCGCCCCCTCAAAGGCCAGGGCGTGCCAGCCTTGTTCCAGATGGTCTGACCGGCGACTCTGTTGCTGTTGCCGTGTCGTTCATACATTCTTACTTTGGACCTAACAAGACCGTCACCTGATGGCTTTGACCATCATCCTGCAGCGGGATTTCCAGGCCGGCAAGACGCTGGCCATCCAGCCGGACCTCTGCCACGCCTTGCTGGACGCCGGCCGGGTTTTTGACGTGGATGTGATAGGTGGCACGGCCGTAACGATACACTATCTCATACCCCTCCCAATCCGGCGGTATACACGGCTCGATAAGCAGCGTTTGCCCCACTTTGCGTAAGCCCAATATCCCTTCCAGCCCCAGCCGGTACAGCCAGCCGCTGGAGCCGGTATACCAGGTCCAGCCCCCGCGCCCCGTATGCGGCGCAGCGCCGTACACGTCGGCGGCGACAACGTATGGCTCCACCCGATAATGGCCCGCTTGCTCAGCCGTATTACTGTGATTGATCGGATTCAGCAGGTCAAACAGGTCCATGGCCCGCTCGCCCTCCCCCATCCGGGCATAAGCCCAGACGGTCCAGACGGCCGCGTGGCTGTACTGCCCGCCATTCTCCCGCACGCCCGGCGGGTAGCCCTTGATGTAACCCGGATCGCGGGCCGTTTTGTCTAGCGGCGGCGTGAAAAGCAGCAGCAGCCGCTCCTCCTGGCGCACCAGCTTTTCGGCCACCGCGGCCATTGCCCGCTCCGCCCGCTCTTCCCTGGCTGCGCCGGACAGGACCGCCCACGACTGGGCGATGGCGTCAAGCTGGCACTCCTTGTTTTGGGCTGAACCCAGAGGGGTGCCGTCGTCGTAGAAAGCGCGTATGTACCAGTCGCCGTCCCAGGCGTGTTGTTCCAACGCGCTCTGTAAATCTGCCATTTCCTGACGATATTGGTCTGCCTGCGCCTCATCTTCCAGAGCCATACAGAGAGGGACAAAGGCCGCCAGGGTGGCGTAGCGGAACCAGCCCAACCAGACGCTCTCCCCCAGGCCCTCAATGCCGACCCGGTTCATGCCATCGTTCCAGTCGCCGCCGCCCATCAAGGGTAGGTCGCGCGGACCGGTGTCGCCATGGGCCAGCGCCCGCCGGCAATGCTCGTAAATGGTGTAGCCCTCTTCAGTTAAAGGATAATGATCATACCGTTCCTGTTCGTCAGGCTGCAGCGGTTTACCCTGGCGAAAAGGTACTTTCTCTTGCAGCAGGGCAACGTCGCCGGTGGCCTGCACGTAATGGGCCACGACGTAAGGCAGCCACAGCAGATTGTCGGTAATGCGCTTGCGTACCCCCCGACCTGACGGCGGATGCCACCAATGGAGGACGTCTCCGGCCTCAAACTGGTGGTTGGCCGCCCGTAGGATGTGCTGCCGCGCCAGTTCCGGCGCCGCGTGCAGCGCGGCCAGGACATCTTGCAGCTGGTCGCGGAAACCGTAGGCGCCGCTGGATTGGTAAAAAGCGGAGCGGCCCCAGATGCGGCTGGACAGGTTTTGGTAGAGCAGCCAGCCGTTGAGCAGTAAATCCAAGGGCTGATTCGGTGTATTGACGGTAACGGCCGTTAGCAATTCATGCCAGCGGGCGCGAGCGGCCTCCCAGGCTGCCTCGACCTGCCGCGGCTCTTGCAGCCGTTGAATCAAGGCCCGCGCCGCCTCGCCGTCAACCGCCTGACCCAGGTAAAAGCTAACCGTTTTGGTTTCGCCCGGTTCCAGATTGACGTGCAGTTGCAGCACGGCGCAAGGGTCGAGGCCGGGCCGGACGGTACTATCCAGGCCCACCCGCTCCAGCGCCGCCGGTCGCGTCACGTCTCCCAGTTCGCCTAAGAACTCAGTGCGATCGGCGGTGAAGCCGTGCAAGGCTTTATCGGCAGCCAGAAAGGCTACGCGCTCGCCAAATTCGGCATGGTAAGGATTGCGGGCCAGCAGGGCATGGTATTCCGATTCGTAGCTGGGAATGATATAGGGCTGCATCTCATCCCGATTAACGCCCAGAACCCATTCGGCGTAGTAAGTGACCGTGAGCCGGCGGGGGCGCGGCCAACTGTTTTCCAGCTGCAGTTGCACGATCTTGACCGGTTCGTCGGCGGCCATGAAGAGGCGCAGGCGCTGTTTGAGGCCGTGACTGTGGTGGTGGAAAGTGGTATAGCCGGGGCCATGATGGACACGATAGGGCGCGTCGGCCCCGCGTGGCGCCGGCGTGGGCGTCCAGACAGCGGCCGTTTCTTCATCCCGTACATACACAACCTCGCCCGGCTGGTCGCGCACGGGATCGTTGCGCCAGGGGGTTAACCGGTTTTCACCACTGTTGACCGCCCAGGTGTAGCCGCCGCCCGTTTCCGTGACCAGGCAGCCGCCGTCGGGGTTGGCGATCACGTTAGACCAGGGGGCCGGCGTTGCTGCCCCCGGTTCCAGATAGATGACGTATTCACGTCCGTCGGGCGTGAAGCCGCCCCAGCCGTTATCGAACAACAAATCATCCGGTCGAGCCACCGGCGGCGTTTCCGGTCGCTCTTCGTTATCCCTGATGGGTACGAATCGCGGTAATCTTTGCGGCCGTTGCAGCAGATCATGCAACTGCTCGGCCAGCAAACCTTTATGGCCGTCCAGCACGACGCGGGCCGCAGTGAGCAGCAGCGTGCGATCCCCTTCGTTCAGGGTATCACTCTGCACCAAGAAGATGCCGCCGCGCCGGTTGAGCCAGGCGTCGCTGCGCATACGCTCTACCAGCCGCCGCAACTGCATCTGCAAATCTTCGTCGTAGCCGCCCGGCTGCTCGTTCATCAGCACCAGATCTATTTTCAGGCCGCGATTGCGCCAGTAGGCGTGCGCCTGCAGCAGTTCTCGTACCAGGACCAGTTCTTCTTCGGCCTGCACCCGCGCCACCAGGATAGGATAGTCGCCGGAAATGGCCAGGGACCACAGGCTGGCCTGGCCCTGGCTGTTGGCGGCCAGCGTCTCCGGGTCGGCACGTAGGGCGGGATGGGGGTATATCAGCAGCCCCAACAGGCGCTGCATCATGGCCAGCATGTCGGGGGTAAGCTCCAAGTCGCGCATTTCGCTGAGGCTGCGTGCTTCGGCCTGCTGGAAGGCGTGCTCGATGTTGACCCATTTCTGGTACTGGGTAAGCAGCGCCAGAATTGCCTCCCGGCTGCCGGCGGCCAGCGTCAGAAAGACGACGTCGGTGCTGGCGTGGGCGGGCAGCTCGATTTCCTGGGCCAGGCACATGATCGGGTCGAGGACGCTGCCGGTGGCGGCGCTTAGACTATCGCTGGCAGGCGCGGTGCCGGTAAGGGCGGTGGGTGCGCGCAGCGTGCCGCCACGCCCCAGAAAATGGGCGCGGTCTGTTTCGCAAGCGCGGGTAAGCGCCTGGCCATCTTCCAGCGGTGTCCCCGCCGGTGTCTCCGCAACCAGGGCGTGGGCCATGAAAGGCGGGCTTTCCTGGCCGGAGCGGGGGCGGCGCGTAAAAAGCAGGGCATTCTGCTCCGGCAGATAGCTGCTGGTGATGAACAGCTTATTGAAGGCGGGATGGCGCCGGTCGCCGGCCTGCTCGCCCAGGACAATTTCGCCGTAGCTGACCAGCCGCAGCCGCCGTGCGTCGCTGCTCTGGTTGGTCAGACGCACGCGCCGGATGGCGACATCATCACCGGAGGCTACGGTGATCTCCATGTGGCAGGTAATGGCCTCACCGCTATATTGGAAATCGGCCTTGTGGGGGGCAAAGGTGACGTCATATTGTCCGGCCTGACTGGGCACGGGCTGGGCACCAACCGACATCAGCTCACCACTGTCCAGGTCTTGCAGGTAAATCCAGGTGCCCCAGTTGTCGCCGGTGGTATCGGCACGCCAGCGGGTCAGGTCAACCTCTTGCCAGCGGTCGAAGCCGCCGCCGGCGTTGGTGATGAGGAGTCCATAACGGCCGTTTCCCAAATAATGGGTCTGGGGAAACGGCGTCTGCAGCGGCACCGGCCAGGGAGCGGCCGTTATCTCCGACTGGCTCACGCGCAATGCAGCCGGTTCCTCTACCGGTATTTCCTCCAGCGGCGCGGCGTGGGGAATCTGCTCTTGCAGCAGCAGCTCAACGCTCCGGATGCGCGGGTGGGCGTGGAAGCGATGGACCATGCGCTCGTTGTCCAGCGAATTGGCCAGAGCCAGCAAAATCATGCCCTGGTGGTGGACCATGTACGAGCGCACGATGGCGTACTCCTGATCCAGCCCCAGGCGGGCGGATGTGTAATCCATGGCCTCGTAGAAGCCGTAGTCGCCCATCATGCCCAGGCGGCGCAGAAGCTGCATGTTTTTGAGTACCGCCTGCGGGCGCAGCGACAAAGCCAGCAGCGATGCGTAGGGCGAAATGACCAGATCATCTTCGAGACCGCGCTTGAAGCCTAATCCCGGTACGCCAAAGGCCCGGTACTGATAGTTTAAGTTGGCGTCAAAACGATAGTAGCCGGATTCAGATATGCCCCAGGGCACATTGTCTTTGTTCTGCACATAGGCGATCTGGCGCTCAACGGCGGCGTGCAGGCTGCTTTCCAGGAGGGTGTGGGGATAGTGGTGGGTCCATAAAGCCGGCATCAGGTACTCGAACATGGTGCCGCTCCAGGAGATCAGACCGCGACGGCCGTTGACTTCTGTCAGCGGGCGGCCTAAATGGAGCCAGTGACGCCGCGGCACCTCCCCCTTGGCAATGGCCAGCAGGCTGGCGGCCCGCGCTTCCGAGGCCAGCAGGTCGTAATAGTTTGGGTCCGGTTTTTCGGCGTCTACGTTGTAGCCGATGCGAAAGATGTGGCGCTGCTCGTCGTAGAGGAAGCCAAAATCCATCTCGTTGACCAGCCTGTCCAGCTTCTGGGCAATCTCCCGGTAGTTGGCCAGCAGGTTGGCAGCGGCCGTGGCTCCCCTTTCCAGGGCTGAGGCCAGATCGCGGCACCATTGCCGGGCGGCTGTTATTTCGTCGGCCGGTGCGGCAACGGTGTCTAATTCCTCGTCTAAACTGGCCAGTTTGGCCTGGGCATTTTCGCAAATAGCTATTATATCAGCGAGCCGGGCCTGAACGGGAAGTGCTTCTAGCAGCGTCTGCCAGGCCACCGCCAGCGGCGTCCCGTTAGCAACTTCCTCAAAGAGGGCTGGCGGCGAATGGAGATAGAGCAGCCACGGCATGAGCATTTCCATGCGAGTGTGCATATCGGTCAGATGATATCCCAGGCGCTCTACCCAGAGGCGGATAGAGCGCAGTTCTTCGGCCGTCAACGGCTGGCTTTCTACCAGGTCGCTTAATTCTTGCTCAAGTTGGGGCCAGACTTCGGACACAATCTGCTCTTGCAGCCCGGGCCAGCGGTCAGGCGCGTGGCGCGTCTCCAGGATGCGCTGCCGCATCTGATCCAGCTCGGTTTGCAGCGCACCGGCCGGCAGCGATGCGTCAAGCATATCCAGTGTATCCATAATCCCCTGCCAGCGCTGCCAGCGGGGCAAGAGGTCTTGCTCGATGTCCAGGCAAGCCTGACGCATTGTCCACAAACAGCAAGCCAGGTTGCCGCTGTCCACGGTGGAGACGTAACGTGGCGGCAGGGGCTCACGGGTCTGCGTGTCATACCAGTTGAGGAAGTGACCCGCGTACATCTCCAGCCTGGCCAGCGATTGCAGACTGTTTTGCTGGCGCAGCATCAATTCCCAGATACCGATGTAGCCAAAATCGTAGGCGGTCAGTGTGGAAAGGAACATGAGGCCGATATTGGTAGGCGAGGTGCGATGGGCCACCAGGCCGCGCGGATCTTCCTGGAAATGGTCGGGGGGCAGCCAATGATCTTCCGGCCCCACGAAATGTTCAAAGTAGAGCCAGGAGCTGCGGGCCAGGCGGCGCAGTTCACGCTCTTGCCCGGTGGTCAATGGTTGCGGCCGGCGCGTGGTGGGACGGCCGAGCCAAACCGCAATCTGGGGCGAAAAAAGCCAGGCCAGCAGCAAGGGCAAGGCCACCGGCAGCGCCCACGGGTTGATCAGTGCCACCAGCAGGCCCAGCGCCAGGGCCAGCAACGATACGCTGGCCATGCGCCGCCAGACGAGAAATAGCCGGCGCTGGCGACCGAATAGACGGGCAGTGTGTGCCGCCGTTGTCCATTGCAGTAGTCGTTTGCGGGTGATGAACAGGCGCACCAATGTTGTCAAAATGGCGTCCAGGTTGATCAGGGCTTCGTAGGGCAGAAAGACGAGCGACAAGAGCCAGTAGGCCACTTGCTGGCGTATTTCCCGGAAGAGGTCAGCAGCGCCACGCCCCTGGCGACGACGGATAAAGGTACTCAGCGTGTGGCCGATCAAGACGCTGGCCTGAGACAGAATTGCCAGCAGCGTCCAGACCAGCGCTGAGCCGGGCAACCACAACCAGGCCACGATGAGCAGCACCAGCAGCGCCGGCGGAACCAGGCTGCGGCGCAAGTTGTCCACCACTTTCCAATAGTTGATGGGCGTGAGCCGTCTGGGCATGAGGCCCGATTTACTCTGGGGCAGACGCGGCAGCAGCCAGGGCAGTAGTTGCCAATCGCCACGAATCCAGCGGTGCTGGCGGGCGGCGTCGCCCAGATAGCTGTCCGGAAAATCTTCGTACAATGTAATGTCGGTGACCAACCCCGCCCGGCCGTGAATGCCCTCAAACAGATCATGACTGAGTAGACTGTTTTCCGGTACCTGCCGCTCCAGACTGTGCCGAAAGGCGTCTACGTCGTAAATACCTTTGCCCACGTAAATGCCTTCGCCAAATAAATCCTGGTAGACGTCGGAAACGGCGTGGGTGTAGAGATCAATGCCACTATTGCCACCGAAGATGCGCGTGAAGTGGGAACGGCTGGCGCTGAGTGGCTTGAGTTCGGTGCGCGGCTGAAGCACCGTGTAGCCGGCGATGACCTGGTCGCTCTCCGGGGCGAATTCCGCCTGGTTGAGGGGATGGGCCAGCGTGCCGATCAGCCGCCGGGCCGCATCGGATGGCAGGATGGTGTCGGCGTCGAGCGTGATCACGTAGCGAGTCCGGGACAAATGAGCCAGGTCGCCTATCTGAACAACGAAGGAGGTTTCACCCTGTTGGCGCAGCAGCCGGTTGAACTCTTCCAGTTTGCCCCGCTTGCGTTCCCAACCCATCCACACTTCTTCTTGCGGATTCCACAACCGCTGGCGATGGAATAGGTAGAAGGGTTTTTCACTGTAGCGGGTGTTGAGCGCCCGGATACCCGCCTGCGCCTGTTTTAGCAGCTCATCGTCAACTGCTGTCAGTTTTTCTGTGCTATCGGTAAAGTCGGTAAGCAGGGCAAAGCGGATGTGGGGATCGCTGTTACGCAGGTAGTGCTGTTCCAGTTGTTGGAGCAAGCTGCTTGTCTCCTCGGCGTGGCTCAACAAGGCGGGAATGACCACCATCGTCTGGCACGAGGCGGGCACGCCGTCAGAGAAATCGAGCTTGGGCAGCAGGCGCGGGCTTACCAGTTGCGACACCAGCCAGTTTACCAGGCTGACGGCTATGGTAGTGGCCGGGATGAAGATGAGCAGGACGGCTACGCTCATCTGCCAGGGCGCGGCTTGTAGAGCCGCCGTATAGGCCAAGGGAATGGCCAGCAGCAGCAGGGTGATGAACAGGATACTGCCCAGATAGGTAAAAGTAGGGTGCTGGTGCAGGCACCAGCGGCGTAGTCGCTCTATGGCCGGCGGTCTGTAGCCCAACGCTATCTCCAACGACCGGCGGCCGGCGTCGATGAGGTAATAGCCGATGTGGCTCTGCCGCGTGTCAGATGGTGTGCTGGCTTGTGCTTGTTGGGCCAGCTCAAGGGTGGCTGCGGCTACCTCACATTCGGGTTGACCGGTTGCCTGGGCCAACTGCTCAATGGCTTTGCGGTACTGGTCGCGGGTGGCAAACTCCATACGGTTGTAAACCGCGCCCGGGTCTTGTGCTAGAGTCTGGTCAACCAGGTTGACGGCCTCGAAGAACGTAGCCCAATCCTGGGCATCCAGGGCACGCAGGCTGGCAATGCAGGTTCCCGGCAGTTCGGCTGCGCCGTTGGCCTTAGCGGTGATAAAGGCAGGAACAACGGCCGTTTCCGGTACGGCCGTATCCAAAGCCTGCGCCACCAGGTGGACCAGGACTTCAACAATGGCCAGGCGCATCATCACCGGCAGCGCCCACAATTCGCCCATGCGTAAAGGTGTAACCGCCTGATAAGTTTGCAAAAAGTACTCCACCTTTTCCATGTCAATGCGGGCCTCAGCGGCCGCCAGGATGATATGGGCGATAGCGTAGACGCGCGGGTAATTGGCAAAAGGCCCCATGGTCAGCTTGGGTAGTTCGTGGTAAAAGGTGGCCGGCATGTCCTCACTAATCTGGCGCAGGTTGCGCTGGACAATATGAAAGTTGTCCAGCAGCCACTCGGCGATGGGAGAGGGAGATAGCAGCTCTTGCTGTGCCTCCCGGACAAAGCTGGCATAGGCCTGGCGCAGGAAGCGCTGGTGCGCCTGATGCTGGGCCAAAAGGAGAGGCTCGCTTGTAGATAGGGTGACGTCAGCGTGATCATGCGCCAGTTGGCGGGTGCCAGTCGCCGTCTCCTCATCCGGGGCGGCGACTGGCTGACGGTCTGCTTGCATAATCAATGTCCTTGTTTCTCGGCGACCGCTCTTTCTGCTTCGGTCTGTTCTACTTCTTCCGGCTCCAAATCTTGAACAATGAGAAGCGGCGTGCTGCCGTATTCAATGAAACTGGTGGTGATGCTACCGTAGGGCCAGCGGCGCGCGCCGGAGTAGCCGTGGGCGCTCAACAGAACCAGGTCCACCCCGGCTTCATCAACCAGGTTGTGCAGAGCAAGCGCGACGTCGTCGTCGGTTAGCAGACGTGGCTCAAATGGGTATGATAGCCGGTGGCGCAGTTGTTTCATATATTGGGCCAGAATTTTTTGGCTGCGGGTGACGAGGTATTTGATTAACTTCTCGTCATTGTCGGTGAGCGGGATCTGACGTGGCAGTTGCGGTTTGAGGATAACGTGACTCAGCAAGAGTTGGGCCTCGTGGAGGCGGGCCAGGGTAACGGCCGTGGCGAAGACACATTCAGCCCTTTGTGAACCATCCAACGGGATCAGCAAACGCTCGTAACGCAAGTCGTCCAGGCTATACTCGCCCGCTTTGTAGGCCCGCACAATCATCACTGAGCGATGCACGCGCTGCACGATTTTGCGCACGACGCTGCTGACATTCCAGCGACTCAACCCCGATTGACCGTGACTGCTGATGAGGATCAGGTCGACGTCGTTGCTATGGGTAAATTCGCATATGCGCTGCGCCGGCTGCCCTTCAAGTACGACCGGTTCAGCTTTAACGCCGGCCTCATGACGCAGACGCTGCGCCACTTCTTCCAGGTAGGCTTTGGCTTCAGCTTTGGTCAATGTCCACTCTAATGGGCCGGTGGGTTTCTTCTCCTGGCCGGCTTCAGGTAGGCAGTCAAGCACGCGCACCAGGCTTACCCGCGCCTGATAGGCACGGACCAGGGCGACCAGGTGCGGCAGTGTACATTCGGCAATGGCCGAGCCGTCGAGAGGTACTAACAGGTGTTTAAACATTTTACTGACCCCCTTGCTCCCAATCCTTTTTGTGTGTGGAAAGTTGTCGGTGTCTGGTAACGAATTGGGGACCTAAGTAAATTGTGGTTGCGTTGTGGTGTTGGCTGTGAGGTAATTCCGCAGGTGGCTTTATTATACACCGGCGCGGTGCAATTTGTCAGGGGGCATGCTTCATTTCAGTTAAAAACCTGGTGTAGTGCAAGGCACGGGGCGGATGATCCTGGTTAAACAAACTCCTGCTGCCCCGTGCCCCGCACTGCTCTTCAACCCATTTGAAACACACCGTTCTGAGAGATTTACCCAAATATTCCTATTTGGTACTTTCTTCCTGCTTCACAGAATCGCCAACGCGACCTCTCCACAGGCTTCACTTCCCGCCGAACTAGCGGTAGTTGTTTCTCG
>SLGK01000151.1 GCA_007123775.1 Anaerolineae bacterium | reverse complement strand
CCCACGTGTCTGCCCAAAGCAGTCCCACATGTCTGCCCAAAGCAGTCCCACGTGTCTGCCCAAAGCAGTCCCACATGTCTGCCCAAAGCAGTCCCACGTGTCTGCCCAAAGCAGTCCCACATGTCTGCCCAAAGCAGTCCCACATGTCTGCCCAAAATTCGTGGGCGCATACAAGCGGGCGCACACACGGGCGCATACAAGCGGGCGCACACACGGGCGCATACAAGCGGGCGCACACGCAGGTGCGCCCCTACGGGGCGTTAATGACCATTGAACAGCGAACCGTAACAGCCAACGGGCTGGCCTATCGCATTGACATAAGCGGTGATGGTCCGCCGCTGCTACTTTTGCACGGCTTTACCGGCAGCCGCCGCAACTGGCGGCCCCACCTACCTGCCTTCGCTTCTGATTTTAAGGTAATCGCCCTTGACCTGCTAGGACACGGCGAAACGGCCGTACCCCAAACACCACAACGCTATCAAATGGAACAGGCCGCCGCCGATCTGGTCACCATTATTGACCAGATCACAACCCCTCCGGTCCATCTACTGGGCTACTCCATGGGCGGCCGGCTGGCCCTCTACTTTGCTCTGAACTTCTACCCATATGTTCGCAAGCTGATCCTGGAAAGCGCGTCCCCCGGTCTCAAAACGGCCCAGGCACGAGCCGAGCGGCAGCAGCGTGACGAGGCGCTGGCTGACTTCATTGAGCGGGAAGGCATTGTGGCCTTTGTCGACAGGTGGGAAAAGTTACCCCTATGGGCAACTCAAAAACAGGCTGAAACGGCCGTTCGCCAGGCCTTACGCCAGCAGCGACTGCAAAACAACCCGGCCGGCCTGGCCCACAGTCTGCGCGGCATGGGCACCGGCGTTCAGCCCAGTTTGTGGCCTCATCTTAGCCAGATGGACACACCCACCCTACTGCTTTGCGGCGAGCTAGACGATAAATTCGTGGCTATCAACCGGGAAATGGTCACGCTCATGCCCCAGGCTCAATTGGCAATCGTGCCCCAGGCTGGCCATACAGTGCATTGGGAACGGCCGTTGCTCTTCCAGCAAATATGCCGCCACTTTCTGCACGCAGCGACATAACGGCGGGCTATAGTTGCATCAGGCTTGTTTTTTGTTATCATCTCGTCTATGGTGATAATCGAAAAATAGCAACCCATACTGAGGTGTATCTATGCCTACTGTAAACGTCAATAATCAAGTAATCCATTACGAAGACTCCGGTGGCGATGGCCCAGCCTTGATTTTTCTGCACGGCTTCCTGTTCGACCAAAGCATGTTTGATGCCCAGGTAGAAGCGTTACAAGATGCCTACCGCTGCATTAGCGTGGATACACGCGGCTTTGGCCAGACTGAATGGGATGGTAAAGCATTTGACCTGTATGACATTGTTGCCGACGTTATTGGCTTGATGGATGAACTGGGTCTGGAAAAACCGACCATTATCGGTATGTCTCAGGGGGCCTATGCCAGCGTGCGTCTGGCCATCAAGCACCCTGACCGGGTTAAAGCCCTGGTCTTGATGAGTACCCGCAAAGATATTCAGTCCCAGGAATTTAACGAAAACTACAAGACGCTACGAGACGCCTGGCGTGAACATGGTGCCAACGAAGAGATGATGAACTCGCTGATGTTCCTGCTGATTGGTCCTCAGGAAAACTTTGGTGACCATTGGCGAAACTGGCGGCCAAAATGGTCGGCCTTTTCCGGCGAGCATATGTACCATACCATGAACGCTTTACTGGCCCGCGTACCGCTGACCGACGACGAGATTCGTCAGATTGAGGTACCGGTACTCTCGATTCATGGATTGGCCGACCTGGGTACGCCCGTGGCCCTGGCAGACCAGCTTTATGAGCTGCTGCCCAACGGCAAAGGCAAGGTGCGCGTGGCAGGGGCGGCCCACGCCGTCAGCATGACTCACCCTGATGAGATTATCGAACCGCTGCGGGCTTTTCTGGATGAGTACGCCTGAGCTAATCAACTGTCAGGGAAATAGATTCGTTCAATAACCGCGTTTCTAACAGGGCGCGGTTTCTTTTTGTGGGCCTTTTAGCTTGCGCGGGGTTTTGTGCAGCTTTGTTGCGAGTTGCGCATTGCAGATAGCGAGTGACCAGAACGCGTACTCGCTATGGGCCACCCGCAACATTTTAGCGGAGAATCGGGAGCATGGTGGAAAAGGTGTGCGTTATCGGGGCCGGTGCGTCCGGCTTGACGACGATGAAAGCCCTCAAAAAGGCCGGTGTTCCTTTTGACTGTTTTGAGATGGGAAGCGATATTGGCGGCAACTGGCGCTACAACAACGACAACGGCCGTTCCGCCGCCTACGACTCCCTCCACATCGACACCTCCAAAGAACGCATGGCCTTTTCCGACTTCCCCATGCCCGCCGATTATCCCCCCTACCCCCATCACAGCCAGATATTCGCCTACTTCCAGGCCTATGCCCGCTACTTTGACCTCTATCCCCACGTCACCTTTGGCCACTGCGTCGAGCGCGTTGTGCCGGTCACAGAGGGCTACCGTGTGACCGTAAGGTCAATGGCTGACGGACAGACGCAAACCATAACCTACCGGGCCGTTCTGGTATGCAACGGCCACCATTGGCAGCCCAAACTGCCTAATTTCCCCGGCCAGTTTGATGGCGAAACCATTCACTCGCGCAGCTACCGCAGCCCGGAACAGTGGACGGGCCAGCGGGTACTGGTGGTGGGCATCGGCAACTCCGGCGTGGATATTGCCTGTGACCTGGCAGAAACGGCCGTGCAGGTTTTCCTCTCCACGCGCCGGGGAGCGCATATTTTACCCCGTTACATTCTGGGACGGCCCACCGACACCTGGCTCAAACCCTGGGTGACGCGACTGCCGCTCAAATGGCAGGGCTTTTTGCTGGGCACGCTGGTTGAGCTAACGCGAGGCAATCAGGAGAAATTCGGCGTGCCTAAGCCAAACCATTCCTTGCCAGCCCAGCATCCTACCATGTCACAAGAACTGCCGCATCTGGTGCAAAACGGCCGTGTTCAGCTCAAACCCAACGTCAGCCAGCTAAACGGCCGTGTGGTTCACTTCAGCGACGGCAGCCGCGAGGCCATCGACGCCATCATCTACGCCACCGGCTACCAGATCAGCTTCCCCTTTTTCGATCCCGACTTCATCGACGTGCGCGATAACCAGATACCCCTCTACCGCAAGGTCGTTCATCCCGAACATGAAAACCTCTACTTTATTGGCCTGATCCAGCCGCTGGGAGCCATCATGCCCCTGGCCGAATTACAGGCCCGCTGGGTGGCCGATCTGCTCAGCGGTCAGGCAGCCCTGCCCTCCAAAGGCAGTATGTGGCAGGCCATTGTACACGAGCAAGCCGTCCTGCGTCGCCGTTATGTCCGCTCCACCCGCCACACCATCCAGGTCGATTTCTTCCCTTACAAACGACAGCTTCAGCGCGAGATTACCGCCGGCCAGCAGCGCAGCGGTACAAAAGTACCATAGTTGGTTGAGCCTAATCGTTCTCCCGCCATTGAAAGAAGCCGGTTGAAAAATTCCAACCGGCTTCTTCTTTTCCCCTATAGGTAAGTTTACCTATTTGAGTAGTGTATGGCATCAGATAAGCTAATAGCGTGGGTGTTGGGCAACATTGTCTTGCTTATTGATGCGGTAAGACTCTCTGTACTCCGGTAGGAGACAATTAGAACCAATTATGGATGGTACGCTTGTTCTCGTAATTGATGATGATCCGGTCATTGCCCGTTTGATTAAACTGATGCTGGGTACAGAACATTACGAAGTTGTGGTCGCACAGAGCGTGGCTGAGGCATTGTCAATTCTGAAAGTCATAATACCTGACGTTATTTGTTGTGACTTGATGATGCCTGAAGTAAGCGGGCTGGACTTTTTGGAAAAGCAAAAGACGATGCCGACTATCGCCAATGTCCCTGTTGTCGTCATTAGTGGGGTTGGCAAACAAGACTGGTTTGACCATGCCCGGCAATTAGGCGCCTCCATCTGCCTGTCCAAACCCTTTAACGCCGTTAAATTGATCGACGCCATCAATTTTGCCCTGCGTTCGAGCCAACAAACAGCCCTGACCTGAGAAGCAACCTGTTTTCACATTTTAATCGAATACACAGACCATCAAGAGGACGAACGGCCGTTTCTTCGCCCTCTTTTTCTTTTGCACAATTGCCTGCTCCCCGCTATCCTTATCCCCTATGAATCCGTTCCATTATTTGTTCGACAAACTATTCCCCGTTATACGCTTTGTCTACGAGCGCATCCTGCGCCAGCCCTGGTTTGATGAGATCGAGCCGCAGCTCTGGCTGGGCGGTGCGCCCCATTACCGGCGTGACTATGATTTCATCCGCGACAAGGGTATAACGGCCGTTCTCAATATCCGCGCCGAACGCGAAGACGATACTGCCTTTTACGACCAACACGGCATAACCCACACTCAGGTCAAGGTGCTGGACGTGACCGTGCCCAACCCGGCCGCCATTGACGCCAGCGTTGACTTTATCCATGAGCAGGTGCAAGACGGCCGTACCGTTCTGGTCCACTGCGCCAAAGGACGCGGCCGCAGCGCAACGGTTTTGGCCGCCTACTTTATGAAGCACCACAACATGAGTTTTGACGAGGCCAACGCGTTGATGAAGGGGAAACGGCCGTTGACCAAACTGGAAGGCCGCCACCGCCGCACGCTTGAAGCCTGGCTTGAAGGGCAAACTACTTGACCACAGCGCGTACCAGAGCGGGTAAGAAGCCTTAATGCGTAAAACGTAAAGCGTAACCTGAAAGACCTTACGCCTTACGTTTTACGCTTTACGATAAACCGACATGTTTGTGGTACAATAGCCCCGGTTTGTACTCAATGTAACACAATGGAGCGTACCAAAAATGGCTACAAAAATTATGCCGGTTAGCGACTTACGCCGTCAAACCAGCCAGGTGATTCAATCTGTTCTGCGTGATGGTGACGTGGTTTATGTGACCCAATACGGCCGTCCCACTGTGGTATTGGTCGAATATGAACAATACGAAGCGCTGCTGGCCCTATCAGAACAGGTCGGGCCGTCAGCGCCAACCGGTTTGGTAGAGGCGGCTGAGGGACAGGAAACGGCCGTAGCCATTACCGTGCAAATATCGGCTGAAGAAGCCCGTCGCCTGGTCAATCGCGAGATCATACCCGAACTAGGCACCGGCCTTGGGGCTAAAAAACCTGACCTGCTGCTGCGGGGCGAACAAATAATCTGGCGCGTGCCAATCGTGCTTTCTCTGGCTCAACTGGGCGATCTGGGTGAAGTGGGCATCATCGAAGTCGATGCCCAAACTGGTTCTATTCTGACCAACGGCAGCCATTACGAAAGGATTTTACAACATGCCCAAAGGCTCTACGCCGGTGCCACACTATCCCCAGAGTAAACCGGGGGCTTGCTTACCCGCTTGTGTCCGCATGGTACTGGCCGCCCTGGGCCACACTTACACAGAAGCAGAATTAGCACGGGCCATGGACAGCTATTCTTTTGGCACACCGGCCAGCCGTGTGACCCGTTTGCAGAAGTTGGGGCATCCGGTGACGTATGGCACATGCACACTAGCCGAATTAAACAACTACCTGGCACAAGGTGATTTTCCCATCGTATTTGTGGATGCTAACTTTTTGCCCTGGGCAGATTTTACGGGCTTTCACGCACTCGTTTTGGTAGCCTTAACAGAGACCAGTGTGTGGGTCATGGATCCGGCACTCGATAACGGCCCAACAGAAATGACCATTGACGCCTTCTTACTGACCTGGGAAGAGTTTGACTCACGTCTGGCCATCATTACCTGACCTTACAACTGCATTCAATTCACCGCCAAGACGCAAAGAGCGCAAAGCCTTTCTTCGCGTTCTTCGCGTCTTGGCGGTAAAAAACCCAACGAGAAGTTATGTCTAAGAAAGTAACACCCAGCCGCCGCCAATATCTGGACCTCAAGGCCCAATACCCCGATGCCATTCTCTTCTTTCGCCTGGGTGACTTTTACGAAGTGTTCGACGACGACGCCCATCTGGCCGCCAAAGAGCTGGATTTGGTCCTGACCAGCCGGCCGCAGGGTAAAGGGCAGCGCACCCCTATGGCCGGCGTGCCTCACCACGCCGCCGAAGGCTACATCGCCCGCCTCATCGCCAAAGGCTACAAGGTGGCCCTCTGTGAGCAGTTGGGCGACAAGCCGATCAACGGCCTGATGCCCCGTGACGTGGTGCGCGTTTTTACCGCCGGTACGGTCATCGAACCGGGGATGCTGGACGCCGGCCGCAACAATTATCTGGCCGCCGCTATCGTAGACGGGGAGCGGGCCGGCCTGGCCTATGCCGATATTTCCACGGGTGAATTTGCCACGACACAGGTAAACGGCCGTCGTCGCCTCATCGAAGAACTGGCCCGCCTGCACCCGGCCGAACTGCTCGTACCCGACAGCGAACACACCCTCAGCCAGGAAGCCCGCACCGTCAGCAAGCTGCCCGACTGGCGCTTTGAACTGGGCAACGCCAGCCAGACACTCCTGCGCCACTTTGGCGTCAAAACGCTGGACGGCTTCGGCTGTGAGGGCAAGCCGCTGGCCACCCGCGCCGCCGGAGCCATCCTCCACTACCTGCAAGAGACCCAAAAAGGGAGCGTAGGCCAGATTCAGCGGCTGGCCACCTACAGCACCGAGGGCTACATGGCCCTGGACAGCAGCACCCGGCGCAACCTGGAGCTAACCGAATCCATCGGCGGCGAGCGGGGTAATTCCCTCCTGTCAGTTTTGAATGAGACCGTCACTTCGATGGGGGCCAGATTGCTGCGGCAAAGGATTACACGGCCGTTGCTCCACGTAGACGACCTCAACCAGCGACTCGATCAGGTCGAAGCCTGCTTCAATGACGCCCTGCTCCGGGCCGACATCCGCGCCACCCTCAAAAACATGCCCGACATCGAGCGGCTGACCAACCGCGCCCTCGGCGGCAAAGCCACTCCCCGCGACCTGGAAAACCTGGGACAAGCCCTGGCCCGCCTGCCCGACCTTAAAAACCTGCCCATCCTGGGGGCCGATAGCGCCAACAGCGCCGACAGCCCCGCCGCCCAGCTCCAGGCCCTCTTGCAGCAGTTGGATCCCTGCCGCGAGGTGGTGGACCTGGTTGAGCAGGCCATTGTGGCCGAAGCCCCGGCCAATCTCAACAAAATCGGCGTCATCAAGCCCGGCTTTTCGGCCGAACTGGATGGGGTGATGAACTCCTCGGCCCACGCCCGCCAGTGGGTGGATGAATTGGAACCACGCGAGCGGGAACGGACCGGCATCAGTTCGCTCAAGGTGGGTTTTAACAAGGTGTTCGGCTACTACATCGAAGTCACCAGAGCCAACAGCAAGCACGTGCCCGACGACTACATCCGCAAGCAAACGTTGACCAACGCCGAGCGCTACATTACGCCTGACCTGAAAGAGTACGAGACGCTGATCCTCAACGCCGAGGAGCGCATCCTGCAAATTGAGGAACGGCTCTTTAAGGAGGTGTGCCAGCAGGTGGGCAGTTACAGCCCGCGTTTGTTGCATACGGCCCAAATTCTGGCCCAGATTGACGTGGCCGCGGCCCTGGCCGAAGTGGCTGCCACGCACGGTTACGTGCGGCCCACGCTGACCAACGAAAACTGCCTGCACATCGAACAGGGCCGCCATCCCGTCGTGGAGCGGTCGCTGGTCCACACAGGCGGCGTGGGCGACCGCTTTGTGCCCAATGATACCCACATGACGGCCGTTGAGCGCATCCAGATCATCACCGGCCCCAACATGAGTGGTAAATCAACTTACCTGCGCCAGGCGGCCTTAATTGTGCTGATGGCCCAAATCGGCAGCTTCGTGCCGGCAGAACAGGCCACCATCGGCCTGGCCGACCGCATCTTTACCCGCATTGGTGCCCATGACGAGCTGCACGCCGGCCGCTCCACCTTCATGGTGGAAATGGTAGAAACGGCCGAAATCCTCAACCACGCCAGCCACCGATCCCTCCTGATCTTGGACGAAATCGGCCGGGGCACCAGCACCTACGACGGGCTGGCTATTGCCTGGTCTATCGTGGAATACCTCCACAACCACCCCCGCCTCAAGCCGCGCACTCTGTTTGCCACCCATTATCACGAGCTGACCGGCCTGGCCGACCTGCTGCCGCTGGTGGCTAACTACAACGTGGCCGCCGCCGAAGAGGGGGATACGATTGTCTTTTTGCACCAGATTGTACCTGGCGGGGCTGACCGCAGCTACGGCATCCACGTGGCTCAACTGGCCGGGCTGCCCCGCGACGTCATTGGCCGGGCCAACGAGATTTTGCAGGAATTGGAAGCGCATGCTCCGACAACGGCCGTTGAACCCAGCCGCCTGACCCAGACGCAGCAGATGGCCCTCTTCCCCGAATCCAGCCCCATTCTGGAGGAGCTAAAGAAGCTGGATGTGAACAGCATGAGTCCGCTAGAGGCAATTAACAAGCTGTATGAGTGGCAACGTCGCTACGGCAAAGCGGAGGAGGAACCATGAGTGATAAGGCGATCACGCCCAGAGCGGTGCGAGGCACTGGCCGAACGGTTTTGGTCCTTTGCAGCTCATGTGGCCAGTGCCTTGCACCTTAGCAGTCATAACGGCCGTATTGATTGCCGATGAACGAGGTAGCTCCGTCTACGTGCCAATCCGTCCCATCTGCGATTTCATGGGGCTGAATTGGGACGGCCAGCGACGGCGTATCAACCGCGATGCCGTTTTGTCTCAAGAAGTTATGTCTGTCGTCGTAACGACGACAGACATAGACCCCAGTAGCCGCCGGCCGCACACGAGTGCTGTGCTGGCTTTGCCGCTCAAGTTCATTCCCGGCTTCCTCTTTGGCATCAACGCCGACCGGGTGAAGTCGGAACTACGTGACAAGATTATCCGCTATCAGCGCGAATGTTACGACGTTTTGGCCGAAGCCTTTCGCGAAGGACGGCTAACGAGTGACCCCGATTTCAGCCAGCTTTTGATTCTGGATACGCCGGCCGTGCAGGCTTATAAAGCATCCCTGGCCATCGTACAGCTGGCACGACAGCAAGTCATTATAGAAGCGCAACTGGCCGACCATGAGCAGCGATTGGAAAGTATTGGAGCCACGTTGAGCGACAGCGGCCGTTTCATCAACAAAGAACAGGCCATTAAGCCTCTCTGGCTGCGGCCGGTGTCTCACCGCGCCGCCCTCGCCGGATTAGGGGAGGAACGGATTGGGTTGACTATTGCTTGTGTTCCGTCAATCGTGTATCATTTTGTGTATACAAAATAGGGTTTATGGAGATTGGCATATGCAAACACAAGTCAAACAATGGGGTAACAGTCTGGCAATACGCATTCCCAAAGCACTTGCTACTGAAATGGACATTGCATCTGATTCACCGGTACGCCTGACTGTTGAAGAAGGGCGGCTTATCATTATGCCGCTGGCGGAGCCAAAACCAACGCTGGCCGATCTGCTGGCTCAGGTTACGGCCGAAAATCGGCATGATGAGGTTGAAACTGGAACGGCCGTTGGCAGCGAGGTCTGGTAATCATGGCCTACGTTCCGGCACGAGGCGATGTCGTCTGGCTTAATTTCAACCCACAGGCAGGCCACGAACAGGCCGGACGTCGCCCGGCGCTGGTCATCACGCCACAAGCCTATAACGAAAAAGTTGGTCTGGCTCTGTTTTGCCCTATTACGACTAAACAGAAGGGGTATCCATTTGAAGTCGAAATCCCTGCCGGACTCAATGTGACTGGCGTGGTTTTATGTGATCAAGTCAAAAGCCTCGATTGGCGTGTGCGTCAGGCAGAATTACTGGCGCGGATACCGCCACAAACAATGTCTCAGGTTTTGCAGAAAATTAACATCTTAATTGACCCTATCCAGTAACCCACAAGACACCAGAAGAAAATTGGATAGCCTGCCCCCTGGCAACAACCGCTTCCTCCTCGCCTTTCTCACTGTACGCCACGGCCGTTTTCGCCACAATTTTCTCCCCATCAGACAATAGAATCGTATACGGCCGTTGCCAATGGCTCGTTCCCCGCATAAAGTGAAAGGTACGCCGCGCCGGCCAACTGGTCGGGATTTCAAAATCGGCGGCGGTGGGGAAGCTGTGGTAGCTGCCGCCAGGGGGTTGGGGGATTCGGGGTAAACGGCCGTTAGCCAGTTGATCCAGGCCGTCAATTAAAAGTTGGGCGCATAATACGGCCGTTTGCCGCTCTGCCTCTAACCCATCTATCCCCAACGGCAGCGTTAGCTCCTTTTGTAAGGCAATAGCCCCCGTATCCAGACCGGCATCCAGCCAGTGGAGCGTCACACCCGTTTGCTGCACGCCGGCGCGGAAGGTCCAAAAGAGCGGTTCCGGCCCGCGAAAGTGGGGCAGCAGCGACGGGTGCAGGTTGAGCCAGCCGTGCCGGGGCAAATCGAGCAACTGCTGCGGAATTTTTTGGGAGAAACAGGCTACGATACCTACATCTGGCCGAGGGGCCTGCCAGCTTGCAGCCACCGCCTCAGCCTGCACATCCCCTACCTGCCAGACAGGAATCTGCGCCTGCCAGCCCAACTGGATGATTGACGGCTGTTGGTAAGGGTTGAGGATAGGCAGCGAACCGACCGGTGGTTGGGGTGGCAGCAATTGCAGGGGCGCCGGGTCGCCACGCCCGTCTACGCCGATATTGGCAATAACGGCCGTATTCGCCGCCAGCAGCCGCTCCAGAACAATTCGGGAGAACTGCCCCAGCATTCCCAGAAAAAGCAAGCGTAACATAAAGTTATTGTATCACGGCAATTAAATTGGTGGCGATTATTGCCTTATTATAGCTTAAAGATATAATAAAGATAAGCGTTCAAATGGTGACAAAATAGAACGCTTACATATGGTATAAGGAGAATCATCAATGTCTACTAAAAAAGTAATGGTTTCTTTTCCAACTACCTTTCTGGATGAAGTTGATGCAGTGGCCGAAGAAGAACACCGCAGCCGCAGCGAGCTGCTGCGTGAAGCAATGCGCCTGTATATGGAAATTCGCCATTCTTCTACACGGCCGATTGACAATCCGGTCATAAAGCGAGCGGTTGCGGCCCAGGACAGCCTCTCCCGCGCAACCCCAGGTACAGGCGAAGACAGCACGGCCGTTATCCGCCACTGGCGTGAATCAAGACAGGGATCACAGAATAGTCAATGACACCCAAAATTGTCTTGGACACCTCGGTTATCATTAAATGGTTTCGCCAGGAAGAGGTTTGGGCGGAGCAAGCTCTGAGATTGCGGGCGGCTTATCTGCAAGGGCAGATTGCTATTGTTGTGCCCTGGCTGCTCATGTACGAGGTTGCCAATGTGCTGCGTTACAACAAGGAATATAGTACAGAACAAGTGCAAACGGCCGTGCAAAGCCTTTTCGACATGCAGTTGGAATGGGCAGCTCCCTCTGCCAACACCATCAAGCAGGCTGTACAATTAGCCCATACCCATGACGTAACGGTGTACGATGCCACCTTTGCCGCTCTGGCTGAGTCATACGAGACGCTCTTTTTCACGGCAGATGACCGCTTTGCCAGACAAACCACCGCCCTAAAGTCAGTACACTCCCTGAGCCTGGCGGACAACTTTCTGGATTCGTTTGACAGTTAACAACCATTTGAAGTTCCCCAACGGCCGTTATATACTCATACCTACAATCTTAATCAACAAGCGGTGAATTAACCCGCTACGCACTACGAACTACGCACTACGTTCACGGAGCAACCCATGACACGCCAAACCAAAACTATCACCGTCGTCCAATGCGCCCTTTACGGCGAAGAACTACCCGCGCTGGACCGGCCGCCTTTCCCCGGTCCGCTGGGGCAGCGCATTTTCGACAATATTTCCAGGATGGGCTGGAATGCCTGGCAAGAGCAGGCTACGCTCATTATCAACCATTACGGCCTCAACATGGCCGACCCCAACGCGCAGGAACTCCTCTTCCAGCAAATGGAGAACTTCTTCTTTGGCGACAGCGGCGGCGCACCGATTAGCGGCGCACCTGTTGGCGGCAAGGGCGGCGCGCCGGCCAGGAAATAGTTAACAGTTACCAGTTGACAGTTGATAGCTGTCAACTAACAACTGTCAACTATCAACTACTAATGGTAGCTAAGCAGCAGATTCTCTTATTGGCCTGCTATGAATTGGGCCACCAGCCGTTGAGTCTGGCCTGGCCTACGGCCGTTTTGCGCCAGAATGGATTTGCGGTAACGGCCGTTGACCTGTCCGTCTCTCCTTTTCCCCAAGAAGCGGTGGAAACGGCCGATCTCATCGCCATTGCCGTGCCGATGCACACCGCCCTACGCCTGGGCGTCACGGCAGCCCGGCAGGCGCGGCAGGCCAATCCCCAGGCCCACCTCTGCTTTTACGGCCTCTACGCCTGGCTCAATGCCGACTACTTGCTGGCTGAGATAGCCGATTCGGTTATTGCCGGCGAATATGAAGCGCCGCTGTTAGCGCTGGCACAGAAGTTGGCACAGGGGAAATCGGTTGAGGGGATTACGGCCACTTCGACCGGCTCAGTGCAGGCCGTTTCTACCCCAACCCATCGCGCCACGCCCAACATCTCCCGGCTGGATTTTCCCCTACCCGACCGGCAAACGCTGCCTGGCCTGGACCAGTACGCCCGCTACATGGTTGACGGCGAGGCCCACCTGGCCGGCTACGTGGAAAGCAGTCGGGGCTGTTTGCATACCTGCCGTCATTGTCCGGTGGTGCCGGTGTATAACGGCCGTTTCTTCATCATCCCCCAAGAAACCGTCCTGGCCGACATCCGGCAGCAGGTGGCCGCCGGCGCCCGCCACATCAGCTTTGGCGACCCCGACTTCCTCAACGGCCCCGGCCACGCCCTCAACATTACTCGCGCCCTGCACCGGGAATTCCCCGACGTGACCTTCGACTTTACCACCAAAGTGGAGCATATTTTAGAGAAGCGGCATTTCTTCCCCGAACTGGCCAACCTGGGGTGCAGCTTTGTGATTTCCGCCTTTGAAGCGGTCAGCGATGAGGTGCTGGCCCACCTGGACAAAGGCCACACCGTCGCCGACATGGAAGAAGCGTTGGCCATTGTGGCCGAGGCGGGAATGGCTATTCAGCCCACCTGGGTAGCCTTCACCCCCTGGACCAGCCTCGACGATTACCTCGACCTGCTGACCTGGATTCGGGACCAGAACCTGATTCAGTATGTACCGGCGGTACAGTTGGCCGTGCGCCTGCTCATCCCGCCCCATAGTGCGCTGCTGGAAAACAGTTGTGTCCCCGACTGGCTGGGACCGCTGGACGCCGCCAATTTCACCTATATCTGGACCCATCCCGACCCGCTTATGGACCAACTGCACCAGCAGGTAACACAGTTGGCCCAGGCCGGCAATGGGGACGCCTACGCCACCTTTGCCGCCATCGAGCAAGCCGCTTATGGCCTGGCGCAAAAACCGAGACCGGTTTGGCACAAACCACTATTCCCCGATCTACCCCCGCCCCGCCTCAGCGAAGACTGGTTCTGTTGAGCGGAGCCAACGACTGGTCAGTTGGACCGGTATACAAAGTAAGAGGTAAGAAGGCACAAGGAAGAAAGGATTGAGTCAACCAGAACATACGAAGACTCATCCTCTATTTTTCTCTGCGTCTCCGCGTCTCTGCGTCAATTCTTTTCAACCAATATCGCCGCGTTTGCGGGCTTGCAGTTGGGCCACGTCGGTTTGGAACTGGGTCAGGCGTTGGCCGTGCAGGGCGTAGTGGCGCAAAAACCAGTAGGCCAACAGCAGGGCCAGAGCCGGAAAGCCGCCGATCATGAGGCGAATACCCCATAGAGCGGCGTCAGGTTGGGCAGGATAAAGTTCAAGGGGCGTAGGGGCCACGTAGCCGCTCCAGGTGAGGACCGTGCCGGTAATGATGCCTTGCAGAGAAAAGGCCAGCCGAATGATCAGGCCGTTCATGCCGAAGTACATCCCTTCGCGCCGAGTGCCTGTGTCCAGTTCGTCGGCGTCTACCACATCGGCGATGAGCAGGTCGGGCAGCATGAGTAGCCCGGCCAGGTTGAGACCAAAGAGGAGAGCCACGGCCGTTCCCCTATAAAAATCACGCGGCCAGAAAAAGAGCAGATGGCCTTAATCCAGCGCGTGGCCCACCAGTTCTTGACAAAATCGCCACGCTTACTCTTGGCCTTGATGCCTTCGTCAGTATCAATTGGTCTCGTTGGTTTGTAGTTGTAATACCAGCTCATAGTCAATCAGGAAGGAAGAGGGAAGAAGGCAGAAGGAAGAATTCTTCCTTCTACCCTCGTCCTTCTGCCTTTTCACCCCCTCCTTTTTCCATTCGTATCAACTTTTTTGGCAATCGTCACAAATATGGCGATCAGTTCTTCTGTTTCCTGTTGTAATTCAACCAGTCTGGCAGCAGGGACAATTTCAGCTTCTACTAACAATTCAAGCCAGTATGCCGTTTCGTCCAATTCCTGCAAGGCCAAACGCATTTTGCTTAAAAATTCCGCATCAGATCGCGCCCGATGTGCCTCACGATAATGTGCCCCAACTGACGTGCCAGACCGCAGCACTTGCTTTCCCAACACCTGCGCCACCTGTCCCTGCGGCAAAGCAGAAT
>SLGK01000172.1 GCA_007123775.1 Anaerolineae bacterium | reverse complement strand
CCTCCCTCTGCCTGGCCGCCTTTTTGATGACGCTGCTGCACCCGCTGGCCCTCTGGGACGTGGGCTTTCAGATGAGCTTTATGGCTACGCTGGGGCTGATGCTGTACGTCGGCCCGGCCGTTGCCCGTCTCAGAGAGCATCTGACTGAACGCTGGCCGGAGATGATGGGCTGGCGCAAAACGGCCGTTCTCGGTCTCAGCGAGGCGGTCATTGTGACACTATCGGCCCAGATAATGACACTGCCCCTGATCATCTACTACTTCGGTCAGGTATCGCTGGTGAGCGTGCTGGCCAATGCGCTGATCATGCCCCTGCACCCGCTGACGCTGATCAGTGGCGGCGCGGCCACGCTGCTGGCCCAGATCATCCCGGCGCTGGGCCAATTGGTCGGCTGGATTGCCTGGCTTTTTCTGACCTATACGGTGGGGGTGGTCAATCTGCTGGCGGCGGTGCCGGGTGCGGCCGTGCCGGTACAGTTACCGGTAACGGGTGTATTGGCCCTGTACGGCGCGATTGGTATGGCCACCTGGTACGTCTACCTACCCGCCCCACAACGCAGCCAACTGCACAGCCAGGTAAGCCAAAACGCCGCCCTCAATTTCGCCTCGGTCGGACTGGTCATTATGCTGCTGCTGACGCTGGCCTGGGGCGGCAGCCGGCCGGATGGCTATCTGCACGTCTACTTTTTGAACACGGACCGGGGGGCGGCCACACTCATTCAAACACCAAGCGGCCGTTTCGTTCTGGTTGACGGCGGCGGCTCGGCCACGCGGCTCAATGCCCAACTGGGGCAGCAGTTCCCCTTTGGCCAGCGCCAGCTTGACCTGCTGGTGGCTACCCATCCCGGCGGCGACTACGTGACCAGCCTGCCGCCCCTGTTTGACCGCTACCGAGTGGAGCAGCTAATCACCAACGGCACTGAGTTGGGCCAATCCCCCCTGTACAATCCGCTGCTGGAAGCGGCGCTGAATGCCGAAACCCCAATCCATCCTGCCCAGGCCGGGGAGACGATTCTGATCGAAGACGGCGTGCGCCTGGAAATTTTGCACCCCGGCCCGGAGCGACATCCGGACCATCACGAAAACGGCGTGGCTCTGCGGCTGGTCTATGGTGATTTCAGATTGCTCTTGCCCGGCCCGCTGGGGGAGTGGGGCCAGGCGCAGCTCTTAACGCGGGGTATGCCCCTGGACGCGCTGGTTTTGCGGCTGGATAGGGAGGTGAGTGCGGGGTTGGTAACGGCCGTGCAGCCCCAGATCATCATCGCCAACAGTGCCACAGAAGCCTGGCACGCTCCCACCCTGCACCTTGATGAATTAGGCACCATCCACCTGACTACGGACGGCCGGCAAATATGGCTGGAGGCGATGCGCCGCTGAGCAGTCTAATATTTTCCTGAATCCTATTGTCAAACCGTATCAATAATGATACAGTTCGGGGTGAAATATGACCAATGATTTTCGTCTTCGCGTTCTATTCTATCGAACAAACAGTGGCAACGAACCGGTACGAGAATGGTTAAAGTCGCTGCCGATTCAAGATCGAAAAATCATTGGAGATGATTTGAAAACTGTTCAGTATGGCTGGCCTTTGGGTATGCCGCTTATTCGCAAACTTGAGGCGAACTTGTGGGAAGTACGCTCTCGACTTGACCAGCGCATTGCCAGGGTGCTTTTCACGGTTGAAGGTGACACAATGGTCTTGCTGCATGGTTTCATCAAGAAATCACAAAAGGCACCGACGGCTGATTTGAAGCTGGCCCGGCAGCGGCTTAGAGATTTACTGGGATAAAAATATGAACGAGAAACACTTGGGTAGCAGTTTGGATGATTTTCTGGCTGAAGAGGGTTTATTGGCCGAGGCCGAAGCCGTTGCCTGGAAGCGCGTGCTTGCTTTTCAGATTGCCAAATCAATGGAAGAACAAAACATGACCAAAGCAGAAATGGCCCGGCGCATGAATACCAGCCGAGCGGCCGTAGACAGGCTGCTCGACCCGGAAAATGAGTCCGCGACCTTAATCACGCTGGAGAAAGCAGCCTTGGCTGTTGGCAAACGGTTACAGGTTGCTTTGGTGTAACCGTGTCTATCATCCGGTGTAACCGTTCACTTCCCTGAAAAAATTAACCACGGATTTAACGGATGGCACGGATGACTCTACTGAAAAAAGGTCCAAAAACCGAGTTTTTCAAGGCCAACCACTCTGGTGATTGTGATGGGTTTTAGCAAAAAACTCGGTTTTTTCAGTGGACTCACGGATCAGCACGGATAAGAAAATCCGTGAAAATCTGTTTTATCCGTGTCATCGTGGTCAAAAAATAGGTGAGGAGTCAATAATTACCATCTGTTTCTAAGCCGGTTTGGGCTTTTGGCGGCAACTGCATACAATTGGGCCAATGTGGAAATGGATAACGACCTTCTTGCTGTTGACCCTGTTGGCCGCTTGCAGTCAGGCCACCCCTGACCCGACGGCTACGCCCGACCCAACCCCGACACCCACGACTGCCGCCAGCAGCGGCATGGTTGTGCCCACGGCTACGCCGACGCCGCAGCCCAGCCCCACGCCGGAGCCAACGCCCATCCTGCCCGCCCTGACGGTGAGCGATCAGACGCTGGGTGAAGAGGGCCGGCTGCTCATCCAGCAGGTGGTGGTGCCGGAGGAAAGCTGGTTGGCGGTGTTTAATGGCGAAACGGCCGTTCCTGCTACGTTATTGGGTTATACGGCCGTTCCCGCCGGCCTGACCCCCAGCATCACCCTCACCATCGACCCTTACCTGGCCGAGGAAAACCTGCGTTTTATCCTTTACCCCCAGGTTGAGGACACCTTTCAGCCAGAAACGGCCGAACCCTGGCTGATAGGTGACGAACCGGTCGGCGCCACCATCGCCGTCACCCTCGACTTCCCCCTGCCGGAACTGGTCGTCTCTGACCAGGATTTAACCGCCAACGGCGAAATCATCATTGATCGCGTCTTCCTGCCCGAAGCGGGCTGGGTGGTCATCCACGCCGTCCGCGACGGGGCCAGCGCAAAGGTATTGGGCTTTGCCTACGTTGAGTCGGGCGAATCAGCGTCAATCCCTATCCCCATCCGCTGGCGTGAGGCCACGCCTACCCTCCATGCCGTCCTGTACGAGGACCGGGGCGAGCCGCGCCAACTGGAGTTGCAGGAGCAGGATTTACCCTTGCTGGTGGGCGGTCAACCGCTGCTGGCCGACTTCCGCGTCGTTTACCCGCCCGACATTCTGGTCTATGATCAGCCGGTAGTGGGCGGGCAGATTGTGGTGGATCGGGTGATCAGCTATGGGCCGGGCTGGCTGGTGGCCTATCAGGATGATGAGGGGGCCATGGGGCTGATTATCGGCTCGGCCCCGCTGGCCGATGGGCTGAATGAGCGGGTCACCCTTTCACTAATAGAAGCGGCCGTTACGGAAACCATTTACCTGATGCTGCACGAGGACACCAATCCGGGCGATGCGTTTGACTTTCCGCGCAACGATCCGCCCGTCCGTTACGACGGCCGTTTGCCCAACCCGTTCAGCCTCAACACCAATCCCGGCCGCTACCTGATCGGCCGTGACCAGCCCGCGGGTGACAGCGTGATTATCCCCGTTGTGGTGGCTGACATTGACACCTGGGTCGTGGTTTACGACAACGAAGCGTTAGAAGAAGCCACCATTCTGGGCCGCACCTGGGTTGCGGCCGGTTTGCAGCATGATGTGGTGGTGGAACTGGATGAGCCGGTTGAAGCTGATACCACCCTGTACGCCATCCTCCACGTCGCCAGCGGTACGGCCGACTCCTTCAACTACCCCAACGGCCCCGACATCCCCCTGCGGCGCAACAATGCGTTGATACAGGTGCCGTTTGAAATCACGGAGTGAAAAGGAAGAGGGAAGAAGGCAGAAGGAAGAAGCTTCTACCCTCTTCCTTCTGCCTTCTTCCTTTCTCTAACCAACCCAACCATATCCCCCAACACCCCATACGCCGTGATGGCCACGCCGGCCCCTTTGCCGCCGATGAAGAGGGGCTGGTCGTGAAAGTGGCGGGTGCGGAAGCTGATATATTTCAAATTGGCTAACGGGTCGGTGGCGGACAGGGTCGTCAAACCCACGCGCTTTTGGGTTTGGCTGAGAACGGCCGTATGGCGCAAAACCATCCCCTCAGCCTTAGCCACTGCCACCCGCTGCGCCATCGCCCCGTCTGCCTGACGGATGGCCTCCATAAAGT
>SLGK01000088.1 GCA_007123775.1 Anaerolineae bacterium | reverse complement strand
CAGGGTATCGAGGTAACGCTTTATCGCATTGCCCAGGAGGCCCTGACCAACGTATTGCGCCACGCAAACGCCAAACAGGTTGAGGTATCGCTGGCACGCCTGCCAAACGGGGTGTTGATGCGTATAGAAGATGATGGCTGTGGCTTTTCAACGCGTCAGGCAACAGAGAAGAGCGGCCGGCGTCATCTGGGTCTGATTAGTATGCACGAACGGGCGGCCATTGTGGGTGGCCAGTTGGATGTTTTTTCGGCACCGGGGGGAGGAACGGCCGTACAGGTCTTCATCCCCACTGCCTCTGGTGAGGTGTTTTGACAAGAGACGAAGGACGGAGGACGGAGGACGGAACGAGGCTCATGCGCTCCGTCTTCCGTCCTCCGTCCTCGGTCAACAATAAGGCGCACTAATGATAAACAACAAGATCACCATTCTCCTCGTTGACGACCACAAAGTCTTGCGCGACGGCCTGCGGGCACTGCTCGAAAGCGAAACAGACCTGACCGTCATTGCCGAAGCCGATACCGGCGCTCAGGCTATCACCCTGGCCCACACCCACCAGCCCGACATCATTGTGATGGACCTGGGCCTGCCCGACATGAGCGGCCTGGACGCCATCCACGCCATTCGGCAGGAAAACAAAAGCAGCCGTATCATTGTCCTCTCCATGTACAGCCGCCGCGAATTTGTCATCCCGGCCATCGAGGCCGGCTGCGACGGCTACGTCCCCAAATCAGCCACCCACACCAGCCTGCTCCAGGCCATTCGGGTGGTACTGCACGGCGAACGCTTTCTACACCCCACCGCCGCTACGGCCCTAATGGAGCGTTTTACCCAGGAAGAAAGCAGCGAACTCGAGCAGTTCAACAGCCTGTCAGAGCGCGAGCAAGAAGTGCTGCGACTGGCGGCCGTGGGCTTCACCAGCCGCGAGATTGGCGACAAGCTGATCATCAGCCCCCGCACTGTGGACACCTACCGCCACCGGGCCATGGAAAAGCTAGGGCTGGCCCAGCGCTCTGACCTGGTGAAATTCGCCCTCCGCGCCGGTATTTTGGACGATTATAAAGAAGAATGATATGAGAGTGTTCGGTCTCTGTGAAGACCTGCGAGGTTTTAACATCTGTTTATGGCCAACATTCGTGAAGTAAACCGCGCAGGTCTGGCAGCCATCCTTGTCAGGAAAATCACCACACAAGTTCAAGTTTTTCACGATACCGCCCCCACCCCCCTCCTGGTACAGTATAGTCATTGATTGTCTACAACTTATGAAAGGTGGAGAGTAGATAGTAAAAAGTTGAACGTAGAAAGTAATATGGGCCATCCACATCTTCCTTCTTTCCTCTTACTTCTTACTTTTCACTTCTAACCTGGAGGAAAACCAAATGTCGGAAAAAGAAAAATTTAAGCTAAACCGGCGCGATTTCTTGAGATTTGCTGGCGTTGGTGCGGGCGCAGCGGCCGTAGCCACTGTGGTCAAACCGGCCGCCGGTCAACACGTCGCCACTTTCAAAGCCGCCCCCTTCTCAGACCCGGCTGGCCGTCCCAAACGCCCCTGGTGGGTGAAAACGGTTGACAAACCAACCTCAGAAATTGATTGGGACAGAATGCAACGGTTTGATGAGCGCATGGGCACGGTACGTGGTCCTGGCTTTGCCGGTTACATCGGCGCCATGGAAGTTGACCGCCTGACCGAAACGGCCGAACGCATGGAAAAACAGCGTATGCTCGACAATGTGGATGGCTACACTCTCAAAGACCAGGCGTTACGCGCCGCCCACGTCGGCGTGGGTCGCAGTTACCTTGGTCCCCAGCGAGCAGCCACCCCCGAAGAGCGCGGCGTCCCCAAATGGACCGGAACCCCGGAAGAAGCAGCCAAAATCATTCGAGCTGCTATGCGCCATTTCGGTGCCTCTTCGGTCGGCTTCATGGAGCTAAACGAGCAGACGCGCAAGCTGATCTATGCTGTAGACCCGGATGGTAAAGAGCTGATCTTTACCGATGAAGAAGAAGCCTACGAAACCGACGACGCCCGTTACATCCCCAACAAATGTAAATACGTCATCGTCTACACCGTCCAGATGTCGGTGGAAACGATGCGCCGCAGTCCCACCGCCCTCGGTTCGCAAACAACCTCGCTGGCCTACAGGCGTAGTGAAACAATTCAAGGCTCAACGCAGGAATTTCTGCGCGGGCTGGGCTATCAAGGGCTGAGCGAATCCAGCACCAATGCCCTGGGCATTGCCCCCGCTATGGGTATTTTGGCCGGGCTAGGCGAGCAGTCTCGTCTGAACCGGATGATTACGCCGGAATTTGGCCCAATGGTGCGTGTCTCCAAGATTTTGACCGACCTGCCACTGGCGCTGGACAAGCCGATTGACGCGGGCATCATGGAATTCTGCAAACGCTGCAAGAAATGTGCCGAAGCCTGCCCCTCCGAGTCCCTCAGCTTTGCCGACGAGCCAACCTGGGAGACACAGGGCGACTGGAACAACCCCGGCCACAAAGCCTACTTTGAGAATGCCGTCACCTGCCGGGCCTACTGGCGTGAGGTAGCCGGTACCAACTGCGGTATCTGCTTTGCCGTTTGCCCCTTCTCCAAGAAGGACAATGCCTGGGTCCATGAGTGGGTCAAGGCTGGCTCGGCTACGACACCGTTCATGATTAACTTCTTCCGCAGCATGGACGATGCGTTTGGCTACGGCACGCAGGCCAGCGCGGAAGAGTGGTGGAATTTGGACTTACCGGAGTATGGCATTGATAGTAATCAGCCGGTACAGGAGAGATAACGATGTCTGAAGAAAAATTTGTCATTGAGATTAAGAAACGGCCGTGGTACGAATGGCTGCTATGGGCGATATGGCTTTTCGCATTGGTTTTTTTAGTCCAGAATGCAGTGGCCAGCGGGGTTGAATTGGAGCCGCGCGCCGCTGCCATCTTCTGGGTTATGTTTATCGTTTTCTTACTGGGCGGCGGTGTCGTCTGGTTTGTGAGGCGCAATCAGTAATAAATGGTGCGTAATGCGTAGTGCGTAGTGCGTAGGTCAGCTTCGACTCGTACTACGCACTACGTTTTCCCTCATGGCAACCATCTCCCCTCGGCAACGCAAAAACCTGATCGAACGACGGCTGCTGCTGGCTACGGTCTTGCTGGTGGTCGCGGCCTGGACCTATGGCTATTTCACCAGCGGGGCCGACGCGCTGCCCCTGGTCTCTGAGGTCCTGCCCGAAGCGGCCGAAATTCAGTCTCAGGGCCAACTCTATATCGGGCTGGATGCGTCGGGGGAGATTGTAGGCTATGCGGCCATTGGCGCTGCCACTGGCTATGCCGCGCCGATTGAGATGTTGGTGAGCGTGGATTCGGCCGGCGAGATTGTGGGCGTCACGGTAGTGGCCCAACGGGAGTCACCCGGCTTTTTCCGGCTGCTGGAGCGGAACGAGTGGATGGGTCGCTTTAGCGGCCGGGCCATTGACAGCCCCTTCCAGCTTGGCCAGGACATTGACGCCGTGAGTGGGGCTACCATCAGCGCCGAGGGGGTGGCGGCGGCCATTCGCCTGGCGGTGCGGACCATTGCCGCTGACGGCCTTAACGACCCGCTGCCACCGGAAAAACGGCCGATCCAGTTCGGCTGGCCAGAAATTACCTTGTTGCTGCTGTACGGGGCCGGTTTTGCCGGTCATAAAATGCGAAATCGGCAGTGGAAAACGCGTATTCGCTGGGGGACGCTGATCGCCGGTATGGTCATTTTGGGCTTTATCTTTACCATGCCCCTAACCATCACCATGATCATCTCCCTGCTGAGCGGTTACTGGCCTGACTGGACAACTAATCTATACTGGTATCTGCTTATCGGCGGCATTCTGTTTGTGACAACGGTAGATGCCAAGAACCCTTACTGTAGCTGGTTTTGTCCGTTTGGGGCTTTTCAGGAATGTCTGGCGGCCGTTTCCGGGGCCAAAGTCTTCCGGCCGCGTCAATGGCACGATGCTCTGAAATGGCTGCAGCGTGGCCTGGCGTTAACGGCCGTTGTCCTCGGTCTGGCCCTGCGCCAGCCGGGCGTGGCCAGCTATGAACCGTTTGATACTTTGTTTGATTTTCAGGGAACGGCCGTTAAGTGGGCACTCCTGCTCATTATCATTCTGGCCAGCCTGGCCATCTACCGTCCCTTCTGTAACTACCTCTGCCCGCTGGACCCGGTGGTTGATTTTATCGCCGTCGTCCGGCGCTGGGTCAAGGAGAACTGGACCAAATGGCGTCCTCAACCAGTAAAAACCTAAAGGAAAAGCTGCTGCTGCTCTTTCTGGTCGTTTCGATTCTGCTGATCGGCATTATCTGGGTCGAGGGCTTGACCGACAGACCCCCGGCCACCCCCGCCTATTATCGGGATACCTTTCAGGTTGATGAGAACTTCTATCTGACGGTAACGGCGCAGATAGAAGAGTATGAAGCGGAGATATTGGCGACGCCGGAGAGGCCGTGAGGCGTGGTACGTAAAGCGTGAAACGTAAAGCGTAAAACGTAACGAGTAAGCATTACGCTTTACGCATTACGTTTTACGCAAATCTGACTATGAACAAACCAACCCTACCCACCATGACCCGCCGCCAGTTCTTGCGGATAACGGCCGTTAGCGGTGGTTTGCTGGCGGCTGGCTATGGGTTGGGCAGACGGTGGCACCATACCGAAACGGCCGTTTGGCGTGAAAGCCGCTACCTGATGGGCACTCTCATCAACCTGACCCTGGTCTCCGAAAATGAAGCCCACAGCCGGGCAGCGGTCCAGGCCACCTTGGCCGAGATGGCTCGGTTGGTGGCTCTGTTTGACCACCGGCAGCCGGACAGCCCGCTGGCCATCCTGAACCGCGATGGCAGACTGCCCGCCGCCCCGCCTGAACTGGTAGAAACCATTAGCCTGGCCCTGCGCTACGGCGACTTAAGCGGCGGCGCGTTTGATATTTCGATGAAGCCGCTGCTGGACCAGGCGCGGCAGGCAAACGGCCAAACCACTCCGGACCGGTCGCTGGTCGATTACCGGCAGGTTATGGTCAACGGCCGTTCGATTACCTTGACACAACCGGGCATGGCTGTTACGCTGGACGGCATCGCCAAAGGGCGCGTGGTTGATGGCGCGGCAGCCCATTTAGGCGCGACCGGCTTTAGCAACGTTTTGGTTGAAGCGGGTGGCGATCTGGTCGGCAACGGCCGTCGCGCCGACGGCACGCCCTGGCAAGTTGGTATTAACCACCCCAGACAGCCGGGAACGGCCGTTGCCCAACTACCAATGACGGCCCAGGCCGTGGCCACCTCCGGCGATTATATGCACACCTTTACCAATGACTTCCGCCACCACCACATCATCGACCCCCGACGCGGACAGTCACCAACTGAACTGGCCAGCGTCACCGTCACCGCGCCCACCGCTATGGACGCCGACGCCCTCAGTACCGCCCTCATGGTCATGGGCAGCACAGACGGGCTGGCGCTGGTTGAACGTCTACCACACGTCGAAGCCCTGCTGGTAACCAAAAAGCTCGATATTTACCAGAGCAGTGGCTTCAAACACGTAGTACGTAGTGCGTAGGGTGCTTCTTACCCACTACGCACCAGGATATAACTCATGAGTACAACGACAGCAAACCCCGCCGAACAAGAGATTCAGGCATTGAGCGCGGCCCTAGATAAAACGCGCCAAAAAGACGACCCAATCGCCCTCAATAACGCCCTGATCCAGCTTGGTCAGGCCTACCTCGACGCCGGGGATGTACCCAAGGCGCTGACCCAGTTTGAAGAAGGTTTGGCACTCTCACAGGCCCAAAACTTGCAAGAGTACGAAGCCCGCTTTTGGGGCTACAAAGGCATCTGCCTGGCCCGCTTAGGCAACACCCATTTTGCCCAAATCGCCCTCTTCAAATCCCAGAATATGGCCAAAGCGCTGGACCATAAAGCGTTAATGGCCGACGCCTTGACCCAGATCGGGCTGCTGCAATTAGAGATGGGCGAACCGGAGAAGGCCCTGTCACGTCTGGAACAGGCCCTCAGCCTGGCCGTATCTGAGAACGACCACCAGCGCCAAATGCACCTGGCCGGCCGCCTGGGCAACATCTTCCTGGGCCTGGAATCACTGGATAAGGCGCTGGAGTATTACGCCGAAGCGCGTCAGGCAGCTGAAAAAATGGGCAATCTCTCGGTACAATGCCTGCACGCGCTTAATATGGGCAATGTGCTGCTGATCAACGAAGAAGTAGAAGCGGCCGTAGAGCAGTTTGAGCAAGCGTTAAACATGGCCGCCGAAATAGATAACGCCGGGGCCGAATTGTCTGCCCTGAGCCAGTTACACAAGGCTTATATCAGCGAAGGCAATATAGGCCGGGCGCTGCTCTATGGCGATCATGCCATTCGGTTGGCCCGCGAGCAGCAAAATGAAACGGCCGAAATTGACAATATTAACCTGCTGTCTGCCTTTTTAATTGAAAAGGGACAGTTTAAGAAGGCCCAGCCCTACGTGGAACGGGGTTTGGCCCTGGCTCAAACTCAAGATGACTGGAATTGGCAGCTTACCATGCTATCCAATTTGGGTTATCTGTTGTATAATGTGGACGCGCTGCAAGAATCGCTCGAAGCTTACCAGGAGGCCTTGAGGCTGGCGCAGCAGTTGCAAGATACCACTGCTGAAGCGCACGTATACGGCCGTATCAGCGCCGTGCATTCCGGTTTAGGCGATGCCGAAGCCACTATTACCACCAGCCAGCAAGCCCTGGAGCTGGCCCAAGAAGTCGAAGATTACCATCTGGTAAGTGAGCAGCAAATCTTGCTTACCTTTGCCCTCCACGACCTGGACCGCCGCGAAGAAGCCCAAATCTACTGCCGCCAGGCCGTGGCAACCTATGAAACAATGGGCGAAAGTGATCTGGCCGAAAAAGCCCGGACATTACTAGCCCAACTGTAGGGGCGTACCCACGTGTGTGCCCAATCGTAGGGGCGTACCCACGTGTGCGCCCAATCGTAGGGGCATACCCACGTGTGTGCCCAATCGTAGGGGCGTACCCACGTGTGTGCCCAATCGTAGGGGCGTACCCACGTGTGCGCCCCAAAAAAGGGTAGACACACGGGTCTACCCCTACCCATTACCAATTAAATAGTTGCAACCTACGCAAGGTGTCCTTCGCTCCGGATGGCAGGACATAATGGCGAAACTGGTGGTCCGTTGGTCAGTAGCCAGTAGTCAGTAGTCAGTAGTCAGTAGCCAACACTGTTTACTAATTACTATTTACTGTTTACTGAAAACGGAGAGTCCAGTACTGTGCCGCAACTGTGATTGCGGGTTACGCAAGTAACCCCCATAAGTCAGGTCGCCCACCTTGTGTAAGTTTCAACCCTCGTGGTCAGGGGTTGGGAACTACGTGACAGCTTACACTATCACGTGGCGATTGTCTGTGAATGATAAACCCGATGCTAACCCCATCGGGTTTTTGCGTTTAGCAACACGTAAAGCGTAACCACAACAGCTAAACAGTACGCAATACGCACTACGTCCCATATTTGGCAATCCCAGCAACAACCCCGGCCACAACACCAAACAAGGAGAAAGTTGTGAACCGTTTACCTATACTTGTATTAACCTTTGTGTCCGGGGTGCTGGCTGTTTTATTGCTCCTGTCCGGCGTACAGCCAACGAGCATTGGCGCGGCCGCCGCGCCAGCGCCCGCTTCTGACGTACCCGCTTCTGAACAGATTGGGGCTGTGGCTACGGCCGTTTCCTGGCTTGTCACTACCCATCAAAACGACGATGGCGGCTACAGCAGCTTTAGCAGTGGGGCCAACCAGGCCCCGTCCGATGTAGGGGGTACGCTGGATGCCATCCTGGCCATTGCCGCCACCGGCCACAATGCGGCCGCCAACTATCCCGGCAAACAGAACAACCCCGTTACCTATCTGACCGCCAACGTCAACGCCGCCGCCAACTTCGCCGCTGTTGGGGGTGGGCCAAATGGCAAGCTGCTTTTGGGTTTAACGGCCGTTAACCAGACCCCCCATAATTTTGGCGGCTACAACTTTGTAATCAGCCTGACCAATCAGCTCTCCCCCACCGGCCAATACAACGCCAATAACGTCTTTGACCAATCATTGGCTCTGCTAGGGCTGGCGGCCGTTAATGAGACGGCCCCCCTGACCGCAACCCAATGGTTAAAAGACCAGCAGGCGGCCAACGGCTCCTGGGACGATGGCTTTGGCACCGATAACAACACCGATGCCACTGCCCTGGCCATCATGGCGCTGGTTGCTCAGGGCGAGCCTGTGACCGGTACGGCTGTGACCAATGCTGTAGATTTCCTGGCTACAGTCCAGTTAGCCGATGGTGGCTGGGAATACGCGCCGGGCTTTGGTGGCAATGCCAACAGCACCGCCCTGGCCCTACAAGCATTGAGCGCGTTGGGCGAAGATTTCTACAGCAGCAGCGGCCCCTGGGGTCAAAACGGTCATACACCCCTTTCAGCTTTGCTGGCTTACCAGGGCGACAGTGGTGCCTTCGAGTCAGATTTTGGCTTTGGCCCCTTTGACGACTTCTTCGCCACGGTACAGGCCATTCCGGCCGCTACCGGCAAATCATACCCGCTGCCAGCCCGCTACGAAGCGGCTCTCCAGGCCATAGGCTGCCTGGCCACGCTGCAAGACCCGGACAGCGGCGGTTGGGAGCAGTTTGCCGGGTTCGGTGTGAATGCGGCCGGCACGTCACGCGCCGTTAAAGCGATTGCTGCTTTTGGCGATGATCCCCAGGCAGCCGACTGGACGCCGGGAGCCGTCAATGCCGTTGACGCCCTGGAAAATCTGACCCCGGCCTATCTGGCTGACGGTCGGGGCGGTCGCGTGGGGATTGTGATGCAGGGTGTGACTGCCGCTGGAGCACCGTATACCGTTGCCAATTTTGCTGGCTACAATCTGCCCATCAGTGTGACCAGCTACCTGTCCCCCACCGGAGAATATGACAGCACCGCTTTTGGCCCATACAGCCACAACCAGGCCATGTTGGGCCTGATCGTGGCCGGTGAGCAGCCCGATCCCTCGGCTGTGACCTGGCTGCAAGGGGCTGCCGTCAACGGTAGTTGGGGTGGCGCAGACAGCAACGGCTCGTCGCTCAACGTATTGGGCCGGCTTAATGAAGCCATTCCGGCCGGCGCGTTTGCCCATCTGCGAGCCACGCAGCAGAGTGATAGCGGCTGGGGCTTTGGTGTCCCGGCCAGCGTTAATTCCACTTCTGAGGTAGTGCGGGGATTGATACAAAATGGGGACAACCCGTTCGCCCCGGCCTGGAGTGTGGTGGTGAACGGTACCATCCAAAACCCGGCTGATGTGGTTATGCAGCAGCAGGCGGAGAATGGCTGCTGGCCCAACCTGTTTGGTCCGGGCGACGATCCCTTCTCGACCACCGATGCTATCTTACTGCTCATGGCCGATCCGGAGTGGCCCAGTCTGCCTGCTTATTTCGAGTACAGACTATTCTTACCCATTATCCAAAAATCGTAACTATAAAGACCTGCGAGGTTTATGCCGTAGGAATTGGTAATAAACGAACGTTTAAACCTCGCAGGTCTTACCTCTCAAGAAATCATGTACAAATACCGTCGTCCATTCTGGCTACTACTTATCGTCGGGACACTCCTGGTTCACTGGCTGCCCCAATTGGCTGCCCAAACATCTAACCGGGCCGCTTTGGTGGTACGTTTTGGCGAGAACAATGTGCATACAGAATGTATTACTTTTACCGAAGAGCAAATTACCGGCTATGATCTCCTGCTGCGCTCTAGCCTGGATGTAACGGCCGATGTACAAGGAGCAGGTGTTTTGATTTGTGGCATTAGCGGTACCGGCTGCCCGGCACATGATTGTCTGTGCCAATGCCGGGGCGGTGGTCAGGGCTGCGTCTACTGGTCGTACTGGCGTCAAATGGGCGGCCACTGGCAATACTCGCAAGCAGGGGCTAGCATGGCCCCCGTGACCAATGGGACTGTGGATGGTTGGTCATGGGGACCGGGTGGCGTCAGTCAGGCAATACCTCCACCCAATCTCACTTTTGACCAGGTTTGCTTACCCGCAGCCACGGTTACCCCTGTCCCGCCGACAGCCACGCCGACGCCCACGGCTACAGCCACGCTCATCCCAGCCTCACAAATTAGCTTTAGCCTGGATGCTGACACTGTCGAGGCCGGTAATTGTACCACGTTGCGCTGGCAGGTAGAAAACATTCTGGCCGTTTATCTCAACGATGTTGGTGTGACCGGCAGCGAGAACCGGCAGGTTTGCCCGGAACAGACGACAACGTATAGGCTGCGGGTCGTTCATGCCAGTGGCGAGGAAACGCGCACGCTGACGCTTAACGTGCTGCCAGCCGCGGCGACGGCTACAGCTACCCGGACGCCGACATCCGTCCCCCCGGCGGCGGGTCAAGCGACTGCAACAACGGCCGTTTCACCCTCCCCCACCGGCACACCGCAGCCAACGACAGATGCAGACGCAGATGCAACCACCTCGCCGACGGCCACCCCTGTAGACAGCAGCCCGCTGCCAACAGCTACGCCAGACATTGAGTGGGTAACAGTCCCTCCTTTGCCAACAGATACGGCCGTACCGGCTACAGAAGTTGCCGCCCTGCCACCAACCCCGGACGAGACAGCCGCCGCACCAACCGCCGCCGCCGATGATAGACCAGTAGACGAAATAGCCACGTTTGATTGGCTGTCCTACGCCATTTTTGGCCTGCTGGTGCTGCTGCTGGGCGGCGGCCTGCTCATTGCCCGGCAAAGAGGATAAGCACAATAGTGCGTAGTGCGTATTGCGTAGTTGAACGGCTACGCACTACGCAATACGCACTACGTAATACGCAACCCATGAACCGCCTTCTATCAACCGCCATCTACACTTTCAGTGTGTTAATCGGCATTGCCTCCTTTGCCTATCCTTTTGTGCTGACCCCAGCCAACGGCGGTGCCGCCCAGCAGACGTTGGCCCCGCTGCTGACGCTGGTATTGCTGCTGCTCTGCCTGGGGGTGCTGCTGATCGAGGTACAGGGGCAGACAATCAATGCCCGGATGGTGGCCGCGCTGGGGGTGCTGGTGTCGATTACGGCCGTATTACGCTTCATTGAAACGGCCGTGCCTGCCCCCGGCGGCTTCTCCCCCATCTTCGCCCCACTCATTCTGGCCGGGTACGTCTTCGGCGCACGCTTTGGCTTCCTGATGGGGGTGCTGACGCTGCTGGTGTCGGCCCTGATTACCGGTGGCGTGGGTCCCTGGCTGCCTTACCAGATGTTTGTGGCGGGATGGGTTGGTTTAACGGCCGGCTGGCTGCCCCATCTGCGCCAAACCCGCCTGGAATTGGGGATGCTCATCCTGTTTGGCGTGTTCTGGGGCTTCCTCTTCGGCTTTATTATCAATCTCTACTCCTGGCCCTTCATCATGGGGCCAGAAGCCACCAATTGGCAGGCCGGTGTGGGCTGGCAGGCGGGCATATCCCGCTACCTGGCCTATTATCTGGCCACCTCCCTGCTGTGGGACTCAGTCCGCAGTTTGGGCAACGTGGCACTGATTCTACTGCTAGGCACACCCACCATCCGCGCCCTGACTCGGTTTCGGGAGCGGTTTGAGTTTCAGGTGGTGGTATGATCACAATGATTGCCAGTGACCGAAGACGGAAGACGGAAGACGGAAATGTGTGCAAATACTCTCCATCCTCCGTCGTCCGTCCTCGGTCTGAGAGGATACGATGAAGTCCCTGCACACCCACGCCTGGGTTATCTGGCTGGCAACAGCGGCCGTGCTGGCTTTGTCCACGCGCAACCCGCTCTACCTGATTTTACTGCTGCTGGTGGCCCGATTGGTAGCTGTCATCTGCGGCCGGCCGGATGCGGGCTTCTCGCTGCCGTTGCTAAAGTTGGGGCTGTTTATTATGGGTTTTGCGACGCTGCTGAACGCGCTGTTTGTACCGATAGGCTCGGTGGTACTATTTACGCTGCCGGATTGGCCTTTGATTGGCGGAGCGGTGACGTTAGAAGCGGCCGTTTACGGAGCTATCAATGGGCTGGTACTGTGGACGCTCCTGGTCATCTTTGCCGCCCTCAACGAGATTGTGCCCACGGCTGACCTGGTGCGCCTGACCCCCCGTGCCCTGCGTGATTTGGGCGTGGTCATTTTAATCGCCGTCACCTACGTCCCCGAAACCATCCAGCAGGTGCAGCGCATCCGCGAGGCGCAGGCAGTTCGGGGCAACCGGCTGGCTCAGTGGCGCGACTGGCGACCCATCGTGACGCCGCTACTCATCAGCGGCCTGGAACGGGCCATGATCGTGGCCGAAACAATGGTGGCGCGAGGATACGGAGCCACGGCCGATACCGAACAACCCTGGCGTGTGCGCTTACTGCTGCTTCTGGCCCTGGCCCTTGCCTTTGGCGGCTGGGCCGGGAGCTTTTGGGTGGGCTGGCCGGGCTGGATTTTGTTGGCGTTGGGACTGCTGCTGGTCGCCGTCTGGCTATGGCAGGCAGGCCAACAGGTCAAGGTAACGCGCTACCGCCCCCGGCCGTGGACAAAGTGGGATGGGGGGCTGGTGGTTACGGCCGTAATCCCCCTCATCCTTCTGTTTCTGCCCTGGTTCGACCGCAGCAGTCTCTTCTATACACCTTATCCATCTCTGACCATCCCGCCGCTAGATTTGCTATTTGCAGCGGCGCTGCTCTGCCTGGCTTACCCGGCAATAATCGTAGTGCGTAGTGCGTAACCGCTTTTACTACGCACTACGCAATACTCTTGGAGTAATCATGATCAAAATCACCAACCTCACCTACACTTATCCGCAAAGCGAGCGGCCTGCGTTACAAGATGTCAACTGGCGGGCTATGGCGGGCGACTTTGTGCTGCTGGCCGGGGCGTCGGGATCGGGCAAATCAACCCTGCTGCGCTGTTTGAATGGGCTGGTGCCTCACTTTAGCGGCGGCACGGTCCAGGGGAAAATTAGCGTCAACGGGCTGGATGTGGTAGCCGCCGGGCCAGGCACCATGAGCCACCAAGTGGGCTTTGTACAACAGAACCCGGAAGCGCAAGCCGTCGTGGAGCAGGTGGAAGCCGAAATCGCGTTTGGCCTGGAAAATCAGGCCATTCCGCCCCAGGCGATGCGGATTCAGGTGGAAGAGGTGCTGGAACTATTGGAGTTGACGATGCTGCGCGAACGGCCGTTGTCTACCTTATCCGGTGGTGAACGGCAGCGGGTAGCTATCGCCTCCGCCCTGGCGCTGCGTCCGCCGCTGCTGGTGCTGGACGAACCAACCAGCCAGTTAGACCCTCAATCGGCCGAAGAGGTGCTGCGGGCGTTGGTGCGGCTCAACGAAGATTTGGGGCTGACCATCGTTCTGGCCGAGCATCGGCTGGAGCGGATTTTGCCTTACGTGGACCATATTCTGTATTTGGAAAACGGCCGTGTTATCGTCGATGGTGCGGCTCGTGAGGTAGTAGACCAGATACCCCAACTACCGCCAGTGGCTGACCTGGGACGCAAGCTGGGCTGGCAGCCGCTCCCCTTGACGGTGAAGGAGGCACGGCGGTTCAGTAGTCAGTATTCAGTAAATCTTGAAGACGGAAGACGGAAGACGGAAGACGGAAAAGACTCTCCGTCCTCCGTCCTCCGTCCTCCGTCTCCCTTGCTGGAAGCAAAGGGGGTCTCGTTTGCTTATAACGGCTGCCCAACGCTGCTGGGGGTGGATTTGCAAGTGGCCCCAGGTGAGGCGGTGGCGGTCATGGGGCGCAATGGAGCGGGCAAGAGTACGCTGCTGAAATGTATGGTCGGTTTGTTGTCGCCAGCGGAGGGAGAGGTGTGGGTAAACGGCCGTTCTACCCAAAACCGCCACGTTGCCGACATCTGCCGCGAGGTGGGCTACCTGCCCCAAAACCCTGACGACCTGCTCTTTGCCGATACGGTGGCCGACGAGTTGCAGTTCACGCTCAACAACCACGGTCTCAACCACAATGGAGTTCACCGTCTGTTGGGTGAATTGGGGCTGGGCCAGGTGACCGATGCCTATCCGCGTGATTTGTCGGTGGGGCAGCGGCAGCGGGTGGCGCTTGGGGCCGTCACCATCACTCATCCCAGGCTGCTGCTGCTGGATGAGCCGACACGGGGGCTGGATTACGCGGCCAAGCAGGACCTGGTGGCCATCTGGCGACGCTGGCTGGCAGCGGGCATGGGGCTACTGCTGGTGACACATGATGTGGAACTGGTAGCCCAAATTGCCGACCGGGTGGCGATTCTCAGTCAGGGGGAAATAATCGCCGCGGGCAAAACGGCCGATATTCTCAGCGCCACCCCCCTCTTTGCTCCCCAGATTGCCCGCCTATTCCCCAACCGGGGCTGGCTAACAGTCCAGGATGTGGCATTTTAGTCGAGCGGTCTTCTAGTCGTTTAGTCTTGTTGACCTTCCCCCATGCCACGGACTCGGCCGGCCGGTGCCGGGCAGGCAGCAATTGACGGGGCAGACATCATGGCTGGGGCCGTGATCGCCGAGGAACCGCTTTTCCTGGCCGTGCAGCCGCTCCTGGATTAGCTCTCGAATCATACTGATGAATTGGGGGTGCGTACCCACGGAAGGGACGCGGAGCAGATTCATGTTGAGGGATTCGGCCGTTTCCTTTGCCTCCACATCCAGGTCAAACATCACCTCCATGTGGTCCGAGATAAAGCCGATGGGAGAAAGGATCACATCCTCCACTCCTTGCTCATGCAGCTCCTCAATATAATCACACACATCCGGCTCTAGCCAGGGGATGTGGGGCGGACCGCTGCGGCTCTGGTAGACCAGCCGATAATTGGTCATCCCGACCCCTTCCGCTACCAGCCGCGCCGTTTCTAACAGTTGGGCCTCGTAGCGTGACTGCTTGGCCATAGCGGTCGGAATACTGTGGGCGGCAAAGACCAGTTGAGCCTTATCACGCCGCTCTTCGGGAATGGTTGCCAGTGCATCTTGCACAAACTGGATGTTTGGCTCCACAAAGCCGGGATGGTTGTAAAACATACGCAGCTTGAGTACCTCTGGCGCATCGGGGCCAACTTCTTCCTGGGATACGTACAGATTTTCCCGATATTGGCGGCAGCCAGAATAGCAGCTATAGGCCGAGGTAAAAAATGCCAGCGCCCGCTTGACGCCATCGGCCATCATTTGGGCCATTGTATCGGTCAGCAGCGGATGCCAGTTGCGGTTGCCAAAGTAAATGGGCAGATCGATGCCGTGCGCGTCTAATTCCTCACGCAGGGCGGCAATCAAGGCCCGGTTCTGAGCATTAAGCGGGCTAACGCCGTCAAACATTCGGTAATGCTCACCCACTTCGGCCAGCCGTTCACGGGGAATGTTACGACCTCTGGTCACATTTTCCAGAAAGGGAATCACATCCTCCATACCTTCCGGACCGCCAAAAGAGAGAACAAGAATGGCATCAAAGTGATTGTCGTCATATTGGCTAACAAAACCGTCAGCCGGGGGTTTTAACACTGGTTGATTGGTTGTCATGTTGTTCAGTTCATCTCGCTATTACTATTAAATTAAGGCTGTTTGGGTATCACGTATTGCTTGTTGCCTATTTCGTAACCGGTGCGGGCTACGTAACACGCAATACGCAACGCGGAATACGAATTAACCCCGCGAAATCCACACAACTCCCTTAAGTTTAGCACGGGTAAAACTTGATTGCGATACGAACCAACGAATCTTCACACTTGTCAAAGATATTGATTTGAAGTCGTTCTCAGACCCATGTCACAATACTACCCCCAACATCGGCAACCATGCGAGAATGATGCGAGAATGGGTGTTTATACTACTCTCAATTAAACATCAGGTGCTGCACATGGCCCATACTAGATTCAGAGTACAAAAGTCTTGGAGACTTTGGTATTCTCGACAGAGTCGTGCAAACCCTGACTACGCTTGAGAGGAAGTTATGTCATCGGATAGGTTTGCCTTTATCGTTCGCGTATGGCTAGAAAAAAGCGGCTCACCCCCTGACGCTGCCCCTGGCCAACTACGCGGTTCGGTCCAGACCGCCAACGCCGACCAAGTACATTACTTCACCTCGTTTGACGATCTGCCCTATCTGCTGCGTGAGTTGTCAAACCTGGACGCGGCCTCCAGCCAAAGCCAGCCCCCACACCCCGATACGCCAGAGCAAGCAGACCTGTGACGTGAATTGGAGGCGGCGTTAGAGCGTCAGCCTTCGTAATTCATAATTCATACTTCTCATAGGAGGCTTGTCATGAATGTTTCTCGACTTATCCGTTTTGTGCTGGGTGTAACGGCCGTTTTCGCCCTCATCCTCATCACCAACCATACCCAATCCCCCCTGGCCGCCACCGGCCCCTCCCTTTTGACCGACGAATTGCGCCAGGAATTGCAAGAATACGGCGAAATTCCGGTCATCATCATGCTCGACGTGCCCGCCCATACGGCCTGGCAAGAAAGCGACCTGAGCCGCACCGGCCCGGCCCACATCGAGCAAATTAGTCAGGAAATCTCGGAAACGGCCGATGCCGTCTTGCAACGGCTGGCCGGGGCCAATATCAGCCAGATCAAGCGGTACAACACCCTGCCCTTCCTGGCCCTGATCGCCGATGAAGCCGCCCTGGAAGCGCTGGCTGTCGATAAAAGCGTGACCCAGATTGCCCTTGACGTGCCGTTGCCGCCCTTGATGGACGACACCATCCCCCTCATTGGGGCCAACAACAACCATTTTCTCAACTACACCGGCAGCGGTTGGAGCGTCGCCATTCTGGATACGGGTGTGCAAAAGAACCACCCGGCTCTCTTCGGTAAAGTCATCTCCGAGGCTTGCTATTCCAGCAACGTACCCAGCCAGGGGGCCAGCTCCCTCTGTCCCGGTGGGGCCAGCAGCTCCACTGCCAACAATTCTGGCCTCAACTGCGCCCAGGGCATCAGCGGCTGTGACCACGGCACCCACGTGGCCGGTATCGCCGCCCGGGTAGCCCCCGACGCCCGCCTCATTTCCATCCAGGTATTCAGCCGCTTTAGCGACAGCGGCAGCATCACGCCCTGCCAAAACGTCAACCGCACCAGCCCCTGCACCCTGTCTTACAGTTCCGACCAGGCGTTGGCGTTGGATCGCGTCTGGACATTGCACGTCACCAATCCTTCCATCAGTGTGGCCTCGGCCAACATGAGTCTGGGTGGCGGCTTCCACACCGGCCCTTGTGACCATATCGCCAATTTCAACAGTGTGCGTATTGCCATCAACCAGCTACGCAACGTCAACGTAGCCACCGTCATTGCCGCCGGTAACAGCGGCTACCGCAGCGCCATGGCCGCCCCGGCTTGCCTGACTCCGGCCATCAGCGTAGCCGCCAGCGACAAATCAGACCAGGTGGCCAGTTTCACCAACATCTCTCCTTTTACCACTTTGATTGCCCCTGGTACGCCCATTCTGGCCCCGGTGCCAACCAATCTGACGCCAATCTACCAGCTAAGAGGCGGCACTTCGATGGCCGCCCCCCACGTGGCCGGGGCTATCGCCACCTTTAGAGAGGGACAGCCCAGCGCCACCGTACCCCAAATTATCAGCGCCCTGAGTACAACCGGGCCGAACATTACCGACCAGCGCAGCGGTGGCGTTGTCACCAGGCGACGACTGAACACCTGGAGCGCCCTCTGCGTCTTGCTGACGTGCGATGCTGACGACTTCCGCACCATTGGCGCCAATCAGACGCTCAACGGCTCTATCTCACCTGCCGGGGATGTGGACCATTACTATTACTTCGGCACGGCCGGGCAGCGGCTAACCTTACGCATGAACCGCACCAGCGGCAGCCATGACCCCTACCTGGAGCTGTTCTCGCCTAGCGGTTTCCGCCTCGCTTTTAACGACAACGGCGGTGGCGGCGTCAACGCCCTCATCAACGGCTATCTGCTGCCGCAAAACGGTATGTACCAGATTCGCGCCCGCAGCGTCAATAATTTCACCGGCAACTACCAGTTAATCACTTCGACCGAGGCCGAACCGCTAAACCCCGTACCGCAAATCAGCCATCTCAGCCCCGGCTGGACCTATGGCAGCTTCTTTGGCTCTGATTTTTGGGTGGCGATCTACGGCAATAACTTTATGCCGGAGTCGCAGGTGCGGATCAACGGCCAGTTGCGGGCTAAATTTTACAGCAGCCCCACGTTGATTTATATCCGCGTATTGGGCGGCGACATCGGCTGGCCCTGGCCGCGCAACGCCTGGATCACGGTTGTCAATCCCACGCCCGGCGGCGGCACGTCCAACAGCCGCGCCCTGCCCATCTACGACCCGTTCCTGGGCGAGAGCCAGATGATGTACCCTGAATCGGGCAGCAGCGTCAGCGCCGGCATCAGCCAGAGCTTTGCCATTAGCTGGACGGCCCCAATCACAACCGGCACCTGGCGCGATATGCAGTACATGGATATGCGGCTGCGTGACGAAACGGGCGAGATTGCCGCCTGGGTGCGCGTGGTGGAACAGCCGGGCGCGGGCAGCTTCTACCGGCTGCTGAACGCCTCGGCAGAGGTGGTGGGTGAAGGGCTGCCGGGCGAGAACGTGACGCTGGTGCTGACGGATACGGTTTCGCTCAATCTGGCCGAGAGCAGCTTCTCCGGTTCGGGGCTGACGGCAATCATGACGCCGACGCTGACCTTTGGCCCGGCGGCCATCGGCACCTATAACGTGGAGTTCCGCGTGGACAGCAAGAGCGGCGGCGACGATGATCCCAACGCCCAGGATGGGGACGTGCTGGGTGTCTTTACCATCCTGCCCGCAGGGTGCGACGTGGCTATCGCCGACATAACCATCAGCGGTCCCAGTACGGGTGAGGTGGGCAATTTGTATGCGTTTAACACGGCCATTTCCCCCATCAACGCCTCTCTGCCCATCACCTATACCTGGACACCCGAACCTAACACCGGCCAGGGCTTCCCCAACGCCGCCTACAGCTTTGACCAGGCCGGGGAATATATCATCGGCGCCCAGGCGGAGAACTGCGGGGCCTTTGCCGCCGGGATTCATACCATCTACATCAGCAGCGGCCCGGACCCGGATTTGTCCCTTAGCAAAACGGCTCCAGCTACCAGCGTGGCTAACCAGCCCATCACCTATACCCTGACCATCGCCAACAGCGGCGCGCTGACAGCGACCAACCTGCTGGTGCGGGATACGCTGCCCAGCGGCGCGACCTACCTCGGCGGCGGCTCGCTGGTGGGCAATGAGGTACAGTGGAATCTGGCGGAATTGGGTGGTTATGGGCAAACGGCCGTTGTCTCTTTCACCGTCAGCGCCGCCAGCCACATCGTCAACAACCAGTACAGCGTGGAGGCCGATGGCGGCTTTAGCAGCCAGAATAACAGCCCGGTCGAAACACGGATTGTGGACGCACAAATACAGCTTACGCCCGTCACCAGCGGCACAATCAGCTATCTGGGCAGCAGCCACAGCAGCCAGCTTTACTTTCCCGGCGGCTCCGTCTTTGCCGATACCGTCATTACCTACGACGAGTTGAGCAGCCCGCCCAATTGGGGCGACCTGGCTTACGCCGGCCGCGCCTTCCATTTGGACGCCTATCAAAACAACGTCCTGGTCAGTAATTTCCGCCTGTATGAAACGGCCGACATCAGCCTGAGCTACAACCCGGCCGACCTGAACGGCATTGATCCTGATTCGTTGACGCTCTACTACTGGCAAAACGGCCGTTGGCAGCGCGGTGGCGTCACCTGCACCACCGATAGCGGCAGCCAGATGGTCCACTGCCAGGTTGATACCCCCCTGATTACCAGCTACGCCCTGGCCGAAGAAGCGGATGAAATGGTCTACCTGCCGCTCATTCTCAACAACTTCCCACCCACGCTGCCTTATGCCCAGATCACGGGCATCAGCCTGAGCGGGGATGATTATGCCGTGACTTTCGAGACCTACGGCTTCGTGCCCGAAATGCCCGGCCAGCACGTCCACTTCTTCTTCGACACCGTGCCGCCCGATCAGGCGGGCGTGCCGGGGACTGGTCCCTGGTACGTCTACGCCGGCCCCAGCCCCTTTACCGGCTACGGTCCGGCCGATCGGCCGGCGGCGGCCATGCAAATGTGTATTCTGGTGGCCAACCACGACCACAGCGTTATTCAGGGAACGGGCAACTGTGTCGCGCTGCCATAGCGCGTAGTCTTTTAAACCTGCGCGGTGTCACAGACCGCGCAGGTTTAGCCGTCTACCCACCCGCGTTGACGTGGACCGGCTCGATCTTGTAGATTACGCGCTGCTCATCGGGACTGTTGAAGGTAAACGGCCGTCCAAAATAATCATGGGCCAGCTTGTGGATGTGATCGAAGGCAGGCTGGCCCTCCACAATTTCCACCACCCGGCCGCGCACTTCCAGGTAGCGGTAGGGATTTTGGGGATCTAAAATGGCAACGGTCACGCGGTCATTGTGACGCATGTTGCGGTCTTTTTGACGGCCGGCGGCCGAATTGACCCATATCTGGTTCTCATGCCGGTCACACCAGACCGGCGTCACCTGCGGCTGGCCATCGGGCATGACGGTAGCCAGCATGACGACAACCGGCTCGTCGAGCAAATCATAATGGGATGGGGGGATGGTCTGGCTCATAGTCAACTCCTTGCTTCATACATGAACTGTTATGTGTCCTGTTACCTTTCCCCAGGATACCCCATGGTAGCCACTAAAAACAAGTTTGCCACGGTAGGATACAGACCTGATAGAGTTTGCCGACATGGCAGAGCCACCACCCAACATGCCATACTCTTAATAATCCGTTCTCTTGACCGTCTCCTACCTGTACGCTACTATCAGGCATGGCAATTTGTTCTCAACTCCCATTCTATACGTAAGACGTAGACATCATAGCCATGTTAGCACCAATTCTTCGCACGAAAATCATCCCGCCACCGCGTAATGCCCACATCTTATCGCGCCCTCGCGTTCACCAGGCCCTCTACCAGAGCCTTGACTATCGCCTGACCATTTTGCAGGCCGGGGCCGGCTACGGTAAAAGCACCGCCCTGGCCGATTTCGCCCAAACGTTTGCCCCCCTCATCTGGTATCAGGTCCAAGAAGAAGACAACGACCCCTTGGTTTTTCTGCTACACCTTAACCATGCCATTCATTATGCCTCGCCCGATATTCCCCAGCTTCCCCTGGAAGCGCTGGAGCGCTGGGACGGCACCAGCGGGCCTTTACCCTGGCGAATCATCACCGACCAGGTCATCAACGCCCTCAGCGACCACCTCTCAGCACCGACATTATTAGTCATTGACGATGTCCACCTCATCAACAAAAACGGCGAAATCCCGCGTATCCTTGACCGGCTGGTGGGACTCGGTCCGGCATTCTTACATACACTGATCGCCGGCCGGCCGATATTGGACCTGCCTTCTCTGACCCATTGGCGCACGAAGGGCGAACTGCTCTTTCTCGACCAGTCCGTTTTAGCTTTCAACACCGATGAAATTGCCGCTCTCTATTGGCATCATTACCATCTCGATCTGGTCAAAGAAGAAATTGATGATTTGCTCCGTTACACCGAGGGTTGGGCTATCGCCCTGCAACTATTCTGGCAGAGTATTCGCAGCCAGCCAGGCTGGAAACTTCCCCACCACTGGACCGCCAACTCACTGGAATCTCTCTTTGACGTCCTGGCGCGGGAGGTGTTCAACCAGCAGGCCGACGATGTCCGCGATTTCCTCCTGATCACGGCCGTCCTGCGCGAACTGATTCCTGAGGCCTGTGACCACCTGCGTGGCGCCCACGATTCGGCGGCCATGCTGGCCCACCTGCGCCGGCAACATCTCTTCGTTAACGAAACGGCGGGGGGCGTATTACGCTACCATCCCATCTTTCACGATTTTCTACGCCAACAGACCACGCCTGATCAGGGCCGGGCCTGGCACCTCGCCGCCGCCGACTACTTTCTGAATCAGAACAACCCGGAAACAGCCCTCTTTCACCTGCTCGAAATCGAACAGTGGGAGCAAATGGCCGCTGTCCTGGACTCCTATGCGGCGATCTTGCTGGCCGCCGGGCGACTCGATACGCTGGATGCTTATCTCGCCACCCTGCCGCCTGAGACATTGCAACAGCATCCGCGGCTGTTGTTCACCCTGGGCGAACTGGCCCGTTTGCACAGCCGCTTCGATGAGGCGCGTGGCTGGTATGAGCAGGCCGAAGCTATCTGGCGCGGCCGTAACCAGCCTGATGGCATTGCCCGTGCCCTGCGCGGCCGGGCGCGCGTTTACCTGGATACGGTTGACCCGGTCAGCGCCGAACACCTGCTGCAAGAAGCGGTCCTCATTTATGATGGCTCTAAAGACCGTGAGGCCCAGGTGCGCCTGTATGAATTACTGGCCGAAAACAAACTCAATTCCGGTCGCGCCGAAGATGCCGAGCGTTTCCTGCAACGGGCCGAAGCCCTACGCGCCGAAGGACCTTCCAACGACGGGCTGCGCTACCGGGTGCTGGTGCGCACCGGCCGTCTCGCCGAAGCCAGGCAAGGGTTGGAAAGCCGCGCCGAAGCCGAAAAGAGAGAGCCGGTGGAAACGCCCCGCGCCCATCGCGAGACAATGCTGCTTCTTTCGCTCATTTACTCCCTCATGGGTCTGACTGAACAGGCTTGCCAGACGGCTCGCGAGGGCACACAGCGTGGCGATGACTTAAAATCCCCGTTTATCACCGCCGTGGGCCACATGCGTCAGGGACACGCCCTGATGCTGCGGGGCGGGCCGGAAGACTTCCTGCGTGCCCGTGAACAATATGAAAAAAGCATCACCATTAGCCGTAGCCTGGATGTGCCTCGCCTGCGCGTCGAATCGGGCTGGGGGCTGTGCCGTGCCTATGGCTACATTGGCGAGTTGTCCCAAGCACAACAACATGCCCAGGAAGCGATTGAAATCGCCGATCAAGCCGGCGATGAATGGATTGCCTCGCTGGTACGTTTGACGATGGGTGCCAGCCTGGTTATGGCTACCCGCTACGAGGCGGCCGAGGATTGGCTCAACCGGGCGGCGACCGGTTTCCAGGAGTGCAGCGACCCATTTGGCCGCAGCGTGGCGCGCCTGTGGCTGGCGTTAGGGCAGTTTAAGCAAAAGCAGTATGAGCGGTTGGCTGCAATCTTGCCCGAAGTCCTGGCCACCTGTCAGACCCAGGGCTACGATTTCCTCTTTCTACGCCCATCGTTCTTGGGTGCGCTCGACGAGCGGCTGTTTATCCCTTTGCTGCTTCATGCCCGCCAGCAAGGTTGGGAACAGGCTTACCTTGATCACCTGTTGGAGACATTGGGATTGTCGGAGTTGGAACTGCATCCTGGCTACCAGTTGCGGGTACAAACGCTGGGCAAATTCCAGGTGTGGCGGGGCGCAGAACCCATTCCGGCCAATGGCTGGCAGCGGGCAACAGCCCGTCAATTGTTCCAGATTTTGTTGACCTATCGCCAGGCCCCCCTAGACCGCGACCAGATTTGTGGATTTCTCTGGCCGGACGCCGACCCGGCTGCCGCCCAACGCAACTTCAAAATCGCCTTAAACACGCTCTTCCGCGTATTGGAACCCGATCGCCCACCGGCCAGTGAATCGGCGTTCATCCTGCGCGAGAGAAGCACCTATGCCCTGCGCCCCGGCGCAGATTTGTGTCTGGACGCCGAGCAGTTTACGCGGCACGTGCGTCAGTTCACGCCAACTTCGCCCGATATTGACAGGCTCCAACAAGCCGTCAATCTGTTTCAAGGTGATTACCTGCCCGACAGTTTGTATGAAGCCTGGGCTGCTGAAGAGCGGGAACGCCTGGCGGCCCTCTTCCTGGAAACGGCCGATCGCCTGGCTGAAATGCTGTTGGAGCGGAAACGTTACGCCGAAGCAATTGAAGTAAGCCAGCGCATCCTGGCCCAGGATAACTGCTGGGAGCGGGCTTACCGTCACCTGATGCTGGCCTATGATCGGCTGGGCGATCGGGGACAGGTTGGGCGCACCTACCAGCGCTGCCGGCAGACGCTGCATCACGAACTGGACGTCACTCCCTCGCCAGAAACGGAGCAACTGTACCAAAGCCTGACCCGCTAATTCCCCTGCGTTGTAACTTCTCTGTATCCGCCATCTGCTACTATAGTAGCAATGGACGCGCCAACTTTCCCCACCATATCATCTTTTGTTATCCGTTTTGTGGTTGAATCAACGCCCGGTGCCTATCGGGGCGAGATTCGCCATGTCCAGACGAACGAGGAAATCCACTTTAATGCCTGGCCGGATGCGGTGGCCTTCATTCAGCGCTACGTGCCACTTGAAGCCAGCCAGGCCAACGAATCGGAGGTTGGCTCTACAGATGCGATTACGTGAACGGCCGCGCGCCGCCAGGAATGAAAAGCGTAGCGCGATTTTCTAAATCGCGTATCGAGCTAGAAGCTCGATTTACAGAGAAGGAGAAACCATAACCATGAAAGATAAAGTCGTACTCGTCACCGGCGGCGCGGCGGGCATTGGCAAAGCGACCGCCCTCCGCTTTGCCGAAGCGGGGGCTAAAGTAATCATTGGCGACGTGAATGAAACGGCCGGGCAAGAAACGGCCGCCCAGTTAGGCCCAGACGCCGCTTTCTACAAAGTGAACGTGGCTGACCGGCAGGAGGTTCAGGCCTGGATTGATGATGTTGTCGGTCGGTACGGCCGTGTAGACGTCCTCGTCAACAACGCCGGTATCTTGCGCGACGGCCAGTTGGTCAAATTCAAGGAAGGCGCCCTGGCAGGGCAGATGTCCGAAGCTGATTTTGATCTGGTCATTTCGGTCAACCTCAAAGGCGTTTTTAATTGCAGTCAGGCCGTAGCCCCGGTCATGATCAAGCAGGGCGGCGGCGTTATTCTTAACGCCACCTCCGTCGTCGGCCTGGACGGCAACTTCGGCCAGACCAACTACGTCGCCACCAAGTCGGGCGTGATCGGCATGACCAAAGTTTGGGCGCGGGAACTGGGCCGGTATGGCGTTCGCGTCAACGCCGTCGCCCCCGGCTTCACGGCCACCGAGATTCTCGCCTCCATGCCGCAGAAAATCATTGACGGCATGAAAGCCCGCACCCCGTTGGGACGGCTCGGCGAACCCCGCGACATCGCCAACGCCTACTTCTTCCTGGCCTCCGACGAGGCCGCCTTCATCACCGGCGAAACCCTGCGCGTTGACGGCGGCATTGTCGTCGGCACTTAAAAACGACGAACGACGAACGACGAATGACCAACGAACCGTTCGTTGGTCGTTCGTCGTTCGTCGGTACTCAAGGAGAATCCATGTCCAGACACCCCCAAATTCTGGCTACCGGCAGTTATGTGCCGGAGAGAATTGTCGCCAACGCCGAAGTGGACGCTCTGCTAGGCGCGTCAACCGACCAATGGCTGCGGGACAATGTGGGCATCCAGGAGCGGCGCTGGATGGCCCCGGAACAGGTCACTTCCGACCTGATCGTGGCCGCCGCCGAACGCGCCCTGGAAAAGGCCGGGCTTACGGCCGCCGACCTCGACCTCATTATCGTGTCCACCGACACCCCCGATTACCTCTCCCCTTCGACCTCGGTGGTCGTCCAGGCCAAACTAGGGGCGGCCAAAGCTGGCTGCTACGACGTCAACTCCGCCTGCGCTGGCTGGGTCACGGCCGTTGATCAGGCAGCCCGCTACTTAATGACCGACGCAACCCTGCAATACGTCCTGGTGGCGGGCGGTTACGGCATGAGCCGCTATCTCGACCTCCAGGATAAGAAAACGGCCAATCTCTTTGCCGACGGCGCGGGGGCGGCCGTTCTCGGCGTCGGTTCCGAAGCCGGTTTCTTAGCCAGCAACCTGTTGGCCGTCGGCTCGTTCCACGACGCCCTGGGCATCTATTCTGGCGGCACGCACCGGCCGGCCACCGCCGATAATCTGGCTCTCTACGGCCCGCCCAAAGTGGAATTTGTCAAAAAATTCCCCAAAACCTTCAACACCGAGTATTGGCCTAAGCTGATGCAAGGGGCGCTGGACAAAGCGGGCCTGACCTTTAACGATGTGGATCATTTCTACTTCACCCAACTCAATCTACGCACCATCGAGTTTATGATGGAACTGCTCCAGCAGCCCATCGCCAAAACCCATTGGGTCATGGACAAATGGGGTTACACCGGTTCGCCTTGCGTGATAATGGCTTTGGACGACGCCATTGACCAGGGCAAAGGGCCGCGCCCCGGCGAAACGATTCTGTTCTGCGCCAGCGGCGGCGGGATTACGATGGCCGCTTCGGTCTGGCGCTGGACGGCCGAGGCGCAACCATGAGCGCCAAAGAAGCCTACACTCCCAGCCGCACTGGTTTTATCCCCGTCGAAAACGGCGCGCGCCAGATTTATTGGGAATACTTTGGCAACGGCCGGCGCGAAGTGGTTGTCTTTCTGAACGGCCTGGCCATGCTCACCAACTCCTGGTACCGCACCGTGCCGTTCCTCCACCCCGACTACGACGTGCTGCTTTACGACTATTTCGGGCAGGGCCAATCGTCACAGGAAGATGAACCCTATTTCATCAACAAATTTGCCGACTATCTGATTCAGGTGATGGACGTCGTGGGCGTAGACAAAATCCACCCCATTGGCGTCTCCTACGGCGGTTTTGTGGCCGCGGAGTTGGGGCGATTGCACCAGGATCGGCTGCACACCCTGACCATCTCCGGCATCCTGCTGACGCGGGAGACCCTTTTTCAGATGTACCAGGATATTTCGCTCCGCTTTTACCATGCGACGGACGAGGTTTTTGACATCTATACCCAATATCTGTATGAAAAAACCTTCGGCGAAGCGATTTCCAGCAAGATTTACGGCGAGGCGATGGAGCGGGGGCGGTTCAAGTTTTATGACCGCTACAAGGACAAGAAGTATTGTCTGGCGCGGCTGACGGAAGCGCAGAATCCCTTTTTTGCCCACATTGACAATCACCCGGACGCTTACCGGAATGTGCAGACGCCAACCCTGATCCTGACCGGCGAACAGGATCGGGCCATCCCGCCCTGGCAGCAGAGCAAGCTGCTGGACATCCTGCCCAACAGCCGCCAGGTGATGCTGCCCGACTGCGGCCACATGACCTATATGGAACGGCCGGACATCTTCTGGCCCACCCTGCGCCAATTCCTGGCGGCCAAATCGGTAGATTTTTAAGAGATAGGACGCAGATGACGCAGATGACGCAGATTTTTATCTTTTATCTGCGTCCTTGCAAAGGAGTTCAACGTGGACGCAGCATACCATGATAAATGCAAATAATCTGCGTTTATCTGCGCAATCTGCGTCCCATTTCTGAGGGAGGTCGAAATGTATATCGGCGATTACCTGGGACGGCGCGAAATCTATTCGCCGGACAAACTGGCGATTATTGACGCGGGCAAAGCGCCCGAGCTGCGCCTGACCTACAAGGCATGGAACCGGCGCGTCAACCGGCTGGCGAACTGGCTCAAGGATGAGGCGGGCGTCGGCTACCGCGACCGCGTAGCGATTCTGGCGCAGGACGGCGTTGAACACCTTGACCTGCTCTACGCCTGCGGCAAGTTGGGGGCCATTCATACGGCCCTGAACTGGCGGCTGCATTGGCGCGAACTGGCGGCCATCGTCGCCGATACGCAACCCAAAGTCCTGATCTACTCCGACAACTTCAAGGAAAGCGCGGCCGAAATCGAAAAAGCGGCCCGCGACAGCGCCCAGGCCATCGGCCATTATCTCCACATCCAGGGGGAGGGGATCGCCGGTTCGCGCCATTACCAAACCGTTCTGGAATCTGCGCCGGACACGGCCGTTACCTGCGAACGTCTGGTTGAAGAAGATATTGCCTGCCTGCTGTTCACCGGCGGCACCACCGGCCTACCGCGAGGCGCCCAAATCAGCCACCGCCAGATATGCTGGAATGTGCTGAATACCGTCATCCACGACCTACACCATGACGACATTTACCTCTGCGTCTTCCCCCTCTTTCATGCGGGCGGCCTGTTCGCCTACCTTTCCTCGCAGGTTGTCTTCGGCAACACCACCATCTTGACCCGGCAGTTCGATCCGGCGCAAGTCCTGGAGCTAATTGAGCGGGAGGGGGTGACTGTTTTCGCGGCCGTGCCGACCATGTACCAGATGTTGACCCAGGCGCCTAATTTCCCCACGGCCGACCTGAGCAGTCTCCGTTTTTGCACCTCCGGCGGCGCGCCGCTGCCTGTGCCGCTGATTGAGCAGTACACCCGCGAAAAGGGTATCCGCTTCAAGCAGGGTTTTGGCATGACCGAGTACGGCCCCGGCCTGTTCGCCCTACCGCCCGAAGACGCCATTCGCAAAGCGGGCAGCATTGGGCGGCCCAATTTCTTCATTGACGCCCGCGTTGTGGACGACAAAAATCGGCCGCTTGGCCCCCACCAGCCGGGCGAACTCCTGCTCAAAGGGCCGTCGGGCTGCTCCGGCTATTGGAACAGCGCCGGAGAGGCGACGGCCGTCCTGGACGACGAAGGCTGGTTCCACACCGGCGACATCGTGGAGTATGACGAGGAGTGGTACTTCTACGTCCGCGACCGCAAAAAGGATATGTTCATCTCCGGCGGCGAAAATGTCTATCCGGTAGAAATTGAGAATGTGTTGTATAAGCATCCGGCCGTGCATATGTGCGCCGTCATCGGCGTCCCCGACGCCAAGTGGGGCGAGGTGGGCAAGGCGTGCGTTGTGTTAAAGCCGGGACAGTCGGCCGCGCCGCAGGAACTCATTGACCACATGCAGACCCATTTAGCCCGCTACAAAGTTCCCCGCAGCGTGGAAATTTTGGACGCGCTGCCCCTGTCCTCGATGGGCAAGATTTTGAAGCGCGAATTGAGAGACAGCATGAGCGACGGATGACCAACGACGATGGACGGAGAGAACCCTTTCGTCTTCGGTCCTTCGTCCTCCGTCCTATTATTGAGGAGAGATACCATGAGTAAGAAACTTGGACGGGGCGTAGCCCTGGTGGGCGCGGGCATGAGCAAGTTCGGCGCTTTTCCAGACAAAAGCGGCCGCGACCTCTTTGTCGAAGCCTTCCAGGCCATGCGCCAATCGGTTGATAAGGGGTTCGACCCCGCCGACGTGGAAACGATTTATATTGGCAACTTTTCCAGCGATCTGTTTGAAGGCCAGAGCCACACCGCGCCGATTATGGCCGACGTGATTGGCCTGACCCCCCGCCCCGCCACCCGCATCGAGGACGCCTGCGCCAGCGGCGGCGCGGCCCTGCGGCAAGGCGTCCTGGCGATTGCCTCCGGCTTGTACGACGTCGCCCTGGTCGGCGGCGTGGAAAAGATGACCAGCCTACCCACGGCCGAAGTAACCGACACCCTGGCTGCGGCCGCCGACACCCTGTATGAAATTCCGGCCGGTTTCACTTTTCCCGGCTTTTACGCCGCCATCGCCTCCGCCTATATGCACAAATATGGCCTGAAACCGGAACATCTGATGAACGTGGCCCTTAAGAACCATGAGAACGGCGCTCTCAATCCCAACGCCCAGTTTGGCGTGACCATTCCGGCCTGGATGGAGGGGCGCAAGGCGGCGGCGCAAAAGAAGGGACGACCGATACCAACCTGGCAGAATGAAATGGAGTTCCTGCACGACGACAGGGCCAATCCAATGATCGCCTGGCCGCTGCGCTTGTTTGACTGTTCGCCTATTACCGACGGGGCGACGGCCGTGCTGCTGGTAGCCGAGGAGATTGCCCAAAGGTTCACCGACCACCCGCTGCACATCATCGGCTCTGGGCAGGCTTCCGACGTCGCTCTGCACGACCGGCAGGATTTGACCAGCCTCAACGCCGCCCGCCGCGCCGCTCAGGAAGCTTACGGGATGGCCGGTATTACCGCCCAGGACGTCCGTCTGGCCGAAGTCCACGACTGCTTCACTATCGCTGAAATCATTGCCACCGAAGACCTGGGCTTCTTTGCGCCGGGGGACGGCTTTAAGGCCGCCGAAGACCGCGTAACCGCCCGCGACGGGGCCAAGCCGGTCAACACCTCTGGCGGCTTGAAGTCCAAAGGGCATCCGGTGGGCGCGTCGGGCGTGGCCCAGGCGGTGGAAATGTTCAAGCAGATGCGCGGTGAGGCGGGCGACCGGCAAGTCGCCCACGACCTGCCGCTGGGGCTAACCCACAACGTGGGCGGCACGGGCGGCACCTGCGTGGTGCATATTTATGAGAGGAGAGGGTAAGATGACGACGACAACTGCACGGCCGTTCACGGCCGTATCCTTTCAAGCCTACCTGAACGAAAATAAGCTGATGGGGTCCTATTGCCCCCACTGTCAGGCCTATTTCCTACCGCCGCGCGCCATCTGTCCCCGCTGCTACGGCGACCAGTTAGAGTGGGTTGAATTTAGCGGTCAGGGCCGGCTGGCCGCCTTTACCTCTATTTACATCGCGCCGACGAGTATGATTGCCGCCGGGTACGGCCGTGACAATCCCTATCTGGCCGGGGTCGTTGAACTGGCGGAAGGGGTCAAAATCAGCGCCCAAATTCTCGGCGGCGACGCGGCCGTGGGGACGCCGCTCACGGCGACCTTTGTGGAGCGCGGCGAAGGCGAAGCCAGACAGACCTGCCTGGCCTTCCAGATTGCCAAATTGGAGACAATTTGAGCGCGACACATCATCGTAAACGAAGATGACCGATGACCGACGACGGAGGACGGAGTGTGTCTTTCCGTCTTCCGTCCTTCGTCTTCCGGCCCATTTTTGTGGGAGGCAGAAAGATGGCTCACATTCACGTAAACGGCGTCAACCTCTATTACGAATTGCACGGCCGGGAAAACGCGCCTGTTCTCGTACTCAACAACGGCGTGATTATGAACGCGGCCAGCAGTTGGGCTTACCAGACAAAGGCGCTGGCCGCCCATTACCGTCTCCTCCTGTATGACTGCCGCGGCCAGGGACAATCTGACCATTCTGACAGCTCCTATTCAATGGAACTCCACGCGGCCGATCTGGCCGCGCTGTTGGCGGCGCTGGCAATTCCCTCGGCCCATATTGCCGGTATCTCCTACGGCGGCGAGGTGGCTCAGGCGTTTGCCCTGGCCTATCCCCACCAGACCCGCAGCCTGATCCTGATAGATACCGTCAGCGAGGTCGGCCCCGAACTGCGGCTGACCATTCAGAGCTGGCTGGACGCCCTGAAAACGGGCGATCCCCTTGCCTTTTTCAACGCCACCATTCCCTGGAACTTTTCGCCCCAGTTCATTGCCAACAACGCCGCCTTGCTGGCCGACGCCCAAAAACGGTACGCGGCGCTTGATTTTCCGGCCGTCATCCGACTATGCGAAGCCTTTCTTGAGGTCAATTTCACCCCCCGGCTGGGCAAAATCGCCGCGCCAACCTGTATTATGGTCGGCGAACTGGATTTGCTCAAAGGGCCGCGCTACGCCCAAATCTTGCACCAGGGCATTCCCCACAGTGAATATCACCTATTGGTGGGCGCCGGCCATGCTACCTGTTGGGAACGGCCGCAAGCATTCAATACTATCCTGCTCGGTTTTCTAGCCAAACAGATTTGAGCGGCTGTAACCATGCCGTAACCGGCCCCCTTTATAATGGGGCAACCTGTGGAAGAGGTTCCTAATTTACGTAAGGAAAACCATGCACGCTGCCGATTTGCTGAGTAAACGCGCCGAACTGACCCCTGACCGCATTGGTCTGGTCGAATTGGAGACCGGGGAGCGTTTTACCTATGACCAGCTAAATGAGCGCGCCAACCGTGCGGCTAATATTCTGTGCGAGCTGGGCGTGCAACCGGGCGACCGGGTTTCTATTCTGGCCCGCAACAGCATTGTCTACATTGACCTGTTCTACGGCCTGCCCAAGATCGGGGCGATCTTTGCCCCCTTTAACTGGCGGCTGACGGCCCGCGAGCTGAGCTATATGATCAATGATCTGGAACCGAAGGCGCTGCTGGTTGAACCGGAATTTGTGCCGGTTGTAGCGGAGATAGGGGCGGATATTTGCGTCGAACGGCTGATCGGTCTGCGCGGGGCGCAGCTTCCGGGGGGCGTCGCTTACGAATCTGGATTGGCGCAGACGGCCGTTGTCGAACCGGAACGACCGCCAATGGATTTAGAAACCCCTTACTGCATTCTCTACACCTCCGGCACAACCGGCAACCCGAAGGGGGCCATTTTGCCCCACCGCCAAATCCTGTTCAACGCCATTAACACCGTCGTCAGTTGGGGCTTAACCGAGAAGGACGTTTCGCCCGTTTACACGCCCCTGTTTCACGCTGGCGGGCTGTTTGCCTTTTTGACGCCCATACTCTACGTCGGCGGGCGCATCATTCTAGCCCGCGACTTTGACCCGGCGGCCTCGCTGCGCTGGATCGTGGAAGAAAAATGTACCGTCATCCTCGGCGTGCCCACCCTGTTTCAAATGTGGTTGGACTCTAACTATTTTGATGAGGTCGATTTCAGCCACGTCCATTTCTTCATTAGCGGCGGGGCAGCTTGCCCCCCTGCCCTCATGAATACCTGGCGGGAAAAGAAGGGCGTCATTTTCCGCCAGGGTTACGGCCTGACCGAAGTGGGCGCTAACTGTTTCAGCATGACCGATGAGGATTCAGTGCCCAAAACCGGCTCAGTCGGCAAACCAATCTTCCACAGCGAGATGCGTATTGCCAATCCCGATACTGGTGCCGATGTGCCAGTAGACGAACCTGGCGAATTGCTCATTCGCGGCCCGCACGTCTGCTCTGGCTACTGGCGCAATCCGACCGCCACGGCTGAGGCCATCGTGGACGGCTGGTTTCATACCGGCGATATGGCCCACATGGACGCTGACGGTTTTTATTATATTGACGGCCGTTACAAAGACATGATCAAAAGCGGCGGCGAAAACATCTACGCCGCCGAGGTCGAAGCGGTGGTGCGCGAGCATCCGGCCGTTAAAGACGCCGCCCTCATTGGCAAGCCAGACCAGGTGTGGGGCGAAGTCGGCCTGATGGTTGTCGTCTTAGAAGTCGGATGTCAGACCAGCGAAGAAGAGCTGCGGACGCACTGCCAGGGCAAACTCGCCCGCTATAAAATTCCCAAAGAATTCATCCTGGCCGCCAACCTGCCCTATACGGCCTACGGCAAAGTTGAGAAGATTAAGCTCAAGGAGCGTTACATCAAGTAATTGGCAATTGGTAGTTAGCAATTGTTAATTGGCAATTACCAATTACCAATTACCAGTCACCCAGGAGGTTCACATGACTATTCCCACAATGGACGGGATTACCGCCCAAACGATTACCACGCCGCGCCTGACCAGCCGCGTCCTGTTCAGCGGCCCGGAGGACGGCATTCCCGTACTGTTCTTGCACGGCAACGTTTCTTCAGCCACCTGGTGGGAGGAGGCGTTGGTTGGCCTGCCGCCCGGCTACCGGGGTGTCGCCCCCGATCAGCGCGGCTTCGGCGCGGCGGAAATAGACAAAAAGATTGACGCCACCAGGGGCATGGGCGATCTGGCTGATGACGCTGTAGCCCTTCTGGACCACCTTGGCCTGGAAAAGGCCCACATTATCGGTAATTCTCTGGGCGGCATGGTTGTCTGGCGGATGCTGGCCGACTACCCAGAGCGTTTCCTGTCGGCCACATTGGTCAATCCCGGTTCGCCCTACGGCTTCGGCGGCACCAAAGACGCCGACGGGACGCCCTGCTATCCCGACTTTGCCGGTTCAGGCGGCGGTCTGTCCAACCCCGAACTGGTGCGGCGCATGGTCGAGGGCGACCGCAGCCTGGACAGCCCCTTCTCCCCCCGGTCGGCCATTCGCGCCCTGCTGGTTAAGCCCCCCTTCATCCCGGTGCGTGAGGACGCCCTGGTAGATTCGCTGAACAGTACCCATATCGGCGAGCAAGATGTGCCGGGTGATGCCGAGCAATCGGCCAACTGGCCATTTATGGCTCCGGGAAAATGGGGGGCGACCAATGCCACCTCCCCCAAATACGCCGTTGCTGTGGCTCAAATCGTGGCCGCCGAACCAAAAACGAACGTGCTGTGGGTGCGCGGCAGCCATGATCTGGTTGTCTCGGACAGCGCTGCTGCGGATCCCGGTGTCCTGGGCATGATGGGCTTGATTCCCGGCTGGCCGGGCGCGGAGGTCTTTCCGCCCCAGCCTATGCTGGGTCAGACCCGCGCCGTGCTGGAAAAATATGCCAACGCGGGCGGCAGCTACCGGGAACTGGTCATCGCCGACACCGGGCACGTGCCCTTCATCGAAAAACCGGAAGAATTCAACCAGGTTTTTCATGAGCATATTAGGCAGGGTCCAAGTTAACTGGACAACCTGTTGACGAATGACCGATGACGGAGGACGAAGCGAACTCTTTTATCCTGCGTCCACCGCCTTGTTTTGGAAGGAGGAAGTTATGTGACAACAGCTGGAACTACCCAATTCGTAATCGGTAAACCAAAATCTGAACCTGTTGAGGAGGATAAAAAATGTTAAAACGTCGAAATTCAGTTGTTTTTCTCTTGGTCGCCTTGCTTGTTGTGGCCCTGGCTGTTATGGCCTGCACTGCTCCAGCAACGCCTGACCCCACCGTAGCACCCGATCCTACGCCTGTTCCGGCCGAACCAGTGGACGAACCGGAACCGGTAGATGAAGCCGCACCCGTTGGCCTGAGCTGTGCCGAACCGGTCAAGGTTGGTCTGATCACCGACGCCACCGGTCCGCTGGCTATTTACGGTGCCCACATTTTGCGCTCGTTTATGCTTGGTATGGAGTACATGGCCGGCGCGCCTGGCTCGGCCGGCGAGGTCTATAGCTTTGCGGCTACGCAGCAAAACACCTTCCAGGTAGATGATTGCGAGATTCAGGTCTTGGTGCGAGATGACCAGGGCGTACCGGAAACAACGGCCGAAATTGCCCGCGAGTTAGTCGAAGTGCAGGGAGTCAACGTTATGGTCGGTACCGTCTCATCAGGGGCCACGGCCACCCTGCAAGGCGTTGCCAGCCAGAACCGAGTCCCCCTGATTGTAGCGCCAGCGGCAGCCAACGACATCACCGGTATTGACTTCAACGAATACACCTTCCGTACCAGCCGCAACAACTACCAGGACGCCATTAACCTGTGTGAGTACCTGCCCACCGTCCACGACACCTTCGTTCAAATCGCTCCCGATTACAGCTTTGGTTACGGCGGCGCGGCCGCTTTCCGTGACGCCTGCACCTTGAGCGGTGGCACATTTGTAACGGATGACATTTTCGCCCCTATTGACACGACCGACTTTATCCCGTATATGGAGCAAATCGTCAACTCTGGTGCCGACTCCTGGATCGTGACCTGGGCTGGCGGTGGTTTCATTGCCATGATGCAAGCGGCCGTCGATATTGGTGTGACCGATGAAATGGCCCTCGGTGCTTCCTTTGTCGATAACGTGGCCTTGCCGGCCTTTTTCTCTAACGCCATTGGCTCCACCAGCGGTATCCTTTACCACTATACCGTCCCGGATAATCCCATCAATGACTGGATGGTTGAGCAAACGAAAGCCCGCTATGACGTCTATCCTGATCTGTTTGACGCCGATGGTTTTAACGCCGCCCTGATGCTGGTAGAAGGGTTGAAAGTCACTGACGGCAATGCTGATTCTGATGCTTTGCTGGCGGCTTTTGAGGGCTTAACCTTTGAAGGACCGAAAGGCACAATCTACATCCGTCCTGAGGACCATGTGGCTATTCAGGATATGTATATCGTCACCCTGCTCAACGTAAGTGACCCGGACGCCAGGTTCTTTGAATACGTCAGGACGACACGGCCGGAACCGCCCTGCTTGCTTCCCGCAGCAATGAGAGACCGCTGCGGCGACCTACCTCATGGCTCTCTTACCGGACAATAAGCAGGCAAAATAAGCATAACTATACAGACCTGCGAGGTTTACGCCGCGAGTGTAGGCAATAAACGAGTACCAAAACCTCGCAGGTCTTCAGTGAACTGTATGGTTACAAACAGGTAGCTGCTCGTGACCCGGTAGTTGGCAATTGGTCATTCATGACCGATTGCCAACTACCATTCACCAGGAACGCCAATTACCGTTATGGATACAGAAATAATTCTTGAGACCATCGACTTGCGTAAGGAGTTTGGCGGTCTGGTGGCTGTAAACGACGTCAGCCTACAAATTCATGCCAACTCGCTCCACGCCATCATCGGTCCCAATGGGGCCGGCAAAACGACCTTTTTCAACCTGCTGTCGGGCAATGTTCGGCCGACCTACGGGCAGGTCATTTTCAAAGGCCAGGATATCACCCACCAGCCTATCCACCGCACTATCCATTCGGGAATCGGTCGCTCTTTTCAGATCACCAATATATTCCCCAATTTGACCGTGTTCGAGAATATACGTCTGGCGGCGCAGGCCATGGGCCGGGATAATTTCAAGTTCTGGCGTGCCAGCGCCTATTTCAAGCAGTATGAGCAGCGCGCCTGGGAAGTGGCGGAACGAGTCGGCCTCAAAGAGCGGGCCTACACGCTGGCTCGTACGCTGCCCCATGGCGACCAGCGCAAGTTGGAGCTGGGCATGATTCTGGCGCCTGATCCGGAAGTCCTGCTGCTTGATGAACCAACGGCCGGTATGGCCGCTGAACAGGTCCCTGAGTTAATTGCCCTCATTCAGGAAATTCAGACAGCAGGGAACAAGACCGTCCTACTCGTTGAGCATAACATGCACGTGGTGATGAGCGTATCTGACACCATCACCGTTATGCACCAGGGGCGAGCGCTGGCTCAGGGTTCCCCCGCCGAGATTACGGCCAATAGCGAAGTGCAAACAGCCTATCTGGGTGGTTTGTATCAATTTGAGGAGCAATAATGGACTATCTCCTTGAACTACAAGACGTCCACACCTTCATCGGGCAATATCATATCTTACAGGGTGTCAGCGTGAGTGTGCCACGCGGCACGGTGACAGCACTGCTGGGGCGCAACGGTGCGGGCAAGACAACCACGCTCAAGACGATTCTGGGCTTGACGCCGCCGCGGTCCGGCAAAATCATCCTGAATGGGCGAGAGATCAATGGTATGCGCTCCTTTGATATTGCGGCCATGGGCATCGGATTTGTCCCGGAACATCGCGCTATCTTTCAGAGTTTGAGCGTGGAAGAAAACCTGAAAATTGCCGAACGCAAAAAGGGAGATTATGCCCGCAAACAGGAGATGATCTTTAACCTTTTTCCCGACTTGAAACGACAGATAACACTTTCGGGGTCGAGTCTTTCCGGCGGACAGCAGCAGATGTTGGCTATTGCCCGCGCTTTGGTCGCTGACAATTTTCTTTTGTTAATTGACGAACCATCGGAAGGGTTGGCCCCGGTCATCATTGAAAGCATGATAGCTACTATTCGTCAGCTATCACAAAACACCACCATCGTGCTTGTCGAGCAGAATTTTCTGGTCGCCAGTCAACTGGCGGAATCATACGTGATCATTGAGGAAGGCCGTTCGGTGCGAAGCGGCAGAATGGCGGACCTGGTCAACGATAAAGCCACTATTCACCGCTACCTGGGAGCGGCATAACGCAGGGCAATATTGCTCGCGGCAGGGAAAATCAGATGACTCGATTTCAACTCCTAATCCGCAAAAATCTTATTCTTTACCTGACGCTTGGCGTCTTTGTCACTCTGCTGCTGGGCGCGGCGCAAGGCATGGAAAGCAGAGACTTTGTTATTACGCTTTTGCGCGGGCTGGCAGTCGGTTCGCTGACCTTTCTGGTAGCCTCCGGTTTCTCGCTTATTTTGGGGCTGCTGCACGTGTTGAATCTGGCCCACGGTACGCTGTTTATGCTGGGAGCTTACATTGGCTGGACCGTTTACGTGCGTCCGGATACGTTTATAGACTTGTTAACGCCGCTGGCTTTGATCATGAGCGCGTTCTTGCTGGGCGACGTGTGGCTTAACGTAGCCAACCACAGCCTGCTAACCGGGCGCTGGCGGCGAGCTTTTGCCTGGGGCGGTATCGCCATTTCCGGACTCCTCTTACTAACCATCTTGCCTCGTTATCCGATTATGACCTGGAGCGTGGATAATTACTCCCTTAGCCCGGTGGCAATTGCCTACAACGCCGGACAAGGTCAGAATGTTATTCCACCCCCGCTCCCTTTTACCGACATCTCTGCCTGGTTGGCGGTTGTGGGGTTGCTGCTGGCGAGCCTGCTGGGTGCGTTTGGTTTGTCGCTGCTGGGAACGCCGAAAACGGCCGTTCCCCGGCTGACCTGGCGTAGTTTTGTTGGTTTTGGCACGGCCGTTTTGCTGGGGCTGCTATTCCTGATTTTCAATGATGGTCTGACCAACTTCCTGGCCGGCCTGAATAGCAATTGGATGTTCTTACTAGCCATCATTGTCGCCATTGGCAGCGGTGGTTTATTGGGGACAGTGATGGAGATCACCGTTATTCGGCCGCTTTACGTCCGGCCACTGTACCAGATCATGCTGACGCTCGGTTTGAGCGTGGTTGGTATCGAGCTGGTGCATATTATCTGGGGCCGCCCGGAATTTACCATGCCCCGACCCGCGCTCTTTGCCGGGACGGGACCAGGCTGTCCGGCGACGAGTTTTGCCGACTGGTGGGAGTACAACTGCTCCACTATCCTGATCATGGGGGGACGAGTGCGTACCTATAACGAGATTTTCATCCCTCTGGTGGGAATCGTGGTGCTGCTGGCAGTCTGGATTCTGCTGAAACGGTCGCGGCTGGGCATGATCATTCGCGCCGGGGTGCAAGACCGGGAAATGGTCGAAGCCCTGGGCATCAACGTACAACGCGTTTTCACCCAGGTTTTTGCCCTGGGCGTAGGGCTGGCGGCGTTGGGCGGTGTCCTGGCTGCACCTTCGATTGGCCTCTCCAACCACATGGGCGAGAGCTTTCTGCTCAATGCCCTGATTGCCCTGGCCATTGGCGGCCTGACCAGTTATCCCGGTGCCGCGCTTGGCTCACTCCTGGTAGGACTGACGCAGCAATTTATTATCAGGTACGGGCAGATCGGCATTCCGATTCCATTCACGGAAATCGTCTTCAAACCATCGCCGCCGATTGTGCCCGCTTCAACGATTTTGCTCATGGTAATTATCTTGCTAATCCTGCCCAATGGGCTGTTGGGCAAAAAGGACTAAATTCGTATGGCAAAGTCATTCCTCCAGCAACATCGAGGGTCGCTGTTTGCCCTGCTTGTTCTGATTCTATTCCCCTTTGTCGTCGGGCTGTACGACGGCGCGTCACCCGCAGCCGTCTGGGCCAACCAGAGCGGCCTGAGTAGATTCCTGCAAGGATTGGTCATTGAGATTTTTATCTTAGCCCTCTTTGGCCTCAGCTATGACCTGATCTTTGGCGTGACGGGCCTTTTGTCCTTTGGCCATAGCATGTTCTTTGCCGTTGGCGCCTATACCAGCGGCATCGCCATCAAAAGCTTTGGCCTCGGTTTGGGCGAAACATTGTTACTGGTGCTGCTGGCGGCTCTGGCGCAGGCAATCTTGTTTGGCGTAGTCTTGCCGCGCGTCAAGGGTCTGACCTTTGCCCTGGTCACATTAGGCATGGCCAGCGTGTTTCACATTGTCATTCAGTCGGCCGAATTTGGTATGTACACGGGTGCGGACGTAGGCTTGCAGGGCGTGGTTGTGCCTGATTTTATCAGCCCCGTTACGCAGCGGCTGCGGCTATACTTCATATCATTGGGCACGCTCATTTTCTTCTACCTGCTTTACCAGCGATTCGTCAGTTCGCCGACAGGCCGGGTATGTACGGCCATTCGTGAAAATGAAGACCGGGCCAAAATGCTTGGCTACAATACGTTTACCTTCAAATTTGCCGCGCTGCTGCTTTCTTCGATCACGGCCGCCTTAGCCGGTACGCTGCACACCATTTACCAGCCAATCGTCAGTCCCAATACGGCCAGCCTTATCTATACGGTCACGGCGCTCCTGATTGTACTGATTGGCGGGATCGGTACACTGAGCGGGGCCATAGTTGGTGCCTTTATCTTCCGCCTGCTTGATTTTGGTCTGCGCCGTTATATCGGTGAGGCAGCCAGCCTGCTTACCGGTACGGTCTACGTCATGTTCGTTTTGTTTATTCCTTATGGCATTGTTGGTACCTGGCGGCTGCGTCAGTTGGATATCCAGCGGGGGCGGGAACGGTTTCTCCGGCTGCTGACAGGTAAGGGGGATCCGTAAACTGCCTGACAGTGACGCCGACATTTTGCGTGCCCTTGATGCCGGGGCGGTCGGCTACCTCCTCAAAGACGCGCCGTGCTGTCTAGCAGGAGGGCATAGAGCAGCACGCCCATCTCATACTCCCAATGGCCCGTTTCCCGTAGCCGGGCCAAACGCCTCACAGTCTTGACCTGCCTACTTACGACCGTTCTTACCCTGTCGCCCACCTGGAAAAACGGCCGTTCCCTGCGCCAGACATGCCTGCCGTTTGGTTTCCAATCGCTGCTTCTTTTGCTGCTGGCAGAGGGGTGTCGCTCCATCATTGGATAATCCGCTGATAACTGGCTGACGTTTGTCACTTTCGCCCGGCCGCGCAAATGGCGCATAGTTTCCATTGGCGTCAAAAACAGCGACGAAGGTTCAAGTTTGTCGCCATGACCGCGACCGGACGCAAGAGTGGGCGGCCGCGCCGCGCGGTCATTGAGCGCCACACCCGGCCGACAAGGAGCGGTTGAATGGCGTACAAACCGAAAACCTGGCTGGAGAAACTGGCCGACAAGGACGGCCTGCCCAAGATTATCCCCTTGGAAGAACGATTTCCCTGCTACAACGCCCTGCGCAAAATGGGTGTTGCTGTTGGCGATCCCGTTGTGTTGGTCAATCCGCGCGAGGTGGCGGCCCTGATGCGGCAGGCGCCGCCCGGCCGGCTCATCACCCTGGTCGAGATTTGCCACTGGTTGGCCTGTGCCTACCAGGTCAGGGGCTGCTGCACGTTGACCGCCGGTATCTTCGTCATGACGGCCGCCAACGCCGCCGCCGAGTCTGGCGGCGCGCAGCCGGAGCTGGACATTCCCTTCTTACAATATTTTGAGGGGCAACGATGATCCTGAATGAACTCAGTTTTTTCTCCGCAGTGTTGGGTCTAACCACGCGGCTGTGCGTTTTGCTGCCCCAGCCCCCCTCTGGCGAGACGGCGCGGCCCCGCTACCGCACCCTCTACCTGCTGCACGGCCACTCTGACGACCACACCGCCTGGCAGCGCTGGACTTCCATTGAGCGCTACGTCGAAGGGCTGAACCTGGCCGTCGTGATGCCGGACGTACACCTCAGCTTTTACACCGACATGGCGCACGGCGGCCGTTACTGGACCTTTGTCAGCGCGGAACTACCGGCGCTGGTGGGGCGCATCTTGCCCCTTTCGCCCGCCCGCGAGGACACCTTCGTCGCTGGTCTCTCCATGGGCGGTTACGGCGCGTTTAAGTTGGCGCTGGCCCACCCGGAACGTTTTGCCGCCGCCGCCAGCCTGTCCGGCGCGCTGGATATTCGCTACGTGGTAGCCGAAGATGGGCCGGACCGGGATGAGGCGTGGCTGGCGGGCATGCGCAACGTTTTTGGCGCGGACCTGCGCCAGGTGGCTGATAGCGAGCGCGATTTGCGCACGCTGGCCCATCGCGCCGCCCAATCCGCAACAAAGCCGCGCCTCTACCAATGCTGCGGCACAGAAGATTTTCTTTACCAGAACAACCTGAGCTTCCGCGGCTTTTTGCGCGATTTGCCCTTTGACCTGACATACGAGGAAGGGCCTGGGGAACACACCTGGGCTTATTGGGACGCCATGATCCAGCGGGCGCTGGCCTGGATGATAAAACGAGATAGACCTTGAGTATGAGTCAGACAATTTCCGCTTTGCTCCTGCTTGGGCTGTTAGGTTTGTTTGCGACTGTCATTTACCTGACGGTCAGAAGCGAACGGCGGCAGTTGGCCCCAAAAAAGACAGTAGCCGAGGGGATAGGCTTTGCGCCAATGACACCCGACGAAGATTTGAGCCAGCGGATTGGTCAGATCTACCAATGGCCGCGTCATGATGACCGGTTTGCCCTCCATGCTCTTTCCTGCCAGCAGTTATCTGGGGCAACAAGGTCGCCCAACTGGGCGTCGGACCGCAGCCCATCCCGCGCCCCTATCAGTTAACCCTTGGGGCAACCAAAGACGAAGTCCAGCGTTCCATGCCAGGCGATGAACTCGCTCCTTCCCCCACTTCCTGGCAACCCGGGCCATTACCATTGAGGGCGCGCCTGCCTTGATTGCCTGGGCTTTGTACCCCCTCAATAATGGCTAGACCCGCCTGGTCAGTCGGATTCAATGGCGGTATCATCTTACTGACATAGGTTCTGTTGTGAAGGCGATTTTTGTCGATATCGCTGACCATATCGCGGTGCGGGAATCGGCTGGTTGGTTGTCTGGTACGCGCCGATGTGGTTTTGAGTATGAGAAGCCAGTATTCTCCCACCCTGCTCTGGCTGACCGTTACCCTGGTTGCCGTTTTTACGGTTATCTCGCGCCATCCCTGCTAACGCTGCTAGCGAGATAATCTTATCTATTGGAGAAACCATGAAACGACCTCTTCCCCTCTTGATTTTGTTGCTTTGGCTGGTTTTTCTGGCCCTTGGCGGGCTGTACGGCGGCGGTGCCATGTTGCTTGACCCCTCCGGGGCCTCGATGGGCGTGGATACGACTCTGCCGTTGCTGCCCGTGCCGGATTTCGTCCTGCCGGGACTTTTCCTGCTTTTCGTGATGGGAGTGGTTCCGCTCGTTCTGGCGTTTGGTCTGCTGGCCCGCCCGCGCTGGCCCTGGGCTGATCGGCTTAGCCGCTGGAACGGCCGTTACTGGGCCTGGATGGGAACGCTTGCCCTGGGACTACTCCTGCTCGTCTGGCTGGCGGCGCAGGCAGCGTTGATTGGCTTTAGCGCCGGGATTCAGTACATCATGGTCGTCAACGGGTTGGCGCTGCTCGGCTTTGCCCTGTGGCCTTCGGTCAGACAGTTGTATCGTTTGGAATAATTGTCTATCCTGGCCGGCTTTTTCGTTTCGGCGGCGCGTATCGCTGGTCTCGCCTGACTTGGAGGCGTCTCTATGAAAATCATCTGCTTCCCGCATTTCTACTATCTCTCCGAAGTCTCGCGCCTGGTGGAGATAGGCCTGGCCCTGCGCGGATTGGGGCAGGAGGTACTCTTTTTCAGTCATGGCGGCGGGTACGAATATGTGGCGCGAGAGGCGGGGTTTGAGGTTACGGCCGTCGCACCGCATATGTCGCCGCAGCGGGCCGCCGACTACATGGCTTTTAACCGGGGCGACAAGGGCAACCCCTTCCGGGACAGCTTCTTCACCTATGAAGAACTGCAAGCCTACGTCCCCGCCGAAGCCGACGCCTTTCGCCAGGCGCGCGCCGACGCCGTCTTAATTGGCTGGAACCTGCCCTCGTATCTCTCCGCGCTGCTGGCGGGGATTCCCATTCTCGTCCAACAGCCCGGCCCGTTTACCGCTCCCTTTTTCGACCGCAAGATGGGCGTCTTTCAGCCGTCTCTATTCGGCGCGGCGCGACATCTGCCCTTGAACTGGCTGGTCAACTGGTGGCTGCCGCGGGCCAAAATCTGGCTGGCGCCCTTTAACCGCATGGCGCAATCGCTGGGACTACCGCAGTGGAAAAGCACACTTGACCTGATGGCCGGCGACTTGACCCTGGTGATGGACGCCCCCGAAATCCTGGGCATCCTACCCGACGAATTGCACAGCTACCAGCCCAGACATCCGCATTTTTTCCGCCGGCCGCCAGTCTATCGCTACGGCGGCCCGTGCTTTGCCCGGCTGTCGGGGGATGTGCCCGAATCCATTCGCGCCCATTTTGACACGTCGCGCCCCAAGCTGTACTGTGCCATGGGCGTCTCCGGCTCGCCGCGGGTATTGGCGAACATCATTGAGATTGCCGAGAACCTGGAGATTCAATCCGTTATCGCCACCACCACGGTTTTGCCAGGGCGGGAAGGGAACGATTCGGGGCGCGTCCTGCTGACCCCGCACGTGCCGGCGCACCTGGTCAACCCGCTGGCCGACATCGCCATCACCCACGGCGGGGCCGGGACGGTGCAAACGGCCGTCCATTCCGGGACGCCGCTGGTGGGCGTGCCCATGCACCTGGAACAGACGGGCAACCTCTCGCTGGTCACACGCCAGGGGGCGGGGCTGATGCTGTCCAAGTGGGACCTCGACCGCCGCTCGCTGGGCCGCGCCCTGGAGCGCCTGTTGAGCGACGCCAGCCTGCGCCAGAATATGCTGCGCCTGAAAGCGTTCCAGGATAAAGTGGACGGAGCGGCCGTTGCTGCCAGGGAAATCGTGAACTTTCTCGGCGCTTCAAACCCGAACATGAGGGCTGCGACTTGATACCTTTTCCGGCAATCTGGTGGCTGTTTCCTGCTGCTGCGCTGGCATTTATTGCGTTCTCGTTTCTCCTGACCAGGTTGGGCAAGTTGGGCAGTGAAGCAGTCCGTAAAGCCCTGGTCGTGGCCGGGGCCATGCTTGGATTCCTCGCCTTTACGCTGGTTCTTTTCGAGCAGCCCTTCTTCCACAGCCCAGTTACCCAATTCGGGCTGGGATTGCCGCTGCTTGTCCTGGGCTTGCTGGGGCGGGCCTATCCGGCAATTTACCTGCGCCGGAAAGGCACGACCACAACGCTGGCCGAAGTGGACAAGCTGGTGCAGAACGGCCCGTATGCCTGGGTACGACATCCGCAATACACGGCCGGGCTGATCATGCTGTTAGGCTGGTTCCTGGCCTGGGGCGCGTGGTATGCGCTTGCCTCCACGCCCATCATCGTTGGGATGATTTATGCACAAGCGCTAATTGAGGAAAAGTACATCCTGGAAAAGCTGTTTGGTGCAACCTATGCCGCTTATCGGGAACGGGTTGGCATGCTGCTACCACGCCTTCCAGGGAATTGTGCTTTGCGCATTACGACGGCCTTCCTCGGCGTCTACGCCGGACTGATAGCCATCCAGCACGGTATTTTTGCGATTTTGCAGGGCAGCCGCGTTCCCAATGGCCTGATGTTCAGCGCCATCGGGCCGCCCTGCCAGCCGGAGGCGGTCTGGCACGCCTGCTTTCCGGCCATGACGCTGATTCCCAACCTGTTTGTGACAGGGGTAACGGCCGTGTTGGTCGGGTTAGTGATAGCCATTTGGGCGACGGCTTTTGTAGGGCGCAAGCGCGGCGGGCTTGTCCTGGGAATGCTCTCCCTGTTGGCGCTGCTGGTCGGCGGCGGCTTCGTGCCGGTTTTCATCGGGCTGATTGCGGCCATCGCCAGTCGCGGCCTGGGACGTTCGTCTGCGCGTCCCCGCCTGCCATTCCTGGCCGCGCTCTGGCCCTGGCCGCTGGTCGTGATGGCGCTCTGGCTGCCGGGCAGTTGGCTGCTAGGACATTTCTTTGGGGCGGCTATGCTTTCGGTTGGCGGCCTGTTGTTTCTCGTTTTCGACCTGGGCCTGCCGATCTTGTCTGCGCTTTCGGGCGTCGCCAGAAACGGTAAGGAGTTTCTCTCGTGACCATTGTCTTCGGTATCTTTCTCATCCTGCACGCACTGGTGCATCTGCTTTACGTGGGACAGGCGCTGCGCTTCTTTGAACTGCGCCCCGGTCTGGTCTGGCCGGATGGTTCATGGCTGTTCTCGCGGCTGCTGGGCGACCCGGCTGTCCGCTGGCTAACGGCCGTTTCCCTGACAATGGCGGCGTTCGCATTCCTGGCCGCCGGGCTGGGCCTTTTCTTTGGAGCGGGGTGGGCGCGAGCCGTGACTTTGGGTGCGGCCGGGTTTTCCGTGTTGATTTACCTGCTGCTCTGGGACGGCAAATTCCGCGAACTGCCCGACCAAGGTGGAGTAGGTCTGCTCATTAACCTGGGAATTCTGTTTGTTAGCGGCTATTGGTTGTGAAACTATCCCTGAAGCGGCGCGTATTGATTAACGGCCGTCGTCATGACGCCAGGATAGAACATATAACCCAATGAGAGGTGTTTGATGACAGAAAAGATGAAGGAAAAATTTACCGTCGCCGGCAAGAATGCGCTGGAAAATACAGCCAACGAAAAGGGCGAAATCTCCGGGTTCTGGCGCGGAATGTGGCATGGCCTGATTGCGCCGATTGCCTTTTTGCTGTCGCTGTTTAAGGAAGACATCGGCGTGTACGAGACCCATAACAATGGCAAATGGTACAACTTCGGCTTTGTCTTGGGGCTTTCAATGTCCCTGGGCGGCAACAAAGGGGTTCAGATGCAGATCGGCCCCAAGAAAGAGTAGTTCTTGAAGGATGTTTATGAACATCCCTGCGACCATCTTTCTTGCTTTAACGGCCGTTGTTATCCTCTTTCAACTGGCCCTGGCGCTCGGAGCGCCCTGGGGCGAATACACCGTCGGCGGCCGCTTTCGCGGCAAATTGCCGCCCAAGATGCGCCTGGCCGCGCTGGCCCAACTGTTGATATTGCTGCTTTTTGCGGCCGTTGCGCTGGCGCGGTCGGGTCTGGCGCTGGAAAGTTTCACTCGTTTAGCCGCGTCGCCATCTGGTTTGTGGCCGGTTTCTTTGTGTTAGGCTCCATTGCCAATCTGACCACGCCGAGTCGAGGGGAGAGGCTGCTCTGGGCCCCGGTAAACGTAGTCATGCTGCTGACCGCAATCCTGATTGCGATCAGCGCTTAGATATCGCTGGCTTTTCGGCGATGCCTGCCAACTTGAGCCTGATCAGGTTGGCGCCGTTTCACAACTAAAATTGCCGGTCAACGTATAGCATTGCAGGTTTGTGAAAGATTACACAATCGCTGTGCTTTATATCCCTCAAATACGTTGGAGGCATACAGGATGTTCCAGTTTTCCTTTCCTTCTTATCCATTGGCCCTCGCTCGGCAAGCCGCGCCGGAGGCTATTCGTGAGTACAGCTATCCTTCCTCGGCGGCGCTGGCGGCAGCCATCACGCGCCAGGCCAGCCGCCAGACCTTCTACACCATCCGCTACCTGGCCGACCGCTCACTAACGGCCGATGCCTACCGCGCCTACGCCTACTTCCGCTGGGTAGATGACGTGGTGGACCAAGGGGCGTTGGTTCAGGCCGAACGGCTCGCCTTTCTGGCCCGGCAGCAGGAAATTATCACCCGCTGTTACCGGGGCGACCGGCCGATTGACCAGGCGCCCGAAGAACGGCTGGTTGCCGATCTGATCCAGGCCCATTCGGCCGAGAACAGCGGTCTATACATCTATCTCAGTGAGATGATGGCGGTCATGGTTTTTGACGCCGAACGGCAGGGGCGGCTCATTTCCCAGGCGGAACTGAACGAGTATACGCGGGCGCTGGCCACGGCCGTTACCGAAGCGCTCCATTATTTCATCGGTCACGGTCAGGCTGCGCCCCAGGACGAAAGCCGCTATCTGGCTGTGACGGGGGCGCACATCACCCACATGCTGCGCGACGCGCTGGAAGATACGGCCGTCGGCTACTACAACGTCCCCAGCGAGTTCCTGGAAAAGAATGGTATAGCTGCCACCGACGTCCAGCATGAGGCTTATCGCGCCTGGGTAGAGGAACAGGCTGAGACGGCGCGTCGTTGTTTCGCCGCTGGCCGAGACTACCTGGCGCGGGTGGAAAACGGCCGATGCCGCTTGGCCGGTTATGCTTATATCGGCCGTTTTGAACTGGTGTTGGACCTGATCGAAAAAGAAGGCTACCGGCTGCGGGCCGCTTATCCCGAACGCAAAAGCAAACGAGCCGCTTTGAAGCTGCTCCTGAGCGCCTTGAGCCAGGCCGCCGCCTCGTCGCTGCCTAAACGCCAAACGACGCCCAACATGCCGGCTTGGGAGGCGTCCCGATGAACGCTAAAACAGTCATTGTCATTGGCGCGGGCATTGGCGGGCTGGCGGCGGCCATTCACCTGGCGCGGCAAGGGCTGCGGGTGACGGTGGTGGAGAAGAACGGCCGTCCCGGCGGCCGTTTTGATCGCTTCGAGAAAGAAGGTCATTCTTTCGACACCGGCCCCACGCTGCTCGTCATGCCCCTGGTCTACGAAGCGGAGTTCGCCGCCCTGGGCGTCTCCCTGCGCGACGAGATCGTCTTGCAGCGGGTAGACCCCACCTACCACCTCATTTTCGACGACGTCAGCCGCCTGACGCTCACCTCTGACCTGAAACGGATGGAAGAGCAGTTGGAGCGGATTGAACCCGGCGGCTTTCAAGGCTTTCTCCGTTATCTGGAAGAGGGACACCGCCATTATCATCTGGCGATGGCGCGGTTGGTCAACCGGGACTTTCGCCGGGCGACCGACTTTTTCTCCCTGGGCAACCTGCCCCTGTTGTATCAACTCAAGCCGCTGGTCAAACATTACGACAACATGGCCCGCTACTTTGACCATCCCCGTCTGAAAGCGGCGTTTACCTTTCAGGACGTCTACATGGGCTTAAGCCCCTTTGAAGCCCCGGCCACCTTTTCCATGATGCCTTATACGGAACTGGCTCATGGCGTCTGGTATCCCCAGGGCGGCATGTACCGGATCGTTGAACTATTGGCGGAGACGGCGCGGGCGGCGGGGGTGGAAATGCGCTACCAGGCGGCCGTCACCCAAATCAGCGTCAATGGCTCTAAGGCGACGGGGGTGGTGTTGGCGAACGGCCGTTTTCTGGCGGCCGACGCCGTTGTCGCTAACGCCGACTTGCCCTACGTCTACCAAAACCTGCTGCCGCCCAACGGCACGGCCGGCAAACTGGCCCGCAAGCGGTATTCCTGCTCGACCATCAGCTTCTTCTGGGGCGTGGACAAAGCGTACCCGGAGTTGCCGCCGCACACTCTCTTCCTGGCCGACGATTACCGGGCCAACTTTGACAGCATCATTGACGACCTGGCCCTGCCGGACAATCCCAGCCTTTACATCCACGCCCCGGCGCGGCTGGACGCGGCCATGGCCCCACCCGGCCAGGACACCTTGATCGCCATCGCGCCCGTGGGCCATCTGGATGCAAGGGGCGAACAAGATTGGCGACGCATCCGGGATGAGGCGCGGCAGGCGATTTTTAAGCGGCTGGCCGCTTTAGGCGTTCACGATCTGGCCGATCATCTGAAATTTGAAGTCAATTACACCCCCCTTTCCTGGCGCAAGCGGTATAACCTGGTCAAAGGCGCTACGCATGGCCTGGGCCACAATTTGACCCAGCTTGGCTATCTGCGTCCGCGCAACCGCGACGCCCATTACCGCAACCTTTACTTTACCGGAGCCAGCACTCATCCCGGCACCGGCGTGCCGACGGCGTTGGTATCGGGTCGGTTAACGGCCGTGCGGCTGCTAGAGGAGATGGGGACGTGATAGAACTCAGACTGACAATAGATAAGGAGAAGCGATGAACAAGAAGGTTTCCACAGCCCTATGGATTTTTGGCGGCGCGCTGGCGACAGTTGGGTTAGCCGCTGGCGGTTACATCATCAACAACCTGACTTACTTTGAGCGGAACATGGCGGCCGTGCGGCGGGCGGGTTTTGTGGAAAAACAGGTTACGCTTAATGGCATCGTCTTAAACTACAGCGAAGGTCCCGACAATGGGCCGCCTCTTTTGCTCATTCATGGGCAGGTCGTTGATTGGCAGAACTACGCCAGGGCGCTGCCCGGTCTCGCGGCTCATTATCACGTCTTTGCGGTGGATTGTTACGGTCACGGCCGTTCGGCCCAAGTGCCTGAGAAATATACGGCTGCGGCCATGGGCGCTGATTTCGCCCAGTTTATCGATGAGGTTATCGGCCAGCCGGCCGTCGTGTCAGGCCACTCATCGGGCGGCCTTTTGGCCGTCTGGCTGGCCGCCAACGCGCCAGACCTGGTCTTGGGCGTGATTCTGGAAGACCCGCCCTTATTCACAACCCTTCTGCCGCGTGCCGAAAAGAGCTGGAATTACGTTGACCTGGCAACCTCGGCCCACGCTTTCCTGACTAGCGGGGAGGAGGACTTTGTCGCCTACAATGTGACGCATGGCAAATTCTTCACGCTCTTCGGCGACCTTCAGCCAGTCATTACCCAAAGCGTGTTGGCGTACCGGGCCAGGCGCCCCCACGAGCCGGTGAAGATTTTCTACCTGCCGCCCGTCATGAACGAGATTTTTCGCGGATTGAACAGTTACGACCCGCGCTTCGGCCAGGCATTTTATGACGGCTCATGGGATGAGGGCTTTGACCATGCCGACGCCTTGGCTCAGATAAACGTCCCGGCGGTTCTGATTCACACCAACTGGAGCTACGACGCGGACGGCGTCCTGATGGCCGCTATGGACGACCAGGACGCAGAGCGAGCCAGGTCGCTGATCAAGGACGTTCAATTCTTGCGGGTAGATTCTGGTCACGGCTTTCACTTTGAAAAACCGCGCGATTTCATCCAGATCATGGTAAATTTCAAGGAGCTTGTTCTTAGCGATGCGATACATGAATAAAAAGCGGGAATGGGCCATTGAAAACTGATTACCGTCCATTGACATCGGCCTCAAAATTCAGGAGTGAAAATGATTGGCAAACAATGGCGCGTTCTCTAGTTCTATTTTTGGCTGGCTTACGCCTCGAGCTGGCTCCTCATTGCTCGCCCCTATGGGCCGGAAACGCTCTCACAGCGGCAGAAGCAAGTCACCCCGGCTATTCCAGCTCACGCAGCGTGAGATTAGAAAGCAACAGAATCGCCGCGCCATAGCCCGCCAATCCTACGACCGCCGCCCGATTACTGGCCATGACGCCGCCCGGTTCAATCAAGGTCAGCAGCGACTCGTTGGCGTAAAACAGGGGCGTGAGGAAGCTCAGCCACTGCGCCCACGCCGCCAACTGGTCCACCGGGATGAGAATGCCCGACAGGAAAGCCGAGGGCAGGATCATCAGCGGAATAAAAGGCACGGCCTGACCCTCGTTGCGGGCAAAATTGGAAACAAAGATGCCCAGGGCCACGCTGCACACCGCCAGCAGCCAGATGATGAGATAAATGGAGGCAAATTGGGCCAGGCTGTAATCCAGCGTAAACAGGATTTGAATAGTGCCTAGAACGAGCAGGCTTTGCAGCGTAGCCAGCAGCGAATAGGCCAGCAGGTAGCCGCCCACAATTTCTGACTGCCGGTAGCCGCTGATAAACATGCGGGCCAGCGTGCCCTTGGTTCGTTCTCGCACCAGGGCAATGACGCTCAGGACGTAGGTCAGAAAGTGGACGATAAAGGCGCCGTAGACCACGATGAACTCGGTAGGATCGTAAAAGGGGTTGGCCGCGGCATCAAACAAGACTTTGAGCAGGTAGGTGGTAATTACCGGGGCCGCCAGCGACAGGCCCAAAAAGCGATGGTCGTGGCGCAACTGGCGCAGGACACGCCCGGCCACGGCGATAACACGGTTCGGGGAGAGAAGTGCTTCGTTCACGTGACGGCCTCCGCTGTCGTCTCGTTAATCAGGCGCAAGATGACCGCTTCTAACGTTTCCGGCTCGACTTCAATGCGGGTCACGGCCGTATCCAGGCAGAACGGCCGTAACAACTCTGGCAGCGCCTGGGGATAATCGCTGACGGTAGACTGGTGGGGCTGCCCATTTTGCCAGATGGTGATGGTCGCCTGCCCCCGCTGTAGCAGGCGGCGCGGCGTATCGCAGGCCAATAACGTTCCCTGCCGCAGCACCGCTACCTGGTCGCAGTGCAGCACCTCATCCAGTTGGTGGGTGCTGACAAGAATGGTCGTCCCCTGCCGCGCCAGCTCCCGAAAATGGTGCCAGAAGCTTTCCCGCAGCCGGGGGTCCACGCCGGCCGACGGCTCATCCAGCAGCAGCAGTTGGGGCTTGTGTACCAGGGCGCAGGCCAGCGAGACGCGCTGCTTCATGCCGCCGGAAAAGGTGTGAACCGGGTCATGCTGGCGGCCGGTCAAATCGGTGAAGGCCAGCGCTTCATCTACCCGCTGCGCCAGGTGGGGGGCGTGGTGGGCACGGGCAAAAAAGAGAACGTTTTCTCTGGCCGACAAATCTTCGTATAAGGCCGGCTGTTGGGGCATGTAGCCGACCAGCCGGCGCACCTGGCGCGTCTCTTGCTGGGGATTGAGGCCCAGTACGGAGATACGGCCGTCGCTGGGCCGGACAGCTCCCACCAAAGCCCGCAGCAGCGTTGTCTTGCCGGCCCCGTTAGACCCCAGCAGGCCAAATATCTGCCCGCGCGGGATGTTCAGGCTGACCCCTTTGAGCGCTTCGATACGGCCGTAATGCTTCACCAGCTTCTCTAACACAATGGCGTAGCCACTTTCTGCTATTGGTTGCGACATCCGTTGCCTCCTCGTAAGTCTGGCATATGTGTTGCGTAGTGCGTATTGCGTAACGAGTAAGTGCTACGCACTACACAATACGTGCGAACCCCGCAAATACCCAAAGAGCCTTATGTGGCCTGCAAGCCGTCGAGGAAAATCCGCAACGCTTCATCTATGAAATGGTCTACGTCGGGTAGGGGAGGGGTGAGCGTTGGCAGTAGTTCCTGGTGCAGCGCGTAGACCATGACGAGGCCCATGAAGCTCCGGGCTGACACCGCGGTATCGTGCGCTCGCAGCCGGCCCAACGCCACCTGCCGCGCCAGGTATTGTTGCAGAAAGGAGAGGGCAAAGCTGGCCGCCTGGGCAATGCGCTGCGAGACCATCTCGTTCTGCCCTATTTCCGAGATGATCAGCCGGAAAAGCTGCCGGTTTTCCGCCTGGTCAAAGGTACTAAGGTGCAGCCGGGCAAACATTGGCAGCAGCGTATCCGGCGGTATCTCCATCAGCGCCTCTGCCTGCTCGTTCAACTGGGCCAGCGCCGGCGAGGTGTCGCCGATAACGGCGTCTAGCAGTTCTTCTTTGTTAGCAAAATACCAGTAAATGAGCGCGGCCGATTTCAGGTTAGCTTCCTGCGCGATTTGTTTGATGGATGCCTTGTGGAAGCCGTGCCGGGCAAAGACGCGGCGGGCGGCGGCGATAATTTCCTGACGGCGGTTAGGGTCTGATTCACTCATGCCAAAATATCCACACAGTTGATTGATCATTCAATCAAGATTATTGTAACGTGATGAGTCCTGCGTGTCAATAACAAATGATCGTAAACTTGGCTGTTACGCGGCTAAGAATTTTGCCTCTTGGCTGGAGTGGGGCAACGCTAGTTGTTGTCCGGACAGACAAAAGCAACCCGAAAGGGCGATTTGCCGGGAACAACACGCGTTAGGTGGGCTTCGGCACACTCACGTCGACTTCACCCGCTGCGCCACGATATTCTTGATAAGCGCAGGCGGCGTCCAGGCCCCGTCAATCTGGTTGTAAACGGGCATTTGCTCCTGGTACAGGTTGGCTGCGGTCAGCTTTTCTACTAACTCTTTTGGCATCTCTTTGTAACCTAATTCTGGTCGCGTTTGGCGGTAATAGTTGTGGTGATTATAAAAATGTTTGTTCTCCAGGCCATAAGCCAGAAAGATGGAGTATTTCGGCCCAATAATGGCGCTGCCGGAATGAATCGTGCGCGGGTCGAAGATGATGCAGTCGCCCGGCTCGGTGGCGATCCAGTCGGCGTTGGCCGCCCACATTTGCAGGCTGGTGAAGAGGTAGCTCAATGCCCCCAACCAGCGGAGTTTGGCCTCGGTCCAGCGTTGGCGGCTGGTGATCTGGCCGCTAAAACGGTGGCTACCGGGAATAAAGCCCAGGCGAAACCGGCTCTCGGCGTAGGTTTGCAGGTAAATGCCCACCCGCACAATCTTGTACGGCGCGTCCGACTCGTCCCAATCCGGCCCAATGCCGTAGTAGCGGCTGACGCTGTCCCGGTGCCAGGAAATGGCTGAGAAGCCGACGTGCAAATCGCTGTGCTGCAGGTAGCGAATTTCTGGGTGAAGCATGGTCTTCACGGCCGTTAACAACCGTTCGTTAAAGATGAGGGGCCAAAAATCCCGGTTCTGCGTCACGCCATCGGGCTGGTACCAGGCCGCGCTCAGTCCTCGCTTGCTCAGCCCTTTCTTTTGCGTCGTTTGGGCATAGTCGGTACGGCGAAAGCCGGACAGCGCTTCCAGTTTAGCCACATATGCTGCGGCCGTTTCCTGGGAGAGCAGCCCCCGGATAACGGCGTACCCATTTGTCTGCAAGCTGTGGCGCATCAGGTCGTAATTGTCGTGCATTTTGTTTCCTCCCAAAGGGTTAATCGGTCAGCGGCAGGGCACGCAGGGTTGTTTGCCGACAACGGCCGTTGGCCTCCGACCACATAATCAGCCGCGCCTGGCCGTTGGCTATTTCAATCCCGGTAATAAAACCGGGATTGACGCAACTGCCCGTGTTAAAGTAAGGTGTTTCCCCTGGTCGTGGGCAGGCGACCAGGTGGGTGTGGCCACAGATGATCCACCGCTGGCGAACGGCCGTCCAATCGCGGATTGTCCGCTCCACATTACGTGCCGGGTGCAGCAACCGGTAGCCAATCCAGCGCGGCACGGAGGCCAAATAATGGGGTTCGGGCAAGTCTGGTTCAGGTGCGTTAAGATGCTGCCAGGGCAAAAAGCCAATCTGTTGCAGCCATTTCCACACGGCACGTGCCATCCAGCGGTTGAACGGCCAGTAGCGATCTGCGCCCAGCGCGGCCTGATGGCCGTGCGTGACGAATATCTCTAACCGGGCGGGCGCATAGTGCAAAACCAACCCTTGATAGGTAGGCAGCCCGTCTTTAGATACCGGATCAAACAAACGGCCGGGCGAATCGTGATTGCCTTGCAGCAGCGAGAGCCGGTTCTGAGCGTGGAAGCGATGGAGTAGATCGTACACGTCCCGATGTGCCCGGTAAACGGCCGTAAAATCCCGATTCTGCCACAGCTCATCCCCATCGCCGACCTCCACGTAATGGTAGCCCCGCTCAAAATGGTCGTTCAGGATGTGCATAAAGAGGGCTTTGTTCGGCTTGAAGATGTCGGTACAGCCGTTGTTCCCCCGGTGACAATCGCTCAGAAAAAGCAAGCGAGATTGGTCGTCAATGGTCAGCCGGGGCGACAGACGGTAGGCCCAATCCAGCCGCTCGTGGGCGGTTAACTGCCAGCTTTTGGCCAACAGAGGGGGTGGGGCCGGTCTGTTCGGCAATGACCAACCGCCACCCTTTAACGCGCTTTCGTCAATCATCTGCACCTCATAGATCGATTTGATAATGCCGGTGTCGCTTGTACCACTGCACGCCGATATGTTCCATGTCCGCCCGGCTGCGGCTGTTGGCCTCGTCCACTTGAATCACCTCCACGTGGGCGAATTGGGATTGGTGGATGATCTTTTCCAGTTCGGCGTAAAGCATGACATTGGCCCCAAGCCCCTGGTATTGGGGCAGCAGGCCCACGGCGCTGACGTTTACCCAGGGCGTGCGCCGTCTATCCCGCCAGATGTGAAACCAGCCAAAGGGAAACAGGTTGCCGTTGGCCCGCTGCAATCCGGCCGATATATCGTGAAAGGCGAGAATAAAACCAACAATCTCTTCTTCCACGAGAATCAATTTGACCAGTTGGGGATCAATGATCAGGAGCAGCGTGCCGATCACCTCTTCTACCTCAGCCTCGGTGGGTGGGTAATAGCTGCGCGTCTGGCTGAAGGCGGCCTGATGTACCGCCACGATGCGGGGCAGCCAGCGCTTGATTTCGGCCTTAGAGCGAAACGATTTGAGACGAAAGCCGCGCCGCGCCATCACTTTATCGGCGATACGCCGCATTCGTTCCGGCATAGCGTGGCTGGCCGGCAAATAGCCGGAAAGTAGGTCGGCGCTTTTACGAAAACCGGCGTCTCGGATGAAAGCGTCGTAATAGGGATAATTATAGGGGATGGCCAGAGCGGCGCGGTGGGCAAAACCCTCGACCAAAACGCTACCGTCCACGCCAATGACCCCGCGTGGGCCGATGATGCAGTCGAGGCCACGCTGCCGTGCCCAGGCGAAAGCGGCGGCAAAGAGCATCCGCGCCACTTCTATCTCTTCCACCACGTCGAAGTAGCCGAAGAAGGCGGCGCGGCTCTGGCGAAAATCGTTGTAGCGCCGGTTTTCTAGCATAGCCATACGGCCGATCGTGGCCCCATCTCGTTCGACGACGAAAAAATCGGCCGTTGAATGAGCGTAAAAGGGATGGCGGCGCCGGTCCAATATCTGTCGGGCAGCGCGGCGTAGAGGGGGCGTCCACTGGGGACAGCCGCGATACAGGGCAAAAGGGAACTCGACGAACTGGTTGACGTCGCGGTGGTTATCGGGGTCTAGCTGGCGTAAGCGCATCATGGCGTATTGCGTAGTGCGTAGTGCGTAGTGCGTAAAAGCGTCTACGCACTACGCAATATTTTCCTACTTAACCGCCACAGCCGCCACCGGCCCATGCCCATTGCTGGCGACGCGGCGCAATTTGCGGAGGGCGGACAGTTCGCTGGCATAAACCTGTTTCACGCCGTCGCCCAGCGACTTTTCGATGTCGCGGATGTTGCGGACCAGGTGGTGCATCCCCATGACCTCGACCGAAGCGGCCTGGTCGCTGCCCCACATAGCCCGGTCCAGGGTGATATGTCGCTCAATAAAGGTCGCGCCCAGGGCAATGGCGGCCCAACTGGGGGCCAGACCGACTTCGTGGCCGGAGTAACCGACCGGAATATCGGGGAACTGCCCGGCCAGGGTGCTAAGCATACGGAGGTTTACTTCTTCCAGGGGGCAGGGGTAACTGGAGGTGCTGTGGGCAATGAGTAAGTTGTCGGTGTCCAGGTGGGCTACGGCCGTTTCAATTTCGGCCATTGTAGACATACCGGTGGAGAGCATGAGCGGCTTGCCCGTCTCTTGCATCCGCCGCAGCAGCCCCAGGTCGGTCAATGAGGCCGAGGCTGCTTTGTAAAGCGGCGGGTCAAACTGCTCGATAAAATCCACCGATGGCTCGTCCCAACAGGAGGCGAACCAGAAAATACCCCGCTCGCGGCAGTAGGCGTCAATTTCGGTAAATTCGGCCGAGCCAAACTCGATTTTGTATTTGTAATCAATGTAACTCATGCGGCCCCAGGGGGTCTCCCGGTCCACGTACCATTGGTCATAGGGCACGCACAGTTCCGGCGTTCGCTTTTGAAATTTTACGGCGTCACAACCGGCAAAAATGGCGGCGTCAATCAGCTTCTTGGCCAGCTCCAACGAGCCGTTATGATTGATACCGATCTCGGCGATGATAAAGACCGGCTCACCGGCTCCGATAAACCTGTCGCCAACCTGAACACGGGGTAAATTCCACATAATTCCTCCTTGAATAGACGTGATTTTCGTAGTGCGTATTTCGTAGTGCGTGTGGGGTAGTCTGCGACCCATTACGGAGTACGCAATACGGAATACGTTGTGCCATTTGCCTGCTGCCTGACCAATTGCCGGGCCACCAGGATACATTCGGCAAATTCACGGAAAGCGCCATGCCCGCCCTGGTGTTGACAGACGTAGTCAACAACGGCCTGTACGGCGATAAAGGCATCGGCCGGCGCGGCTGTTAAGCCAACGCGCTGCATGATAGTCAGGTCGTTGGTATCGTCGCCGATGTAGGCGATCTGGTCAGGGTGCAGCTCGCGGCGGGCCAGGATCTCATCTAATACGGCCGCTTTGTCGCGGATGCCCAGATGTAGTTCCTTGATTTGCAGCTTCTCGGCGCGGCGGGCCACAGCGGGCGAGGCTTCGCCGGTGATAATGCCCACCTCTATCTGGGCCAACCGGCGCAGTCGCTCCACGCCCATGCCGTCGCGCAGGGAAAAACGCTTCAGCTCTTCACCGGTGGCCGAATAATAAACGCCGCCGTCGGTCAAAACGCCGTCCACGTCGGTCAGCAGCAGGCGAACGCCGGCCGCTTTAGTCAAGAGTGCGGGATGGAAACGGCCGTTGTCTACCATATCGTCCACCCCCCATCTACCACCAGGTTAGCTCCCGTCATGTAGGCCGAAGCGTCGCTGGCCAGGAAAAGGACCGCCCCTTTGTAATCGGTGGCCTGGGCCATGCGCCCCAACGGCGTCTGCTCGGCGTAACGGGCCACAAAACCCTCATCCTGCCCATTTTGCACTCCGCCGGGAGAAAGGGCGTTGACGCGCACTCCCTTGTCGCCCCAATAGGCGGCCAGGTAACGGGTAAAGGCCAGGACCGCTCCTTTGGTCGTGGGGTAGGCGGGCGATTTGTAAAAACGCTGCGTACCGTCCAAATCCCGGTAGAGGGCCTGATTAGGGGCGACCACGCCGTAAGTAGAGGCGATGTTGATGATGCTGCCGCCGCCCGCTTCGGCCATTTGCCGCCCAATGGTTTGGGCGCAGAGAAAGACGCCGGTTAAGTTGACCTCCAACGATTGCAGCCAGAGGTTCAGCGGGTAATTTTCAAAGCGAGATTGTTCGGCGGCCAGGGCGGGCGACTCAAATTTTTCGTCAATGGCCGCGTTGTTGATGAGAATGTCTACCCGGCCGTAAGCGTCGAGGGTTTGGTCTAACACGGCCGTAACCGATTCTGGCACAGTCACATTTAAGGCCGCCCCCAGCGACGGCGTGGGCAGCGTGGCGGCGAGAGCCTGACATGCGGCCAAATCCAGGTCGGCCGCCACCACGTTGGCTCCCGCTTCGGCCAGAGCGTCACAATGCTGCCGCCCCAACAACCCGGCCGCCCCGGTGACGAGGGCAACGCGGCCAGTCAAATCAAATAAGTTTGCGTTCATGCGAATCACCAATTACCAATTACGTTCATCTTTTCTGCGGCCGCGTATTAAAATCACTCGTCTTGCGGAAAACGGGCTGGACCGGCCGGCCGCGCAGCCGTTGGGCAACGTCATTCCGGGCGATGGCTTCAACCAATAGCGGCAGCGTCTCGGCGTAGGCCGCCAGGGTATAGGCGATTTCCTCATCGGTGTGGCTGTAGCAGATGTTGTGAAAGCCCGACCAGAGGATGCCGCGCCGGATTAGCTCCTGCTGCAGCAGCGATTTGAGTAGCAGCGGGTCGCCGGCCGCTGGCTCAAAGACGACCATCGAACGGGCCGGATGCCCTTTACAATAGGTGTACTCGTTAAAAGCCAATTCCTGCGCCAACTGGTTGTAGCCCTCGATTAATTTTTGCCCCTGTGCCGCCAGGTAAGCGGGCACGTCCTGTTCCACCATTACCTGAATGGTGGCTTTGGCTGCGGCCAGAGACAGGGCTTCGCCGCCAAAGGTGGAGAAGAAAAACACCTCTTCATCCAGCAGGGCCATGACGTCGCCGCGGCCGGTAAGGACGGCCAGAGGCATCCCGTTGGCAATGGCTTTGGAGAAACAGGCGAGATCGGCCGTGACGCCAAAATATGCCTGCGCTCCGCCGACCGCCCAGCGAAAGCCGGTCCACATCTCGTCAAAAATGAGCAGCGTGCCGTTGGCGTCGCACGCCTCTCGGACCTGGTGCAGAAAATTGTCTTGGGGAAAATCAAAGGTCATTGGCTCCAGAATGACGGCCGCCGTGTCCTCGTCTAACGCGGCCGTGAGGGAGTCCAGGTCGTTGTAGGCGAAGGTGTGGGTAAGGTCCTTAACGGCCGTTGGCACCCCCCAATCTCGCGCCGTCACGCCAATGTACCAATCGTGCCAGCCGTGATAGCCGCAGCAGAGAATTTTGTCTCGGCCGGTGTAGGCGCGGGCCAGACGCACGGCGGCGCTGGTCACTTCCGCGCCCGTCTTGCTATAGCGCACCGCTTCGGCTCCCGGTACATGGGTGCGAACCAGTTCGGCCACCTCTACTTCCAGCGGATGCACCAGGGAGAAGGTAATGCCGTCGTTGAGTTGGGCCACAATGGCGGCGTTGACCGCTTCGTCGTTGTAGCCGAGGGAGATGGGACCGATGCCGGCGTTAAAATCAATGTATTCGTTGCCGTCCACGTCCCACACCCGCGCCCCCTGGCCGCGCTGCAAATATTTGGGGGCCACGCCGGCGACGTACTGGGTTGGTCCTTTGGCCAGCGTTTGTGTGTAAGCCGGAATCAGCCCTGCCGCCCGCGCATAGAGGGCATCGGACTGGCTGATCAGGGGGTAGTTGTCGTTAAAGTGAACGGTATTGGGCATAGTGTTTCTCCTCGCAAATAGGACGGAGGACGGAGGACGAACGACCGAGAGCCGGCACGGAGCTTGTCAAAGTCAAAGTGACGGAAGGGCGATCACTCTCCGTCATCCGTCGTCGGTCATCCGTCACTTTCAATTTGTGTCCAATTTCTTCATAATTTTCTCGGCTAACTGGGGCGGGGTGAAGCCTTCGTAGGCTAACACGTCATCCAGGCGGGCCGGTTTAAACCAGCGATTTTCCAGGGCGATGGGCAGCACACTCGCCGTTTGGCCCACTCGCACCAATAACTCGCTCACGATGCTAAAGAGGCCGCCGGTTAGAAAATGGTCTTCGATGGTGACCAGTAGTTTCGTTTCGCGAGCAGCCTGTAAAACGGCCGTTTCGTCCACCGGCTTGAGGGTGCGCATATTCAATAGTCGCACCGACAGGCCCTGCTTCTGCAAAAGCTGCGCCGCCCGGTAGGCTTCAGTAAAAAGGAAGCCGTAGACCAGAATGGCCACATCTGTGCCGGCGAGAATTTCTTCAGCCCGGCCGATGGCAAATGGAGCGTGGTCCACAACGGCCGGCCGGGCGATATGGCGGATGTAAAACGGCCGTTCGTCAGCCAACACCGTCGCTAAACCGCATACCAGGTCAGCCTCGTCCGCCGGGCAAAAGACGCCCAGGGGAGGAATGCCACGCATCAGGGCCACGTCTTCCAACGCCTGATGGGTGGGGCCGTTGCCATCAGAGAGAAAGCCGGGTACGCCACCTACCAGCTTGACCGGCAGGGCGGCAATACCCACGTCGCTGCGGATAAATTCAAAGGCACGCATGGTCAAAAAGGTGGCCAGGGCGTGGGCAACGGGGATGCGCCCGCGTAGGGCCAGGCCAGCGGCCATCCCGATCATCGCCTGCTCGGTAATGCCGGTGTCTACGAAACGGCCGTTCAAGAGACCGGGCAGATTGCGAATGGCGGCCCGATTTTCGGCCGTCAGGACCATGTACCGTTCGTCGGCTAAAACAATATCGCGCAGAGCCTCTTCGTATGTCATAAATTCCCTCACCTGACTACCTGGGGCGCAGAGGTCAAAACGGCCGTATGTTGGCCGTGTAATTCGGCCAGCAGATCTTCGACTTCGGCAGCCGTGAAGTTGCAAAACCAGCGGTCGGCCCGATTCTCCAGGCTGGGGACGCCCTTCCCCCGCGTCGTTTGGGCCAGGATGATGCTGGGGCGGTCTTTTTCCAGAGGCAGCATCTCGAACGTTTCGTCCAGCGCCCAGAAATTATGCCCATCCACCCACAGCGGCACTGCGCCGAAGGCCTTGAATTTTTTCGCCAGCGGTTCTAGCGGAATGAGCGATTCGGTAGCCAGGTTGGCCTGAAAGCGATTGCGGTCTACGATGACCGTCAAGTTGTTTAACCGGTAGGCTCTGGCCACCAGCAGCGCTTCCCAATTTGAGCCTTCATTCAGCTCGCCGTCGCCGGTCATCACCAACACCCGGTTGTTCTGGCCGCGCAGTTTGCAGTCCAGAGCCACGCCTACCGCTACCGGCAGCAGGTGGCCCAGCGACCCCGAATGAAACTCCACTCCCGGAATGGCTCGGTTGGGATGCCAATAAATGTCGTCGTTGGTCTGCAAATGATTTTGCAGCCGTTCCGGGGCCAGCCAGCCCAGTTCCACAAAGAGGCCGTACAGAGCCGGTACGTCGTGGCCTTTAGAAAGAAACAGGTAATCCCGCTGCGGGTCGGCCAGATTCTCCTGGTGGATATTGAGGTATTGGGTATACAGGTAAACGAGCAGGTCCACGCAGGAGAGGGACGCGCCGACAAAGCAGCCGCCGTTGGTTGCCAGGCGGATGATGTGTTCGCGGACGCGTAAGGCAGTGGTCTGACATAGGTCCCAATCAGTTTGTTGCAGCATAGTTATCTAATCCGTCTAAATTGCCAAAAAGCTCCTCTCGCCGTGGATGTTATGTAAATCGGCTAAGTGGCGACGATACCAGTTGACGCCAGCGTAGTGGCGATTGATGGTTTGCAGTTCCGGTTTTTCGTTCAGCAAGGCCAGGATGTCGTACAGGTCAAAATCGGCCTGGCGCGGGTAAAGAATACTGTAAACGGCGTTGATAAAGTCGTAATCTTCGGGGTAATCAATGGTCCAACGATGGGAGTCGGCGTAATTGAGGCCTGTTTCCCAGATCACGTTGCCCAGGCGGAAGCGATACGGCCGTTCCCACAAAAAGGGGGTGGTGTGTTCCCTCTCAAAATCTTGCGTTGCCTCACGCCAGGCCGTTTCCAGGGCGCTCATACGCATCACTTCCACGTCGTTGCCGTCGGGATAGGTGGCCGGGTGTAAATTACTGACGTAATCGTAGGCGTCGGGGTTATCCAGGTAGGTGCCTAGCACCCGATCAATCACGGCCGGATCAATCAAAGGGCAGTCGGAAGGGATTTTGACCACCACGTCGGCCTGGAATTGGCGGGCCGCCTGGTAATGACGGTCTAACAGGTCGGTCGGGTGGCCGCGATAACAGTGGTACTCTTGCCACTGGCAGATCAATTTAATGACGTCATCGCGGCAATCGGTGGTGGTGGCCACGACGACGACCCCAACCAGACGGGCCGCCTGTACACGCTCGACCATGCGAATGAGCAGCGGTTGGTCCAGCAACGGCCGTAATACCTTGCCCGGCAGCCGCGAAGAAGCGGTGCGTGCCTGAACGATGGTGACGACGCGAGGCGATTGCTTCGCGCTCATTGGCCACCTTCCTGGCGTAACCGGGCCAAATGCGCCGCCCCCCGCGCCGGTATACGCCCGTTTGGCTGCGGTTTTTTTGCCGGGGAACGGCCGTTGGCTGAGACCGCTGAATAAGGTCGTGCCTGGCCCAGGTCAAGCTCGCTCTCGGACGGGACCGGCTGGGACTCAAGCACCGCCCGGCAAACGGCCGCGATGTTGCCTCCCGACGCCCCGCCATTCTGCACCGGGGTTAAACGGCGCAGCATCTCCACGTCAAAATAGGAATGTACTTCTTTGCCCAAAGCCAGGCCAACGTAAGAGACGGTAGAGTATTGGGTGATTAACACGTCACAGTTGGCGATCATGGGGCCGATGTCGCCCTCGGTCAAAATGAGGGCGTGGGGGGCCAGGGCGCGAATTTCCCGGCTGGCCCGCGCCTGATTTTCGTTGGGGTGCAGCTTGAAGATGAGGGGACGGCCGTGGGCAATAGCCAGCGCCTTACGGATAAAGCCCGCCCGATCATCCCGCCTAAAGGTTTCGCGAGCGTCGGAAGTGGCCACCAATACGTAGTTTCGGTAGGGGAAATCGTTGGCGTAAAATTGGGCACAGTTGTCGAAGTTTGGAATGCCGGTGACGATCAGTTTGCGCCGGTCGATGCCTTTGGCAGCAAAAAAGTCGCGGTAGCCAGGAGAGGCCACGCAAAAATAGTCATACTCCTGGGAGAGGCCGTTAGCAGCGGTGCTGGCCAGGTAACGGGGCAGCCCAAAACGGCGGACCAGGCGGTACGTCCAGTCTTCTGGGTCGGTCATGCCCTCTTGGATCAAGATGGTGTTACGACCGCGTATATTTTTGGGCACAATGAGGTCGGTGGTGATCACGTACAGGTCATAGGGATCGCTGGCCTGGCCCCGAAAATCCACCGCCAGTTCGTGTTCGGCCAGGTAGGTTTCGGTCATCACCCGGAAACGGCCGCCAAAGATCGTGAAGTTTAGCAGCCCCAGCCGGGCTAACCAGTCGTAGGGGGGATCCCCATAAAAAGGGGTGAAGTAACAATCGTAATCGGCCTGAAGGTGAACGGCCGTGGCGTGGACCATTTGAGTCTGGTTGAGCGAGCCGCCGACGAAGAGAATTTTCTTTTTAGTCATGGTTAAATTTTGATACGGTCGTCTTTCGTCCAATAGCCCCAGTCATGCCGTCGCCAAGCGCGAGGCAGCAGGCCGGTATACAACAGGAGGCAACGCAGCGTGGAATGGGCCAGTTTGCCCAGTTGACCCTGACGCGCCAAGCGCCGCTGGTCGCGGGCGTAAACAATCAATTGGGGTAGAAAACGAACGTTGTAGCCCTGGCGCTGGATGCGCCAGGCAATTTCCGAGTCTTCGTTGCAGGTCAAATCCAGGTCAAAGCCGCCCACTGCCCTAAAAGCGTCGCGTCGGATGAGTAGATTAGAGCCGGAAGCGGCCGGAATGCCGCAGAAATCGGCCAGTTTCTGGCCGCGTGTAAACCAGCGGTAGTAATGGGGGAACGGCCCCTGGGATAATTTAGGGCCGTACAAAACGGCCGTTTCCCCATTCAGATAAGCTGGCAGCAGGTTGAAATAATCGGGGGCGAAGGAAACGTCGGCGTCGGTAAATAAGAACCAGGGAGTAGTAGCGGCAGCGGCCCCTATTTGGCGTGCCTGGCTGATGGTACTACGCTGGCGCAAGACACGTGTCCGGTAAGGTCTCAATCTGTTGATGAGTTGGGGTGTCTCATCATTGCTGTCATCTACCACAATGAGCGGCAGGTCGGGGGGGAGGGAAGCGAGGAATGAGCCAATATTCCGGGCTTCATTTTGTGTAGGCAGGATAATGGTCAGTGTGTACGACATCTTAACCAAAGGATAAGCTGCTTCGTTTAACTTCGCTTCAACAGAGAATTAAGGAAGGGATAAGGGTCTGTTAAAAGTTAATTAAAGCGTAACTTTAACAAACCTTTAGCCCAACCTTAACAAGTTTTTCAATGCCCGTTAAATCAACTCGCTTATTGTTAGATCAGTAACTACTTTGACACTGTCGAATTCCGTTTGCCAATGGCTTGGGGATGGAATTCCCAGGCTAACTTGGAAGTTACGAAAAGGAAAAGTGATGGACCTACCCCACACCAAGCATTCCGTGCCCGATGGCCTAGCACTCCAGCCTCGTGCCGATTGGCGTCATCGAACCGCGCATTACGTCTCTATCCTATTTAGCCCACCGCTGACTTTGTTAACGGCCGTTATCCTTATTGTCGTTCATTTACCTTCTCCGGAAACCCGATTGCTTGCCGGTTGGTACGCCGCCTTTGTGCTCCTGACACCCCTCCTGTTTATTGCCTGGCTCAAACGGCGGGGCTGGGTCAGCGACTTTGATTTGAGCGTACGCCAGGAACGAATTGCGCCCATGCTGCTGGCCTGGTTGGGTTTGCTGGCGGGCTGGCTGGCATTACAGCGGGCAGATGCGCCCCGCCTGTTGTTGGCTTTTGCCCTATTGCACCTCTGCCAGGGTGCTATTTTTGTACTCATAACCCTGTTTTGGAAGATTAGCCTGCACACAACGGCCGTTGCCAGCCTGACAACGCTCTGGTGGGCCATTACCGGAAGTGTGTTCCTCCTATGGCTGGCCTTGCCGCTCATCTTCCTGGTGGCCTGGTCACGAGTTCGCCTGGGTCGCCACACCACCAACCAGACCCTTGCCGGGACGCTGTTGGGTACTCTGGCTTGCCTGCTCGTCTGGCAATTCTACGGAGTATAAATTGATGCGAATTGCCTTTTTTAGTGAAACGTTCTTGCCCAAAGTAGACGGCATCGTTAATACCCTGTGCCATTTACTTGACTATCTGGCGGCTGAAGGCCATGAAAGCCTTTTATTCACGCCACGCAGCGGCCGATCTGAAGAGAATGTGACCCAATATGCTGCCACCCGGATTGTTCGCTATCCCGGTTTACCCTTGCCCTTCTATCCGGAAGTGCGCCTGGCCCTACCTGACTGGCGGCTGGGTCGCCAGCTACGCGCCTTTGGCCCCCACCTCATCCACGTTGTCAACCCGGTTACGCTGGGCCTGGCCGGTCTCTGGCAGGCACGCCGGCTCCAGGTACCGGCCGTCGCCTCCTTTCACACCGACGTGGCCGGTTTTGCCTGTGATTGGGGTTTCAGTGCCCTGGCCCGGCCCATCTGGGCCGGTCTGCGCCTGACGCACAATCTGGCCGACTTGAACTTTTGCCCGTCGCAGGAAACGGCGCAGCAGTTGCGTGAGCAGCGCATTAAACGGGTCAAGGTCTGGTCGCACGGGGTAGACAGCCGCCGGTTCCATCCTGACAAACGAACGGCCGTCTGGCGTGAAAAACTGTCTGACGGTGAACGCGACAAGCCTATCCTGCTCTTCGTCGGCCGCGTCTCTTGGGAAAAGCGGGTAGATTGGCTGCGACCGCTAATGGCTGCTCTGCCTGACGCACGCCTGGCAATTGTGGGTGACGGTCCGGCGCGACGGCCGTTGACCAAGCAGATGAGCGGACTACCGGTCGTTTTTACCGGCTACCTGCGCGGCGAAGCGCTGGCCCAGGCCTATGCCGCCGCCGACCTTTTCGTTTTCCCCTCGCCCCATGAAACGTTTGGCAACGTGGTATTGGAAGCGATGTCGTCTGGCTTGCCCGTCATTGCCCCTCGCTCCGGCGGCCTGCTGGATTTCACGCGGGATGGTGTGCACGGTCTGCTGTTCGATGCCGACGATCAGGCAGCCTTTATTGCGGCCGTCCAACGTCTATTGGCCGATCGGGAATGGGCGCGGCAATTGGGGCGTAACGGCCGTTCTCATGCCGAGGCGCTCAGTTGGGCAAACGTTTCTGAGAAGTTGATAGTCGATTATCAAGCATTGCTCCAAGAAAACGGCCATTGGCAACCAGATCGCGTACAGCAATTCGCGCAACAGATGAAGCTGGTCAAGTAACCCTGTTCGTGCCGACTGTCAAGCATCATATCGTTTAGGGAGAGTCAATCCATCATTCGATTGATTGCCAAACCGTTAGTTTGCTTGATGATAGCTCGCTGCCAGTTGTCTATACTCCACTTGATAGGTTTTCAACAGATTCAGAGTGAAACGTAATGCGTGAAGTCTCTCTGGTTACGCTTTACAACTTGCCCTGAACGCAGTTGAAGGGTTTTACGCATTACGGCTTAACAACCCCTCGGAATCCGAAAGAACCGAATTAGATTACAAATGGAGTGTACGCATGAATACAACCGAAACTGCCAGAAGTCAGACTTGGCAGCGCTTAGGCATAACGGCCGTTTTGCTGCTGCTGCTCGTTGGTCCAATTTTTGGGCCGCTGCCGGCCGCCTTGGGGGAGCGACTGCCATTAGAAACGGCCGTTCCCCTGTTGCTCCTCGCTTTTATAACCGCCTTCACCCTGATTCTGGCCGTCATTTTTCGGCTGGAACACAGCCCAAACCTGTGGGCACAACTACATGACTGGGGGTTGGGACGGCCGTCTCGCTGGTCGGCCAATTTGGTTGGCGCGTTGGTCGGCCTGGCCTGGGGCTTTCTGCTGATGGGCAGCGTCCTCCAGTTTGACCCGGACATTGATTTGGGTCAGATCAACGGGCTGCGGTTAGCAACGGCCGTTTTGGCTGCATTGGGTGCCCTGTTGGAAGATTTGGTCGGGCGCGGCTACCTGATGAACCAGATGCGGCGCGTCAATTTATCCAATTGGTCGCAGGCCGCTTTGTCAGCCCTGCTGTTTGCCCTCTACCATACTATCTGGGGATTCGATCCCTTCGCTTTCGTTTTCAGCTTGATTTACGGCCTCATTTTGGCCGGGCTGTTCCTCTGGGGTAAGCGCAGCCTGACCCCCGTCATACTGGCCCACAGCCTGGCCTTGTTTATCAGCGAACCGTTCGCCACCATGTCGATTTTCCTGGCGGGCGGCTAAACAAACGACGACCCAATTTATTGAAGGAGTTTATCATGTCCAAACAAAATATTGCCATTGGTTTGAGTGCTGTGGGCATTCTGTTCTTTCTGACAATGCCGTTTGAAATTCTGCCCGACAACATCGGTACATTTGGCGGCGTTGCCTGCTTCTTCCTGGCCGGTTTGGCCTGGGGCTTTTGGCCGGAAAACAAAGAGCCAGAAAGTTGAGCGGGGGCGTCAGTTTCCCGGAGAGCGGCTATAATGGCACTATGGCTGACCAGGTTTTAGATAACAACCATGTGTGGGAGCGGTGGGATTGGCTGTGGCATGGGGCCGCGTATGGGCTGCTGCTGCTCAACAGCCTGTTGGCTGTTGTTAATGAAGCCCGCTACGGTTCATTGGCCCATTTGCTCCTATTGTCGGCACTGCTGGCAGTTTGGTACGCACCATTTGTGCCGCTGCCCGAATCGTTTTGGACGGCGCGGCTAGCCTGGACTGCGGCCTATTGGCTGCTCGGTTGGGCGCTCTGGGCCGGGCTGATTTTGTTACAGCCAGCTTCGCTGCTGTTAGCCGGTCTCTTTTACCCGCTTCTCTTCATCCGGCTGCCGGTACGCAGGGCCATTGTGGGGGGGGTTTTGCTGACGGTCGCCACCATGACCCTCTTTACCCTGGGCCATTATCCCGACGTCCACTGGCCCACGATTTTACTCATCGCCATCTTGTTGATGGCCAGCAGTACGCTGGTGGGGTTGTTCATCAACGCCCTGATTCAGCAAAGCCAGGAACGGCAGCGATTGGTGGAAGCGTTACAGACAGCCCAGGCCAGCCTGGCCGAAGTGGAGCAGGAACGGGGCATCTTGCTGGAACGGCAGCGCTTGGCCCGCGAAATTCACGACACGCTGGCCCAAGATTTCACCAGCGTCATCATGCACCTGACGGCCGCCCAACTACAACTGCCCCACGATTTGGCGTCCGCGCAGCAGGCCGTCACCCAGGCAGAAACAACGGCGCGGGACGGTCTGCACGAAGCGCGGCGACTCGTTTGGGCTTTGCAGCCCTCCCAGTTGACCGAAGTATCGCTGGCAGAAAGCATCGAGCGGTGGGCGCAGCAGTGGAGTGAAGAGCAGGGGATAACGGCCGTATTTACCCTCACCGGCGATCCCTATTCGCTGCGCCCGGCGTGGGAAACAACGCTGTTCCGGGCCGCCCAGGAAGCGCTGCGTAACGTGGAAAAACATGCTCAGGCCAGCCAGGTTAACCTGACCCTCAGTTATATGCCCGGTCAGGTTGTGCTGGACGCAGCCGACGACGGCCGCGGCTTTACCCCAAACGACGCCGCGCCGGTTGATCCGACGGTAGGTGGCTTTGGCCTGCGGGGAATGCAAGAACGGGTTGAGCGATTGGGCGGAACCCTGACCATTGAAAGCGAACCGGGACAGGGAACGGCCGTTGCTATCGCTTTACCCGTAATAGAGGAAACATGACCCCCATTCGTGTTTTGGTTGCCGACGACCATCCGGTAGTCCGCAGCGGCTTAAAGGCAATTTTGGCCAGCCAGCCCGATTTTGTCATTGTCGGGGAAGCGGCGGCCGGAGCCACAGCCGTTACTCTCTACGCCGCCAAGCAACCAGACGTGGTATTGATGGATTTGCGGATGCCTGGCCTCGATGGGGTAGAGGCCATCGCCCAAATACGGCAAGTGGACCCCACGGCTCGCATTTTGGTGCTGACCACCTACGACAGTGACGCCGACATTTTACGCGCCCTGGATGCCGGGGCGCTCGGCTACCTGCTCAAAGACGCGCCGCCGGAAGAATTATTCCGCGCCGTGCGGGCCACAGCCAGCGGTCAAACGGCTTTGGCCCCGCCCGTCGCTGCCCGGCTAATAGCCCGCGCCAGTGCCGGACCAGAGAAAGCGTTGAGCGGCCGTGAGTTGGAGGTGTTGGCTTGCGTGGCGCAAGGCTTGACCAACAAGGAGATCGGCCAAATGCTGCACATCACCGAAGCGACGGTCAAATCCCATTTGGTTCACATTTTCGCCAAGTTAGAGGTGGCCGACCGCACGGCGGCAGTGCCGGTCGCACTAGAACGCAAGTTGATCATGACCGGTTAGCGCGACAAGCCATTCGCCTGCGCCTATTTAATGGGATGTTTACAAACCCCTAACAACCGCTTAACGGCCGTTTCCTGCCATCGTGCTAACATACCAGCTAAAGCATTATGGACAGAGAGCGATTGCCCCCACCACACCTACCCCATTGGCGTACCATACAGGCGAACGGCCGTACTATTCTGCTGGCCCCCGGCATAGACCTGGACACGCCGCCATCGCCGCTGCCCTGGCCCGTCCGCCTCAAGATACTGCATCTCAACGACCTGCACGGCCACGGCATTCAACTGACACCCGCCAGCTATGAACCCACGATGGCTCGCATTGCCGGTCGTCTGCACCATTTGCGCCACCGTTACGCCAGCGACCCGCAAACGGCCGTTCTCTTCGTATCGTCCGGGGATGAGGTGGCTGGCTCTCTGTTTGACGAGCTGCTGGACGATCCAGCCCTATCTGAGCCGGTCCATGCCAGCTACCGTCTTTACAGTGCCGCCGGTCTCCATGCTGCCGCTCTGGGCAACCATGACCTGGACATCGGCGCAGACCGGCTGGCCCAGGCAATCAACAGGCAGGCCGCTTTCCCCATCTTGTCGGCCAACCTGATGGCCCCGCCGCCGCTGGCAAACGTCATCCATGCCGCCGCTGTTTTGAAGCTGAAAGGGCTGCGCGTGGGCCTCATCGGGCTGACCACCCCGGCCCAGAGCAACTGTGGTCAGGTCGCCTTTACCGATCCGGTGCGGGCTGTACAACAACTGCTGCCTACGATACGGCCGTTTTGCCACGTTGTCATATTACTCAGCCACCTGGGTTATAGTCTGGGCAGCGAGACGGCGGGGGTGTCCCTGGCCGGCGACGTGGAGTTGGCGCAGCAGTTGCCACCCGGCAGCGTGGACCTCATCGTGGGCGGTCATACCCACCTGGCCTTAAACGAGCAGGGGCTTAGCCGTCGCCACGTCGTCAACGGTACTCCCATTGTTCAGGCGGGGGCCTTGGGCCGCTTCCTGGGAGAGGTGACGCTAACGGGCCAGGCACGCTGGGTCGTGACTAATGCCCGCCTGACGCCAGCGGCCGTTTTGCCCATTGATCCAACCTTTGACGCAACGACCGTTGCTCCCCTGGTGGAGCAAATTCGGCCTTACTTTACCCGCCCCCTGGGAACAACCATCAGCCATCCCGACCTCAGCCCGGAAGCGGTGCATAACGCCTTCGCCGCTGGCGAGTCGGCCCTGGCCAACTTCATCACTGCGGGCATGTTGGCCCGCGCCCACGCTCACGGTCTGCCGGCCGACCTGGCCCTGATTGATGCCTCGGTGATGCGCGAGGGGCTGCCGGCCGGTCCCCTGACCTTTGCCCACTGGTTTGCCCTGATGCCTTACGCCGACACGCTGCGCCTTTGCCGTCTGACCGGGCGCCAGTTGTGGACACTGCTGCAAGACAACGCCGGCCGCCTGGACCTGCCCCACGAACACCACGTGGAGCGCGGCTTTCTCCACTTCAGCGGCCACCTGCGCTACACCATCCAGCCCGGACGCAGCCGGGAGGAGAACCGGGTGGTGGCGGCCCAGCTAAACGGCCGTCCTTTGCCGGACCAGTTGCATAGGGTGATAACGGCCGTTTTGCCCAGCTTTTGGCGGCAGTTGGCCCGGCCCTGGCAGGCAGAGACGGGTAACTTGCCGCTAATGGCCCACACCGAGTTCCCGCTGGAAGATACCGGCCTCTTTCTGCGGCGGGAGATGGTGGCCTATATCGGCCAGATGGGTGGCGTAAATGAACGAGGGGGGGCCAGGCGAGACGGCCGTTTACAGATTTTGCCCCTCCCCCAAACGGCCGAACGCCGGAGTTGGTATGAATATCGTCATGTTTTCCATCAACCCGCTCTTTCCTGACCGGGTTATGGGCGGCGCGCCTAAACAACTGCAAAAAGTAGCGGTCCATTTGGGCCAACTGGACCACCAGATTACCGTCCTTTGCACCCAGACGGCCGATAGTTTTCGGCCGTTTCACTGGCAAGAAAACGTGCTGGTCAAACCGATTTTGCGCTTCAAGCAGCCCTTTCCCCAGCCCTACGCCGCCCCCGCCTACGACATCGCCAACGCCTTTCACGACGTGGCCGACCATCTGCAAACGGCCGATCGCTTCTACATGCACGACGGCGAATTCCTTTTCCCCTTCGCCTACCAGCAGGTGCCCACCGTTGTTTCTCTGCGTGACAACGTGTACCCGGAAACGATTCTGGGCGGCTTTCTCTTTCAGGGAGATACGCTCATCGCCATTTCCGACTACTCGCGCCAGCTTTACCGGCACACGATGGGTCGCTTTTTTCCCGGCCTGGCCGAGCGGCTGATTGTCGTTGCCAACGGCGTCGATTGGCACACCTATCGCCCCACCCCACCCGACGACATTTTGCGCCTGATCCCGGTCAACCCCGCCACCGACCTCATTCTGCTGCACCCCCACCGCCCGGAGCCGGACAAAGGGCTGGCCGAAACAATTGCCCTGGCCGATCTACTGGTCCATGAATATGGCCTGACCCAGTTGAAGGTGTTGTCGCCGTGCTGGTTAGAGGCGGGCCTGTCGCCGGAAGTGGCCGCCTTCTATGCCCACAGCCAGCAGGAGATAGCCCGGCGTGGTCTGGCTGAACATTTTATCTTCCACGACTGGATTCCCCAGGCATTGATGCCCCAATATTACAGCCTGGGCCACCTCACCGTCTCGCTGGGCAGCTTTGTAGAATCATTTGGCAATTCGGTGTACGAATCGTTGGGCTGCGGCACGCCCGCGCTGGCCACGCGGGTCTCTACCCATCGGGAGCTATTGCCCGACGACCTGCTGCCCAAAGTCCACGTGGGTGATGTGGCTACGACCGCGGCCCTGGCCGCTACGATTCTGCTTGAGCGTCAACCCGTTCCGGCGGCGACGCTGGCCTATTTGCACGCGCATTATGGAGTCGAGCGTCAACTGGCTGGCTACGCCGAGGCCATTCTCAGCGCCGAGCGGCGTGGTCCACTCACCTACCAGTATGCGCCGCTGACCGACGAGACACGCTACCGGCTGGCCCCCTGGTGTTATGAATGGGCGGGTGGTTTTTATCACGATTTTCGAGCCAACCACCAGGCCCTGCCCCGGCTGAGTGAACTGCTGCGCCGCTTTCCTGATGGCTTTACGGCCGTTCATTCGAACGTCCTCCCTGCTGAATTGGAAGGATGGTATCGTTCCGGCTACATCGTGCCGGTTGCCGGCAACTAGCGGCGGCCCGGCTTAGTACGCTGCTTACCTGTCGCTACCTGGTCTACCGGCCAGGTAAAAACCTGGCCAACTGGCCGGTACCAATTCCCCCCGGTTGTCCGATACGTTCAGCCCAATCTTTGCCTACAATAGTGTTGTATGAGATAACAGCACGAGCGCGATACGCCATCCTGAATGATGACAACCGAATTCCCGATGGAGCTAGTGAGGCAAGTATGAACAATCAACAAGAGAGCGAGTCTAACAGTGTGGCTGTGGTGCCGACAACCGCACAGCCGGACCAGGACAACGGTTCTCCATCAGCCTGGCTGGTCGCTTTGCGCGGCCTGGCCACCGGCGTCACCTGGGCCACCATTCTCGTGACCGCCTCCCTGGCCCTGGAAATTGACCTGGGCCTACCCCGGCTGCTGGTGGCGGCCATCGGCGGCTTTATGGGCTTTGCCTTTCTGGCGGCCGGTGAGGGCCTAATTCTCCTCTTGTGGAAGCTGCTGGGCGCTCTCTTTGCCCGGCTGGACCTGGCGCGAGGGACGCAGTTCTTAGAGCATTTGCCGCCGGTGCCGGTTGGCCGTCTGCTGGCCGCCTTCGTCTTTATCGCGGGCGACGTCCTCTGGCCCAACAGCTTTCTGCAAAGCATTTTCCTGCCCGTCGTGGGTGAAATGGCTATTGTCCTGGTCGGCTTAACGGTAATGCTGGTCGCCCTGGCCCGAATGAACGGCCGTAGCCGACCGGCACAACTGGCCCTGGTTGGCCCGCCCATCCTGCTGACCCTGGCCTTTGTGGTCTGGGTGGTTAATCCCGGATTTGACCATTATGTGGCCGCACTGCCGGAAACGGCCGTAACACCCACCCTTACTATTGACGATCCCGGCCAGCCCGGCCCTTACGCCGTGCAAAGCCTCAGCTACGGCAGCGGTCAAAACCGCCACCGACCCGAATTTGGCAGCAATGCCGATCTATTCACGCCCGTTGTCGATGGCTCAGCCCTCTTTGGCGGCTACAGCGGCCTTAGCGATACCTATCACCAATGGTATTGGGGCTTCGATTTTCGCCACCTGCCGCTCAACGGCACAGTCTGGTATCCGGCGGGCGACGACGGCCCCTGGCCCCTGGTCCTGGTGGTGCATGGCAACCATACCATGACCCGGCCCTCAGACCCCGGCTACGCCTACCTGGGCGAGCATCTGGCCAGTCACGGTTATATCACCGTGTCTGTCGATCAAAATTTCCTCAATGGCCTCACGCCACTAATCAACCCCAATTATGCTGAAATGCCGCTGCGTGCCTGGCTGCTGCTGCAACATCTGCACCAGTGGCAAGATTGGCAAGAGTCGCCGGGCAATCCATTTACCGGCCAGGTAGATTTAGAGCGGGTGGTCCTCATGGGCCATTCGCGGGGTGGCGAAGCGGCTACCTGGGCAGCAGAGATGAACTGGCGTGATTTAACCGGTCTGACCAACGCGGCCGATTTTGGTTTCGGTGTACGCGGTGTGGTGGGCATTGCTCCCTCTGATGCTTATACCGGACCGAACGGCCAACAGCCGTTGTTGAAGCATACCAATTACCTGCTCCTGGCCGCCGGTCATGACGCCGATACTTACCTGCTCAATGGGCAGAAGCAGTATAATCGTCTGCGCTTTAGTGAGAATCCCGATGGCTTCAAGGCGGTGGCCTACATCTACCAGGGCAATCACGGCCAGTTCAACAGCTTGTGGGGCAACCGGGATCGCGGGCTGTACAACTCCTGGCTGCTGAATCGGGGGCCGCTGCTGAGCCAGGCCGAACAGCAGCAAGCGGCCAGGGCGCTGATTACCAGCTTTTTGCAGGCAACGCTGCAAGATGAGGTGGCTTATCGCGAACTTTTCCGCAATCCGGTAACGGCCGTTGCCTGGCTGCCGCAGAGTATTATCGTGACCCAATACCAGGATGCGTCGCTGCATAAAGTCAGCACCAGCGGCGCAGCGGCCGAGGGTGGCCTTTCCGCCCAAACAGAAACGCTCAAGCTGCGCGATGGCGAGACAAGCCAGAGTAGCCAGGCCGTGCGCCTGACCTGGGCAGCCGGGTCGCAGCCACAGTACACCATCACCCTGTCACCAGACCAAACTGCCGCCTGGAACCTGACGCCCGATCACGCCCTGACCTTTGCCCTGGCCAGCGTGCCCGGCGCACCGGTCGCCGCCGATTTGAATATAACCCTGGAAACGGCCGTGGGCGAGTCCGTCCAACTGCCCCTCGCTGATTTTGGCCCCATCCTGCCCCTGCTGCCGGCCCACCTGGTCAAAGCCAACTGGCTGTCCGGTTTGAGCGGCTTTCCGGCCCCAATCACGCCGGAGGAAATCGTGCTGCAAAGCTACAGCCTGCCGTTGGCCGCTTTTCAGGCAGCCAACCCGACCTGGCAGCCAGCGCAGTTGCAGACCATCCGCTTCCAGTTTGACGGCGCGACCGCCGGGGCTATCTATCTGGGTGAAGTAGGAGTGGCACCGCCGATTGACTAAAGTTGTGACCGGTACCAGGCGACGGTTGCCTGAATCGCAGTCGCAATGGGCGTGGCCCACCTATTTGTGCAGCCAGCCACCGAATGGAATTCGGCGGCTGATATAGCAAGTCTGCTGAGGCAGACTATGAGGACTAGCGCGCTTTAGCGTACTTCCTGCATTAGCCTGGGAATTCCATTCCCAGCCAATGGCCGCTGCGCCACCCGGTCGGGGCAAACAGATTTTCACGAATTTTTATCCGTATGTGGCGGATTGGACAAGTGGGAAAGTAGCAGATATTCTAGCTAGGCCCGATGCCCTGGGTCAATAACCTCAGCCAGCAACCGCTGCGCCCACGGGGGGAACTAAGATTGGTCCACGCTGTCACTGTCTAGCAGGTCAAGATAGCGCCAATCAACGGCCGTTTCCCCACCAGCTTCAAGCGGCATTTCCCCCAATAACGCCGCCAACTCCCCTTCTAGCTCAGGTGGCAACGATAACGACGCCTCAAAATCGGGCGGCAGTTGCCGGCTATCCGGCGGCACGTATGGGGGCAAAGCCATATGGGCTTCCGGATCAGCAGCAAAGTCTGAATCCATACGGCTCATCAAACGACGATAGCGCTGGCCATCCTCTGCGCCAACCGGCGGCAGCCAGGGCATGTGCTGTTGGTGATCACGCCACCAGCGCACCTCAGCCCATAAACGGCGAGCCGCTTCACCTACTCCTTCCTCGTCGTACTTGCCATACCGATGTTCCCAACGGGACATATATGAAAACGAAAGTGCCAGCCGGTGACGCTGTTGTCCGCTGCGGTCATCTCATTCGTCAATGTGGCGGCTGATCGCCTTACGATTATCCCGAATTAGTTGGGGGTCGCTAAATGCTTCTAGCACCAGATCGGCGGCTTCTGTCAAATCGGGGAAGAGAGCCAGCAAGTCAAAACAGAGGGCGGCGGCATCGGCCTGACCGTGTGACTCTTCGGCTAGCAGGCGTCTGGCTTCAGCCAGCAATCGTTCTACGTAGGCAGGATACGATGAATCACTCATAGTTCCCTATTGTAGCAACATTGCCCTTGTTTGTTAAAGCAGTGACGGCTCGATCAGCCCTGGCGCATCTGGCGATTGTAACGGCCGCGCAGCAGCCACAAAAAGAGAAGCTGAACCAATAAACCTACAACCAGAAAGAGCCAAAAACGGCCGTCGCCTGCCCTTACCAGCCAGAGTACGTTGGCCCGCCAATGGGTAGACACCAGACTATAAGGCCGTTCCCATGGCGCGGACGTATAGTAAGCGATGAGCGGCGTAACGTGTGCAGGGTATCATTTTGTCACGATACAATTGATGCTGCTAACTTAATCTGATACTATTCCCAGCCTATGGCCAACAACACAATTATAGAATCCGAATCATCAGCCCACGCCGTTAGCCTGCGTGAGGCTTTTTGGGTTTGGGTGCGCGTGGCCATATACAGCTTTGGCGGTCCGGCGGGGCAGATGGCCGTCATGCACAAAATTCTGGTCGAAGAAAAGCGATGGGTCAGCGAAGCTCGCTTTTTGCACGCCCTGAATTACACCATGCTGCTGCCCGGTCCGGAGGCCCAGCAGTTGGCTACCTACATCGGCTGGCTGCTGCATAAAATACCGGGTGGGCTGATCGCCGGCACGTTGTTTATTTTGCCCGGCTTCATCTCTATTTTGGTGTTGAGCATTTTATATGCACAATTTCAGGACGTCGGCTTTGTGCAGGGAATTTTTTATGGCCTTAAGCCGGCCGTGATGGCTATCGTGATCGAGGCGGTCATTCGCATCGGCCGGCGTGCGCTAAAAAATCTGATCATGGTCGGCCTGGCCGCGGCCGCGTTTATTGCCATTTTCTTCTTTGATGTACCCTTCCCCCTGATTATCCTGGGCGCAGGCTTGATCGGTTACGTTGGCGGCCGTTATTGGCAACCATATTTTAACGTCAATCATGGGCACAGAGCCGCCACCAACCCCGACGATGAACCGGCTGAAACATTTGCCATTACCGACACGGCCGTTTCCGCCCCCCACACCCAACCTTCAACCAGACGTGCCTTAAAAGTGCTGGCCGTTTGCCTCACCCTCTGGTTCACACCGCTGCTCTGGCTGTCCTTCTGGCTGGGGCCGGATAACGTGTTTACCCAGATTGGCATCTTCTTTAGCCAGGCGGCCGTCGTCACTTTTGGCGGCGCTTATGCCGTTCTGGCCTACATTGCCCAGGAAGCGGTAGGAACCTACGGCTGGCTCCAGCCCGGCGAGATGCTGGACGGCCTGGGTATGGCGGAAACCACGCCGGGACCACTGGTTCAGGTGGTGCAATTCGTGGGCTTTATGGGGGCCTTTCGCCAGGGGGCAGAATTGTCGCCGCTGGTTGCCGGCATTTATGGCGCCATTTTAACCACCTGGGTTACTTTCGTCCCCTGCTTCCTCTGGATTTTTTTGGGCGGGCCTTACATTGAACATCTGCGCGGCCACAAAGCCTTGAGTACGGCCCTGGCGGGCATCACGGCCGCTGTGGTTGGCGTCATCCTGAACCTGGCCGCCTGGTTTGCCATTCAAACATTGTTTGGCCAGGTTGATGAGTTATATTGGGGGCCATTACGCCTGTATGCGCCCCATTGGGCCACCATTGATTGGGCGTCGCTGCTGATAGCCGTGGCTGCTTTTGTAGCCCTGTTCCGCTTCAAAACGGGAATGCTGACCACCCTGGCCGGGGCAGTTGGCCTGGGGCTGCTCGTCTTCTGGCTGTTATGATTAAGGGCTTTTCTATTCCTATACTCAATTTGCCGCCCCCGACAAAGCCATCGCCGCCTCGGATTTGCGGGTCGCTGACGCAGGTTGGCTACCCGTGTTTCATTATTTGACGCATCACCGGCACACTGTTATACTCTTGATGGCTCCCCCCCCAGAGGTGGAAAATCAGGCACCCGTCTGGTTTCCACCTCTTTTTTGTTGTTTTGTTTGATGGCTATGACGCCGGCTGCGTCAACGGCCGTTGCCATCTGGCGCACGGTCTGGCCGGTCTGGGGATGGACCAGATCAGGGGCAATGTCCGCCAGGGGGATCAGGACAAAGGCCCGCTGGCCTATTTGGGGATGGGGGATTGTCAACTCCGGACTACACCAAACCAGGTCGTCGTAAAAAAGTATGTCGATGTCAATCAGGCGGGGACCCCAACGGACGGTTTCCTCGCGGCCAAGCCACTGCTCTAACCGCTGGGTAAAATGGAGTAACGGAAGTGGGGCCAGCTTTGTTGTGGCCGACAGGCAAAGGTTGAGAAAATCAGGCTGGTTGGTCATTCCCCAGGGAGGTGTCTGGTAGATGGGCGAAACGGCCGTGATCACCATTTCTTCGTCCAGACCGGCCAACGCCCGCAGCAAATTTTGCTGCCGTTGACCAAGATTGGTGCCCAGGCTCAAATAAATGGTCGGCATGGGTCAATTATGGCCCAGGTGCGACCATTTTCCAAGTGACCATCAGGCCAACCGCTGATAACAGTCGCCGCGCACCCCACAACGGGCACAGCGCCGCCAGTCATTGTGGTCGCGGTCTACCTCTTCAGCGTAAAGGCCAGCACGCATCTCGGCCAGCAGGTCGAACAGATCGGCCTCCAGTTCCTGCGTGTAATCTACAGCAAAGGCGCGGTTGCGATATTGGATGATGCCGTAAGACGGCCGTTTACCATAGTTAACCGCGACCAGATGACAGTAAGCAGCCAACTGCACGATGTGACTTTCATACGGTTCGGCCGGAGCATTGCCCGATTTTAGCTCTACAGGCACAATGCTGCCGTCTGGCTCCTCGACTAGATAATCGGGCCGGCCGACTAATTGGTCCTCATCACTGTAAAGCGGCTCCTCATTGCGAAACCAGGTGCCGCCGTCGGTGTAGATCACGGAACCGCCCGGCAGGCCGCTCTGAGCCTCGGCCGCGTTTGACCAGAACCATAGGGCCACGGCCAACACCAACAGCCCAATTCCCACAACGAGCCAGAACCAGATACTCATCAGCCACCACTCACTAACTGCCAGGCCATTAACAGAATGCCCAGGAACAGCACAACCGCCGCCAGTTGACGGCCATACTGGGCACGCCTGACTAAACGGCCGTGTGCGTTGTGGTACTGTTGACCTGCTTGCAACTCGCGTACATTCTGGCTTTCTATGCCCAGCTCGCGTCGCAGCCACCAGGCCCGCTGGCAGTACAGATATTCGCCCAGTTCACTCGCTCTAATCCATTGCTCGCTCATATGTTCTAATTTACACGATATGGGGGGCAGTGTCAAGTAAAATGTGAGGCGAGGTACGTGAAGCGCAAAACGTAATGCGTAAAACGTAAAAAGTGATGCGTGACGCAAAACAGCCTTGCACCCTCTGAAAGGCACAAGGCTGTCAACTATCAACTATCAACTGGCTGCTGACTACTAATCAGTCGTATGCTTCTCCATGGTTTGGGCCAGGTCTTCCGTGACCAGGCCATTGCCACTAGAATCAACCTCAAGGTGCGGCCGGCCCCGCAATAGCGTGCCGCCAACGGCCATGAAGTCATAACCGCGCTCAACCAGGGCCTCAAAGTCAGGCATCATGCGCCGGCCGTCAATAATCAGATAAGGGGGGTTCACGGCCGTTTCGATTGTGCGCGACAAACCCCGGAACTCCTCCCAGTCGGTGGAAATATACAGAGCATCACTGCCCTCAATCGCTTCTCTGGCCGATTTATGGTAGGTAATGCGCTCAAAGAGGTGATTGTATTCGGGGTTGAACCATTTGCGTTTGGCTTCCGGCACAGCCAGGGGATCGTAAGCCCGAATCTCCTTGACGCCGCGGGCCAACAGGGCTTCGACTACCTTCAGGGCAGCCGAGTCACGCATGTCGTTGGTCCGTTTTTTGAAGGCCAGGCCCAGCAGGGCCACCCGCTTCTGGTTGAAGCTAAAACCGGCTTCGTAGACGGCCCGGTCAATCAAATAGGTTTTCTGGTATTCGTTGATGTTGTAAACAGCCTGGAGCAGATCGGTGGAACGGCCGTTTTGATTCAACTGGTAGATGAGCGATTGGATGTCCTTGCCGAAGCAGCTGCCGCCCGCCCCATTGCTCACATACGACCCCCAGGTGCTGATCCGGTTGTCCGACGTGACGCCAATCTTCAAGTCTTCCATGCGGATGTTGGGATGGGTTTCGGCCAGCCGTGCCCCCACCCCGTTCCAGAAGGAGATGTAGGTCAGCAGCAGCGTATTGCCCATATATTTGATCGCTTCGGCCGTTTCTGGTGTCGTTTCCAAATAGCGGATGCGGACGTGGTTGACAAACTGGGAATAGACCCGGCGCAGCAGCTTAAAGTCCTCTTCCGTATCAGCCCCGACCACAACGCGATCCGGCTTGCGTGAGCCGTCGATAGCGTTGCCCTGAGCCAGAAACTCCGGGTTAGAGGCTACGCCAAAATTCTCCACGCCATGCTCCTCTAACACGCGCTGCAGCAGGCGGGCCGTGCCAATGGGTACCGTGCTTTTGTTGACCAGCACCACCCGATTTTTGGTTTCGCGGTTAGCCAGCAGCTCACCCAGGTGGTGGGCAGCGCTGAGATAGTAGCTCAGGTCTGAGGAGCCGTCCCGGTTGGGTGGCGTGTTGAGGCAAAGAAAGAAAATATCTGTGCCTTCCACAATATCAGTAATATCGGTGGTGAAAAAGAGGTAGCGGTTGAGATTTTCGGCCACGGCTGCGGCCAGACCCGGCTCATTGACGTAACTTTCAATCTGAGCCGCTTCGCCTGTTTCAAAGGCGTTAATTTTCTTCTGGTCGATGTCATAAGCGTAGACCTCGTGACCATATTCAGACAAAACGGCCGCATGGGGCAAGCCCACAAAGCCGGTGCCAACAACGATGATTTTCATAACTTTACTCCCTTATATCAATATTCAATATCCAGTGTTCGGCAACCAGTTACTGACTACAGGTTACTGACTACTGGTCACTTGTTACTAACTTAGCCACCTTCACTTACAGGCGGTCTTTCCTGATAATCCTTTATGATGAGCCGGGCCGCCCGACGGCCGATTTCCACGGCGAAATTGGTGCCGCGATCCCAGGGGTAAACCTGGCTCATGCTGGCAAAGTATAACCCGGTCTGCGGCGTTCGTAAATGGGGCACGTGGCGAGAATGACCCACCAATGGTACCGGTTGGGCGTAGCGAGCGCGATAGAGCCAGCTTTTACGCACCCAGTCAGGCCGGAAGTCGGGATTGACGCGGCGCAGCGCGGGCAAGAAGAGGTCTTCCAGTTCAGCCTGGGGCATCGTCATGTAAGGGTGATCGGGCAGCACGTAGTCGCCGCAGTAGACCAGGTGATCGCCCCCGTAGTGGCGCTTGTCGATGTAGTTGGTATGCTCCACCAGGGCCAAAAAGGGGATGGGGTTCTCGCTCTTTTCGGGGGAATGGGCCGGAATGTTGAGCCAGTAGGTTTGGGATTGGGCCATCAGCGGCCGTTGCAAAGCCAGCGTCAACACCACCGCCCCCATGCTCTTTAGTTGCAGCAGTTGCGCCAGATAATCGTCGGGCAAACTGGGGGCCATCCGGCTGAGCAAACCGGGTGAGGTTGTAACCAGGCAGGTGTCGAATACGGCCGTTGTCTCTCCTGCCGCAACCTGCACCTGGCCCTTGGCGGGCTGAATTTGCTTGACCGGTGTTTCCAGGTAGACAATCCCGCCCCGCTGTCTGACGGCATCCGTCAGGGCATCAATCATCGCCTGGAAACCACCCTCAAAGTAGCCCAGGCGCGGGCTACGGACGTGCAGCCTGGCCCACATCCAGGCCATGTTGGCTTCCTGGTAATAGGGGCCAAACTTGCCGATCAGCAGCGGCCGCCACACCATCTCATAAATTTTGTCGCCATAAAAACGACGCAGCCAGGAATCGGCCGTGTATTGTTCCAGCTTGCGCCAGGGCTTCGTAAAGCGCAAATAGGCACTGACCAACCCAAAGCGGGCCACATCCAGCAGGTTAAAGCCGGGAAAGCTAATCCAGCGCTGGGGGGAGTCAAAAGGCACAATCTGGCCCTCGTACAAGACGGAGGTAGTCGGGCGCGGAAAGAAAAGCTTGTCGCGGAAGCCAATCTCCTCCATCAGCCGGATCATTTCTTTGTCAGACGTGAACAGGTGGTGGTAAAACTTCTCTGCTGGCCACTCCCACCGTTCATCTTTGAAACCGGCCGCCAGCCCACCTGTCTGCGAGCCGGCCTCAAACAACGTTACGTCATGGTCGGCGTTGAGCAAATCAAAAGCGGCCGACAACCCGGCAACGCCAGCCCCTACAATGGCAATTTTCATATAAGTCTCGTGTATCCTGACCGATGACGGATGACGAATGACGGAAAGTGCTGCCTTAAGTCTCCGTCCTCGGTCTTTCGTCTTCGGTCACTTGTTCACTCTGTTCAACTGCCCGTTCAAAATCGCGCCAGCCCAGCCCTTCGCGCAGCATGTAGTAGCCGCCGAGGAGGGTGATGGGCAGCCAGAGGGCGGCGTGTAGCACGAGCGTATAGGCGGCGGCGATGCTTTGGGGAATGCCGTAAAGCACCAGCACGGCAATGCCCGGCCCGTCGAAGGTGCCCACGTAGCCCGGCGCGGAGGGCAGGGTGGTAGCCAGATTGACCACGCCGTTCATCAGCATCAGGGCAAAAAAGCTGACCTCGAAATCAAAGGCGTGCATTACGAACCAATATTTAATCGTTTCCAGCAGCCAGATGATGATCGAGGTGAAGAAGATCATCAACACCTGGCGGAAGTTGCGTAAAGAGGCCAGCCCGTCCAGAAATCGTTCCAGAAAGCCCAACAGAGGCGTGGCGATGCGGTCGGGCAGCAGCCGGTCGCTAAACCAGCGGCTCAGCCGCATAAAGCGTTGCGGCTGGGCGGCCATAATAAAGAAGACGACCATCGCGCCAAAGAAGGCCAGGCTGGCCAGAACGACCAGCGTCTGGATTTCGCTGCTGGGCAGGGGGGCCAGCGGCAGGGCGGCAAAGACAAACATGAGCATGACCAGCCCGTCAAAGACGCGCTCAACGACGACGGTAGCCAGGCTGCCGCTCATCGGTATCTGCTCGCGGCGACGCAGGACGTAGGCCCGTAGCACCTCGCCGGCGCGGAAGGGGTAGATGTTGTTGCCCATGTAGCCAATGACTACCACCGGGAACAGGCGGCGGACGGGGATCGGTTTCAACGGCCGTAACATATAATCCCAGCGCCAGGTGCGTACCCAAACGCCGACAAAGTAGACGGCCACGCTGGGCAGCAGCCACCAATATTGGGCCTGACGCATATCGTCCCACACCTGCTCCAACTCGAGACCGCTCAAGGCCCACCAGAGAAAGGCGGCGCTGATGATGATGCCCAGGATGAGGTAAGAACGTTTCATAAATTATGAATTATGAGGTATGAAATGCCGTGATGCGTTATACGTGATGTTTGTATCCACCATGTTTTAGTTTTATATGAATATACACGGTCAGGTCAAACAGCGCGTAATTCTATCATGAGATGGAGAATGCGGGAAACGGAATGAGTAAAACGTAATGAGCAATGCGTAGAGCTGCGGAACATGCGCTTCTTCTTTACATTTTACGTTTTACGCATCACTTCGCCACTTCGCTACGGGAATTCGAAGCAGTATGACCAAAAATAGAGAGATGTGAGAGCAAGACAGGGGGTTGGCAAAGAAAACGGCTATCAGACACATCCAACAAACGAAGCAAAACGAGACCTACAAGTCCT
>SLGK01000301.1 GCA_007123775.1 Anaerolineae bacterium | reverse complement strand
TGGCTAGTCTAGCAAGCCGGTATAAATCACGATTCTCGGCGAGCCAGAAACTTCATACTTGATGGCAGCCGGCACAGCATCTTCCGGCACTTCAAAAGCCACCTTACCACGAACTCGTTCATCAGGACCAAGATCAACCAGTTCTATTTGGCCATCTGTCCCTGCAAGCTCGGCTGTATAGACAAATCCTTCGGCGTCGATGAGGTACGCTCGCAGCGCATTGGAACTAACCTCTCTGCCGTCTATGTTGCCCAGGATAATGTCCACAGCCACCAACTTCATGCCCGGAACTGCTCTATACAAGATGCCGGGGCTGGCCGGGTCCAGCACGTCCATCGCCACCAGTGAGTACCCATCTTGCTCAACCAGGTCGCCAAGTCGGGGCAGGCTGTCGCTTACAGCAAAAAGGCCATCCGGTTCTTCAATGGGTTCATGGTCAGCAGGCGGTTCGAGCAGACTTGCCTCCAGGCGAACGCGGTTAATTTCAAACCGAAATGTTGCCGGTGTAGCGTCCTCTGGAATCTCGAATCCTATCCAGCCCCGCACACGTTCACCACTCTCTAGCTCAACCAAAGGCAGTTGTTCGTCGGTACCGGCCAGTTCAGCCCGATAGGTCAACCGTTCGTCGTCTAGCAGGGTGCCGTTTAGCACATTGGTAGTGGCCGCTGCTCCCGACACGTTACCGATTACAACCTCTACCGCAATTAGCCTGGTCCCTGGTTCTGCTGAATATAGAATGCCAGGCGTTGCCGGGTCGCTCACCTGAAGGACCGTCAGCGAATAACCTTCATTGGTCATGAAGTCGCCGATATATGCTTGCCTGGCCGGTTCAGGCGTTTCTGTCGGTTCAGGCGTCGGGGTATCTTCCGCCACAGGTTCGGCCGTTTCTGCTTCGGCAACGGGTTCTGTGTCTTGATCGGCCATTTCGCCCGGCTGATCTGCCTCTGCTGTCTCAGCCTCAACCGTAGCGGTACTGATCACAGGAGCAGAAGTGGGCGTTGGTTCACCACCACCGCCGCAGGCTAAAATCGGCAGCATAAATAAGATGATTAAGGCTATAAGGGTCTGCTTCTTAGTCATGTCTTCCTCTCTTTCATACAAATAGCGTTACCAAACATTCTGATAGAAATAATCATGTGGCAGCAAACAGGTGATGGCGACTATCGCCTGTTTGCCCGGCCCCATTGTCAAATCCCCATCCCCCCAAACTGGCGAGAAACGCTACGTTTACTCTAACACAACCCCACCCACACTGACGTGGGGGTGCGTGAGATTCGTACAAACTGTTATGCCTTTTGGGTTCAGACCGCCAGGCTGCGCAAACCAACCGCCGTGTCCGCCACAAGTTTTTGACCCAATCACCATTTTTACATAAACTATCTTAAGCAATAACCGGCTCTCACTCAGTAACGGACCAGACATATGACGACGCTCACCAAACCGATACCCGAACAAGGCCAGGTCGTTACCGTGCGCCAGCGGCCCTTTGTGGTCGCCGACGTGCAGGCCAGCGCCCTACCCCCGGACCGCCTGGGCAGCGACTACGCCCCCCAACACCTGATCACCCTCACCTCAATTGCCGACGATGCCCTGGGCGAAACGCTGCAAGTCGTTTGGGAAATAGAGCCGGGTACACAAATCACAGAAAAAGTCCAGCTGCCCGACGTGGTTGGCTTTGACAGTCCTCAGCGCCTCGACGCTTTCCTGGACGCGGTGCGCTGGGGGGCTATTGCCTCAGCCGACGTGCGCTCACTGCAAGCCCCCTTCCGCAGCGGCATTGACATTGAAGATTACCAGCTTGACCCTCTGGTCCGGGCCGTGCAGATGCCCCGCGCCAACCTCCTGATTGCCGACGACGTGGGTCTGGGCAAAACCATCGAGGCCGGTCTGGTCATTCAGGAGCTAATCGTCCGCAACCGGGTCCGCACCGTCCTGATTGTCTGCCCGGCCGGTCTGCAAATCCACTGGCGGGATCAGATGCGGGACAAGTTTGGCCTGGAATTTCGCGTCGTAGACAGCGACCTGATGAAGCAGCTGCGCCGCAGCCGGGGCATTCACGTCAACCCCTGGTCCCACTTCCCCCGCCTCATTACCTCCATAGACTTCCTCAAGCGAGAGCGGCCCATGCGTCTGTTCCGTGAGATGCTGCCAGCAGAAGGGGAAACGACCTACCCGCGCCGCTTTGACCTGATGGTGCTGGATGAGGCCCATAACGTGGCCCCGGCGGGTCAGGGGAAGTATGCCGTCGATTCCCTGCGTACCCAGGCCGTTCGCACCCTGGCCCCCCACTTTGAACACAAGCTGTTCCTGACCGCCACACCCCACAACGGCTACCAGGAGAGTTTTTCGGCCCTGCTGGAACTGCTGGACGACCAGCGCTTTGCGCGAGGAGTTATGCCCAACCGCAGCCAGTTGGAGGCAGTCATGGTGCGCCGGCTCAAATCTGAGCTGGTCCGGTGGGACGGCAAGCCCCGCTTCCCCCAGCGCCGCCTGGATGTGATCGAAGTAGACTACTCAGACGAGGAAAAGCAGGTTCACGCCTGGCTCAAAGAATATACGCGGCTGCGCCAGGAAAGCAGCAAAGACGAAGGGGAACAGTTTGCCTCTGAATTTGTCTTGAAGCTGCTCAAGAAGCGGCTCTTTTCTTCCCCGGCCGCCTTTGCCCTGACCCTGGCCCAGCACAAGCAGACCTTAATGGGCCGCAAGCCGGACAAACAGGCGCACAGACGACCGTCTGTGGGCATCCTGCGTCGGCAAATTGCCCAGATTGACGAAGATTATGCCGACGACGATGAGTACGAAGAAGCCACCACCGGCGCGGTAGCCAGCTCCTCCCGCCTCTTTACCGACCTAAGCCCGCGTGAGCGCAAGCTGCTGGAGGAGATGATCGCCTGGGCCGACAAAGCCTCGGCGCAGGGGGATAGTAAGACAGACGCCTTCATTAAGTGGCTGCGCGATGTGGTCAAGCCGGACGGCAGATGGAACGACGAGCGGGTTATCATCTTTACCGAATACCGGGCCACCCAAAACTGGCTGCATGAGAAGCTGGTGGCCGCTGGCCTGGCCTCCGGCGAACGGCTGATGACCCTCTACGGCGGCATGGACAGCGACCAGCGGGAGAGCATCAAGGCTGCGTTTCAGGCCCGACCCGACCAGAGCGACGTGCGAATTCTGCTGGCCACAGACGCGGCCTCAGAAGGTATTGACCTGCAAAACCACTGCCACCGGCTGGTCCACTTTGAGATTCCCTGGAATCCCAACCGGATGGAGCAGCGCAACGGTCGTATCGACCGGCACGGCCAGCGGCATGATCCCCTCATCTACCACTTTGCCGGCAAGGGCTACCGAAAGCGCATCGCCGACCGTCACGCCGTTGCCCCCAGTGACCTGGAAGCCGACCTGGAATTTCTGGTCAAGGCCACCCACAAAGTAGAGCAGATTCGGGAGGACCTGGGCAAGGTTGGCCCGGTCATTGCCAGTCAGGTCGAAGAAGCGATGCTTGGCCGCCGCACCCAGCTTGATACGGCGATGGCCGAGGCCGAGGCCGGGGCGGTACGCAAGCAGCTAAAGTTTGAGCGTGACCTGGCCCGCCTGATTGAACAGCACCGCGAGCAGCTGCGGGAAACGCGCCAAACATTGCGCCTGTCGCCAGAAAATATCCAGGCCGTTGTCGAGATTGCCCTGCAACTGGCCGGGCAGCCCCCCTTGCAGCCAGCAAGAGTCGAAGGCATTTGGCCCGACCCGGATCGGGCTGCCTGTCCTGTCTTCCACCTGCCGCCGCTCAGCGGCAGCTGGGCCGCCTCAGCGGAAGGGCTGGCCCATCCCCACACGGGGGAAATCCGGCCGATTGTCTTTGACCACCAGCTGGCCCAGAGGCGGGACGATGTGGTCCTGGCCCATCTCAATCACCGGCTGGTGCAGATGGCCCTGCGCCTGCTGCGGGCTGAGGTCTGGTCGCCGGAGGGACAGCGGGGACTTTACCGCGTTACGGCCCGGCAGGTGGCCAACCATGCCCTGGACGCCCCGGCCGTCATTGCCCATGCCCGGCTGGTGGTGATTGGCGGGGACAGCCACCGTTTGCATGAGGAGATTATTACGGCCGGTGGGGTAATTCGCCAGGGCCGCTTTAGCCGCTTGAACGTGGGTCAGACCGAAGCCGCTTTGCAGTCGGGGCAGGACAGGTCCGCCTCGGTTAGTTCAGCGCAGGCTGTTTCTCCCACCATGCAGAAGCAGCTGATG
>SLGK01000025.1 GCA_007123775.1 Anaerolineae bacterium | reverse complement strand
TTCCCCGTCGTGACTGGCAACAAGGCCATTGGCACGGTAGGCATTGATATCCTGGAACAAGGGCGTTTGCTCAGCCCGGAGCAATTGCGCCTGGCCGAAACGATTATTTTCCAGGCGGCAACGGCTATCCAAAACAGCCAGCTATTTGCCACAGTCGAGGCTCGGGTTCAGGAGTTGGCCATGCTGAACGAAGTGGCTCGCTCTGTTTCCTACCAGTTAGAACCGGGCCAATTGTTGGAGGCCATCTTTAACCAGGTAAGGCGCGTGCTGCCCAGCGACATATTCTTTGTGGGCTTATTTGACACTGAACGACAGACCGTAGCCTATCCTTTCCTTTATGAGGATGGTCAATTAACCGAGGAAGGTCCTCAACCAATCAATCCCCACAGCAATGTTTACCAAATATTGCAGACAGGTGAACCCATTCTCAAAATGCTAACCCGTGAAGAGCGTGAACGCATTCTCGCCGAGCAGCCCGACTTGCTAATCGGAGATATAAACATCCACAAAGTGCCGGCCTCTGTCCTCTACGTGCCCCTACAGCGTGGGCAGCGCGTTGTCGGCGCTATGTCGATTCAGTCATATAAGAAGGATGCGTATACGGGATCAGATCTGGTCTTATTATCGGGCATTGCCAGCCATGCGTCGGTAGCCCTGGAAAACGCACGCCTGTATGCGGCAGCCCAGCAGCGTGCCCGGCGCGAGCAGTTGGTTAACGAAATCACGCGGCGTATTCAAACGACACAGACAGTAGAAAGTGCCCTACAAACGGCCGTACAAGAGTTGGGTCAGGCGCTTCAAGCACGGCATACCCAGGTTGAGATTCTGGCTAACCTGGCTGGCACAAAACAGCTCAATGGCCAAACCCAACCGGCCATTTCGGCCGATTAGTGGTTGGTCCTTGACAATGGTCAAGTAGGGACGAGGTATTTGGAAATGGCAAACAGATCCTTCGGCGATATTACAGAACCCAATGCCGGGCGTGTTTACGACTACCTGCTAGGTGGCCATAACAACTACGAAATTGACCGGCAGACGGCCGAATATCTGCTCAGCCTGTTGCCATCCATACGCAAATGGGTGCGAATGCTGCGCCTGTTTTTGCAGGAAGCGACCAGCCTGCTGGTTGACGAAGGGTTTGACAAATTTCTCGATCTTGGTTCTGGCCTGCCTACTGCCAGCCACATCCATGCCACCGCGCCCGAAACCAGGGTCATTTACGTGGATGTTGATCCGGCCACCGTTGCCTTTGGCCGCGAACTGCTGAAAGAACGTCCTCACGCCAGTTACATTACGGGCGACATAACCAACATTGACGCCGTTCTGGACGCGCCCATTATTGAGCATATGTTTGGTAAAGACCGCCGCGTGGCAATCGGTCTGAACGCCGTTCTATCTTACATTACCCAGGCACAGGCCCAAGAAATTGTGCAAAAGCTCTTTGACTGGGCCGCGCCAGGTAGCAAGCTGTTTGCCACCTTTGAAACAAGAAACCCGGCTATGACCACCCCCCAGATGGAGCAATTTCTAGCCATGTTCCAGCAAATGGGCACTAATTACCGGTTTACTACTTTGGGACAGGCTCAGGACATGATGAAGCCGTGGCGTGCCAATGCTCGCGGCTACTTGCCTCTGTATACCTGGTTAGACATTGAGGACCAATTCTCTGAAAAAGATCACGAGGGCATTGACCTGCAGTTTTACGGCGCTATTTTAGTAAAAGATTGATGATAAGCAGCGAGACTGGCTCTGACCGGTCTCCCCGTTATGAAAGCACGGTAGGTACACATGACTGGTACAACCCAAAGCGCAACGCTGACGACAGCCATAAACAGGCTGCTACAAGCACAAGACATACTGCAAAACAGGGTAGAAGCGGCCCTGACTCAAAACCTGCTCGATAATGTCGGACCGCTTGGCCAGCGGCGCTTACTGCCCGATGTCAGCCAGCGGCTGGTTGAGGTGGCTCTGGCCTACTGCCAGCATCAGGTAGATGACGAAGAACTGGCCGTTCATCTGGCCGAACTGGTAGAAATGGGGCTGCGCCATCAGGCGGCGCTGGCTGTAGCGGACGAACTGGTGGCCGCCGCTAAGGTTGTGCTGGGCCATGAGGCCGAGCCAACCATCGGCACCCGCCTGGACGCCTATCGCCAGGGCTTTTTGCTAGGCTACATGTCCGCTACCGAGGAGTATGTCACGCGAGAGCGGGAAGCCGTGTATGAAAGGATGGGATCGGCCCTTGAAACCCAGGTACGATTAGAGCGCCAAGTACGACAAGACCTGGAAAAACTGGCCCAAGAGCTGCAATCCGTCGCCGAAATCAGCGCCACTATTGCCTCCACGCTTGACGTAGACCAACTGCTTGATAAGGTAACGGACCTGGCGCAAAAGCAGTTTGGACATTACCACGCCCATATTTACCTGCTAGATGATGCCGGACAGCAACTGAAACTGGTAGCTGGCTCAGGTTATGTAGGCCGGGCGATGGCTGCCGAAGGGCGCGTCATCGCCCTCAGCCAACCGTCGCTGGTAGCCCGCGCTGCCCGCCTTCGCGAAGGTTTCATTGTCAATCATGTGCAGTCGGACCCGGAATTTCTGCCCCACCCGCTGCTGCCCCGAACCCGGGCCGAAATGGCCGTTCCTTTGCTGGCTGGTGACAAATTGTTGGGCGTATTAGACGTGCAGTCTGACCAGACTGGAACGTTTGATGAGGAGGACCTGCGTATTCACACCATGCTGGCGGCTCAAATTGCCGTGGCTCTACAAAATGCCGATTCCTTTGCTCGTTCCGAGGCAAACCGTCGCGAACTGGACGTGCTGACTCGCCGCCTGACCCGCGCAGGCTGGCAGGAGTTTTTGCACGATACGCCCGCTGAAGAACTGCGCTACGCTTATGATTTACGCCGGTTGTTTGCGCCGAAAAACGGCCGTATTGTCTCATCAGCCAACAGATCATCACTGGTGAAACCTCTGATAGTCCAGGGGGCTGAGATTGGTCAGCTCTGGCTCGAAGACCCCCAAACTTTAACCGAAGAAGCAGGCGACATTGTCAACGCTGTCGCCGAGCGACTGGCCCTGCATATTGAGAACCTGCGGCTGGCCGAACAAACAGAACTTGCCCTGACCGCGACTGAAACCCAGGCCCAGCGCCTCGAAATGCTTAACGTACTGGCTGGCGAACTAAATTCGGCCGCTTCCTCAGATGAACTGTTCCGGGCAGTCGCTCGCCACACAACCAGTATCCTCAACGCTGCTTGCGCTTCCGTAACGTTACTAAGTGAGGCAGAACAAAACCTGGAACTGTTCTCTCTGAGTGAGGCCGAGGGAGCTGTACCAACAGGCTTTGTCTTTCCTCTTGAAGGGTCGGCTGCCGGTGCGGCCATCACGGGCACCAGCATTGTCAATGTCAGCGACGTCAACAGCAGCAATTTCCTGGAGGCACCCAACCTCTGCCGCCAAAATCGCCAATCTTCCCTGCACGTCCCCCTGGCAACCCAGAGCGGTATCCTGGGTACACTCAACGTCAGTAGCCAGCAACGTAACGCTTTCAAGCACCAGGACGAAAACCTGCTGCGCCAGATTGCCTCGCTGTTTGCCTCTACGCTGGAACGGCAAAAACTGTTTGAGCAAACCGAGCTGGCTCTTGACGAAACTGAGGTCCTCTATCAGGCCAGTGCCCGGCTAAACACGGTGCAAAACTACGACCAGATTCTTGACGTTCTGCGTGAATACACAATTGCCGGCCAGCAGGTAAACCTGGTGAGTCTGAACCTGTTTGACCACCCGTGGACCAGTCAGTACCAGCCGGAATGGATCAACGTCATTGCCTATTGGAGCGACCAGCCGGTCACTAATGAAACATTGACCTATCGCCTCAAAGATTACCCGTCTGCCTCGCGCGTCCTTTTGGCCGATCAGCCCACCATCATCAACGATGCCACCAGCGATGACCGGCTAGACAGCAACGCCCGCGCCCTGTTTACACGCGGCTACAAGGCGACCAGCGTCCTGATTGTGCCCCTGGTGTCTGGCGGTCGCTGGCGCGGCTATATCAGTGCCTTCTACGGGCAGCAGACGCGCTTTCCCGAACAGTCCATCAGGCGACTCACCTCGCTGGCTTCGCAGGCTGCGGTGGCCATTCAAAGTCTGCAACTGCTGCGCCAGACCGAACAGCAGTTGGCTAACCTGACCAACATTCAGCAGACAACGGCCAGCCTGTCCGGCGCACTCTCCTTCAAGGAAG
>SLGK01000258.1 GCA_007123775.1 Anaerolineae bacterium | reverse complement strand
CCGTCCTCCGTCCTCCGTCCTCCGTCTTATCAACGCCAAGTCCCGTTACCAGCCCGCGCTCCAGCAAGTCAGCGATGGTGGCGTAGGCCAGATAGGGGTGGATGGCGTCGGCCCCGTAGCCAAGCAGGACGGCGAAATGGTGGACCTCGCGGGCCTCGCCGGTGGAGATAATCAGGTCTACCTCGGTGCGGCTGCCCTGGCCCACCAGATGGTGGTGGAGTCCGGCGGTGGCTAACAGGGCGGGAATGGGGGCGGATTCGGCCGTTAGTCCCCGGTCGCTGAGAATGAGCAGGGTGGCGCCGTTGGCGATGGCCTCATCGGCCTGGGCAAAGAGGGTGTTGAGGGCCTGGGCCAATCCCGCCCCGCCCCCGGCTACCGGGTAAAGCATTTCCAAATGGGCCACCTGAAAGCCGGGCAAATCGAGCGCGGCCAAGCGGCTGAACTGCTCATCGGTCAGCAGGGGATGGTCCATTTTGATGCGGTAGGCGTGTTCGGCGGTGGGGTGCAGAATGTTGCCCTGGGGTCCCAACAGGCTGTGGCTGCTGGTGATCAGCTCTTCGCGGATGGCGTCGAGCGGCGGGTTTGTCACCTGGGCGAATAGCTGGCGGAAATAGTTGTAGAGCAGTTGGGGCTGGTGGGACAGAACGGCCAGCGGCGTGTCGTCGCCCATCGAGCCGAGGGCTTCTACGCCCTTTTCGGCCATCGGTGCCAAAATCAGGCGCAAATCTTCAAAGGTATAGCCAAAAGCGTGCTGCTGGGTGAGAATAGGACGCAGATTTACAGGATGAACGCAGATTTTTTTCTTTTGATCTGCGTCATCTGCGTTTATCTGCGTCCTGTTTTTAGGGCGGGGCAGGTCGTCGAGGTGGATGCGGGATTGGTTGAGCCATTGTTGATACGGCCGTTTCTGCGCCGCCTCTCGTTTAATTTCCTCATCATCAATGATGCGGCCGGCTTCCGTATCGACCAGGAAGAGGCGACCGGGGCGCAGCCGTCCCTTTTGCATGATTTGGTCCGGGGGAATGTCCAGCACGCCCGCTTCCGAGGCCATCACCACCAGATCGTCGCGGGTGATGACGTAGCGGCCGGGGCGCAGGCCATTGCGGTCCAGGACCGCGCCCACGCGCCGGCCGTCGCTGAAACCGATGGCGGCCGGGCCGTCCCAGGGTTCCATCAGGCCGCTGTGGAACTCGTAAAAGGCACGACGGGCGGGGTCCATCTGCTCATGGTTCTCCCACGGTTCGGGGATCATCATCATGACCGCTTCAGGCAACGGCCGTCCGGCCAGCGTCAGAAATTCCAGCACGTTGTCAAACATGGCCGTATCGCTGCCGCTGGGGTCAATGATGGGCAGCAGGTGGGCCAGATCGTCGCCAAACGCCTCCGATTCAAAGCGCATCTGGCGGGCGTTCATCCAGTTAACGTTACCGCGCAGGGTGTTGATTTCGCCGTTGTGGATGATATAGCGGTAAGGGTGCGCCCGTTCCCAACTGGGAAAGGTGTTGGTGCTGAAACGGGAGTGGACCAGGGCCAAACCGCTGGTCAGGTCGGGCTGGGTGAGGTCGGGGTAGTAATGGGGCAACTGGTGGGCCAGCAGCATCCCTTTGTAAACCAGGGTGCGGCTGGAGAGGGAGGGGAGGTAGAAACGGCCGTATGCCCCAGCCTGTCCCACTTCTTTTTCCAGACGGCGGCGGATGAGGTACAGGGTGCGCTCAAAAGCGAGCGGATCGGTCAGGTCGGGGCTGCGACCGATGAAGAACTGCCAGACGGCCGGCTCGCTGCCCAGCGAGGTCGCGCCCAGCCCTTTGTTGTTAGTAGGCACGCGCCGCCAGCCGAGGCAGGATTGGTTGGTGGATGTGATAACGGCCGTTACTGCCTCTCGACACGCTTTAGCCTCAACCTCATCCTGACTCATGAAGGCCACACCTACGCCATACGCACCCGGCGCCGGCAGCGTTATCCCCTCCGCCCGGCAGATGCGGCTGAGAAAGTGGTGGGGGATTTGGAGCATGATGCCCGCGCCGTCGCCGGTGCTGGCCTCGCTGCCGCTGGCCCCGCGATGATTCAAATTGGCCAATACGGTGAGGGCATTCTGAACAATACGGTGGGATTTGACCCCTTTCAGGTGGGCCACAAAGCCCATGCCGCAGGCGTCATGCTCGTAGCGGGGGTCGTACAAGCCCTGGGCGGCGGGGGCAGAAATTGGCTTTCGGCCTTGTTGGTCGCCCTCGTCGGCAGCCGGGGGCTGCTCTGGTTGGGCCACGGGGTCTGGGGCTGCCTGTTCTTGGGTTGTATGCTGGTTGCTCATCTTCATCCTCCGTTGTCAAAGTACGGGTGAGAACAACGGATTAGAGGAAGGAGCAGATTATTGAGCTGCTTACTTGGACATGGTTCACTGCTCTCTGGCAGCAACTTTACAAATTTTGACGGAGGACCGAAGACAGAAGACGGAATATCGGTCTTTCGTCCTCCGTCCTCGGTCAGTGAATTGTCAAGCTAATTTGAACCATGCCCTTACTTAATCGGTTGTTCTTACCATTGTTCGTAGTTACGGCTTTAGCCGGTGCTGCTCGCTCAAGCTGTCACTACAAACCAGATAGTAGGCAAAAAACGGATCAAATCCGTTCCTTTCCCAAATCTGCTGTTCTCTTCAGTGGGGATGAAGTGGGATTCACCCTTCGTGTCAAATGGGCAATAAGTTAACTTACAGTATACCAGCAAGCCACCCCAAGCGTATATAGCAAAACTGCACAATAGCTTTGGCACTATTTTTTGCAAACTGTGTAATAGAAACAAGGACTCAGCAACAGCAGCTACTACAAACTTGATTCGGAAGGTTACCTAATCGGAAACGGCCGTTACCTCCCGCTCCGACCGCCACATCTCATAAGCCACCCGCGCATATTTGTCATGGTTGGGGTGCCAGCGGGCAACGGCCGTAATCGGCCAATAGCGCAGATCACTCCCTTCGGGCGACAGGCGTAGCTCTCCACCCACAATCTCGCACAGGTGGACCACGGCGACCATCGTATGCGGCCCATTGGTCTGGCTGGCAAAGCGGGTAAACACACCCACCAACCGCTTGACCACCACCTCCAGCCCCGTTTCTTCCCTTGCTTCACGGATGGCGGCGTCGATCGGCCGTTCGTTCACTTCCACCCAGCCGCAGGGTAAACACCAGCCGCTGCCGTCCGCCCGCTCCATTAGCAGGATTTCCCCCTGGGCGTTGAAAATAGCCGCATCAGCCCCCACTTTGGGCGTGATGCAGCCTACCTCATCGGCAAAACGGGCCTGGATGGCGGCGGCCGGCAGGTCCAGCCAGTCGGCATAAGCCTGAGCAGCCAGCGTCAGCAGTCGCTCATAGCGCACCCGGTCATATTCATTGTTGGCAAAATGCAGCCCGGTGCGAGCCAGGGCTTGTAGTTCGTCTAAAAGGGTTGTGGGGTCCATATGGGCTATTATCGCCAGGGATTGAGAATGGGAACGCCTGTATCCACAAAATCACGCTCATTGCGTGTGGCCAGGACACACTCATTATGCAGGGCAATGGCGGCAATGAGTGAGTCCATAGCTGGCAATGTCCTGCCTATGGCTTCCAACCGTGCTGTTAGGTGACCCCATTTCAGCATGGTTGCCGCATCCAAGCCAAGAATCTGATCGCTAAACCGAACCAACAAACTATGATGCAGCCAATCGGTCAGATCCGCTTTACGTTTGGATTGCGGCAGTTTTTCAATTCCCTTGCTCAGTTCACCGATTGTGATGGTACTCAGATACACAAAGTTTGGGTCCAGACTATCTATCCAGACCACGACTTGTTGGTTGGGCTGTCTGGCCACCAGCTCAGAGATGACGTTGGTGTCCAAAAGATATTTCATCGGTTACAGCTCCAATGCCGGGCGGCTGGGGCTGCTGTTTCGTGTCAAGTCAAGGTCGGCACCGACCAGGGGGGAATTGCGGAAAAATTCTGACAGCTTTTGCTGCCGGGCTGCCAACTGTTGGTAATCGGCATAAGAAAGGACAACGGCCGTTTCCACGCCATGTTTGGTAATCACCTGCGGCCCATAAAATTCGGCATCCTTGACCACTTTACTGAATTTGTTTTTTGCTTCCTGAAGCTGCCAGCTTTGTGTCATGATCATCTCCCGACAGAACCATTCTGTCTAGTCTGTCTAGTTTCTTGTTATTGTAACCAACAACCTGGCTTCATGTCAACAGCATTGACACCTGCCTTGGTGTGCAAGGCACCGGT
>SLGK01000178.1 GCA_007123775.1 Anaerolineae bacterium | reverse complement strand
AGAGCCAGGCCGACCGGATGTCGCTGGCCGGTATTTTGCACACGCTGGCCGGCGTCTACCTGGCGCAAAAGGATTTTGTCGGGGCCGGAAAATATTATGAGATGGCCTGGGAAACGGCCGTGTCTGCCAGTTACCCCCGCCTCATCTGGCTCAGCCGGCGCGGCCTGGCCCAGGTAGCCGCGGAAACGGGCGCTTGGGCCACGGCGGTGCGTCTTTACAGCCAGGCCAACAAACTGTCGCTAACGTTGGGTTTTTCGCTCATCCCCGTGGTGCGCCGCCAGGAAGAAAATTATCTGGCCCAGGCGCGGCAGACGCTCTCCCCGGCCGCCTTCCGCGAGGCCTGGCTGCTGGGGGAACAGGAGGCGGTGATCGGTGGCCGGTAAACGGTGTTCAAGGCGTTGACATAGCGTGTTGCGTATTTCGTATTGCGTGGCCAGGGAGAATTACGGAATACGCAACACGCAATACGTCAAACCCCGCGAAATCCAAAAGACTCGAAATTTGTTGCAGTAGATAGCCAGGTCAACTCAGACTGTTTTCTACTTCATGCAAACGCTGTTCCAGTAAAAGATTAATTAAGCCCTCCGTTGTCAGGCCACGTTGTCGGGCTACAGATCTGGCTCTTTTTAACAAACCTGGATCAACGGCTACGAGATAGCGACGCCTGGCAGTTGGAGAAATCTCAAATTCGGCCGGTTCGGTCTCGTCCCAATAATCTGCCAGGCTATGCGTATCCCAGAACTCACCTATTGCTTCGTAACTTTCCAGTTCAGGAACAGCTTTTTTATCTGCGTCCATATTGTTTTCTTTCTTTAGCGTCCATATCGCGTGCACTTAATATGAGCGCTTCACGAGTTGTTTTATAAACAAAAAACACAATCAGGTAACGTCCTACATCCGTGCGCCCTAGCGCAGCAAACACGTCTTCACCTGGAACGTGCCCCTTTTGCACTTTGCGAAAGAATGGGTCACCAAATAGAATCTGATCAACTTCCTCAGGTTCGACGCCATGCTTCCAGGCAAGTTTATCAATGATATGCGGCAGCCAGATAATATCTATAACGCGCATGATATGTCGATTATACTCAAAAGTGGTCAAGGATGCAGAATACGAACCCCGGCTTACCGTTGTAGACTAAACCGTACCACCTGTCCCCCCACAATCGCCCAGATGTCGTTGTTGTCGCTGACGGCCAGGTCGGCGAAGGTGCCGCTGACGGGGATGGTGTCGAGGAAACGGCCGTTGCCATCATACACATGAATCCCTCGCCACTCGCCGATGTACAAACGGCCGTTGCCATCCACCCCGATATTCTGCGGCGACGACCACTCGCCCGGCCCGCTGCCCTGACTGCCCACGCGATTGAGAAAACGGCCGTCGGGCGCAAACTTCAAGATTGCCTCCAGCTCAAAGGCGTAAATGTTGCCCTGCCGGTCTACGGCCAACTGCTTGGCCAGGCCGTCGGCCCCATAATGGTTGGTCACGGCTCCCGGCCAAAATTCCAGCAGTGAGCCATCCCGGTTGGCCACCAGCAGGTAATCGGTCCAGGCGGCATTGTCCCAAGTGCTGAGAACCAGATCGCCCTGCGGCGTGAAGGATATCGCCTGAAAGCTGCTCAACGTGCCCGCCGGCGTTTCCACCACAACCCGATCCACCAGTTCGCCAGTCATGCCGTCGTGGATGGTCAACGCATCGCCCAGAACGTAGAGATGGCCCTGCCGGTCGGCCAGCAGAAAACGCACGGTCTGGTCCAGCGGCCATTGGGTCTGGTAGTTGCCCGCCTCGTCAAAGACCTGGACGCGACGGCCGTCACTATCCCACACGTAGACACGGCCGGCGTTGTCCACCGCCAGGCGGCGCGCCCGCTCAAACTGGCCCCGCCCCGTGCCCGGTTCGCCGAAGACCAGCGCTGGTTCGGCAAAGGCGGGCGTGGCCGTAGGTTCCGGGGTAGCTGTAGCCGCCACAGCGGCCGCCGCGGTGGCCTCTATTTGGGCCGCCAGCGCCTCGCTCGCCTCGCCGCCCGTTAAGTCAACAATGACCTCCATTTGTCGTTCCGAACGGCCCAGCAGACGATCTATCATTTCCCCCGGCGGCAGAGCGGAACCACCGGCGAGGGCCAACGGCAGCACAATGACTCCCACGACCGCCAGAATGATGGTCAGAATAAAGCAGCCCCCCGCCCATCCCAGCGGCCCTTCGCGCAAATCTATAACCTGGCCGCCGCTATGCTCCAGGCTGCTCAGGCTGGTGGCGGTGATCAGGCCCAGTTCCAGCGATTCGTTGCGCTCAATAGCGTTGACCACCTGGCTGGCTTCGGCCGCGTTCACGTGAAACGCCTGGCGGAAGAGGTTGGCGGCTTCAACTTTACGGCCGTCTTTGACCAAACCCACCACCTGGGCCAACTGGTCTGTCTGGCTCTGATATTCCGCCGCCGGTAGCGCGGCCGGCTGCCCGGCGGTACGCAACGTTTCGGGCACAATGACCGTGCTGTTACAGTAGGCACATTTGACCGTCACGGCCCGCTCGTCCGTTTCGTATTCTAAACTGGCCCGGCAATTAGGACATTGAAAAGTTTGAATCATGTCAAAATTCCTTTTTCCGTAGTGCGTAGTGCATAAAGTGGCATGGCCACAACCGAAAAACCTCACCACAGAGGGCACAAAGAACACAGAGTTTTTTGCTCAGTGTTCTCCGTGTTCTCGGTGGTGAAAAAATTGACGCGCATCGCGCAAATTTTGCGGAGTAACGCCGTAGTGCGTAGTGCGTAGCGATCATGGGTACGCAATACGAAATACGCAATACGCAACACGCACTACGCCGCTAACCGCAGGGATCACTCCCACTGTATAGTCGCACCCAGTCCCCGGCCAGGTCCTGGTACTCGATCATGTATGAGCTACTTGTTGACCAACGATGAATGTTGGCCCGCACCTGCCCACTGCCGCCCGGACCAGAAACAGAGCTGGTGAAATACATCTTGACCCCATTTGGCACACTTTCGTAATTTTGTGTCCAGGCCAGGAAACCCGGCTCTAGCGGCTGGCCCAATTCTTCGATAACCTGTGGATGCTGCTGAACTACGGCCATTGTACAGGCGTATTCGTCGGTCAGCTTGATGCCCAGGCCAAACCCCAAAACCATTATCAGGCCACAGGTTGAAATTAAACCGATGGTGAGCAGCGCGCCGCAGCAACCGCCCCGATTTTTAATCCTTACGCTCATGTTTGCCTCCCTTGTAGATCGAACTTCCAGTTCGATACGCGATTTTCCAAATCGCGCTACGGATTGGCGGCCTGTACCGTTGGGCAACCTGCACCTTTGTAGCCGCGGTATCCTTACCGCGCCTCTGGGAAACGCGGTAAGAAACCGCGGCTACGAACTAACGCAAGATGACCGGCAGATAGAGCGTGTGGCTGAAAATGGTCAGCGTGGCCGGATTGGATTGGCCGCCGCCCGGCTCCGGATTGACGACCGTTATGGCCCCGTAGCCGCCGAAAGCCACGTCGGCCGCGCTTAGCGTGACGCGCAGTTGGGTCGGGCTGACGTAGGTCGTGGCCCGGTTCGCGCCATTCCAGCGTGCCTGCGACTCCGGCAGGAAGCCCTGGCCCTGAATCGTTACTAGCAGCGGCTGGCTCTGCGCCCCGCGGGCAATCGTCGAAGATGGCGACAGGCCGGTGATGGCGGGCACCGGATTCTGCCCCGGCGCGGCCACCTGGAAGACGGCGGCGTTGGACGTGCCACCGCCCGGCCCCGAATTGACCACCGTCACCGCCGCCGGGCCAGGACTCAACAGGTCGACGGCCGTAATCGCCGCCCGCACCTCGCCGCTGTTGACAAAGGTGGTGGCCCGGTTCGCGCCATTCCAGCGCACCTGCGAACCATTGATGAAATTGACGCCTTTGACGATCAGGGTGAAAGCCGTGCCGCCGGCCGCCGCGCCTTGCGGATTCAGGTATTCAATCGAAGGGATGGGATTCTGACCCGGCGGGGTGACGGCAAAGGTCAGCGTATTGACCGAATTACCGCCACCCGGTTCAGGGTTAACCACGCGCACCGTCAACGATCCGGCCGTCGCCAGGTCGGCCGCTGTCAGCGTGGTGCGTAGCTCGCCGGCCGAGATGTATTGTGTCGGCCGGTTGGCGCTGTTGATCTGAATGACGGCGTCGGGGGCGAAAGCCTGACCTCTCACCGATAAAGAAAGGCTCTGGCCGCCGGCCGTCGCCGAAGCGGGCAGCAGGCTTTCCAGCGCGGGGCGCGGGTT
>SLGK01000148.1 GCA_007123775.1 Anaerolineae bacterium | reverse complement strand
GGGGAAGACCCGGATGGGCAACTGATCACCGGCTGGACGCCGGAAACCCGGGTGCGTGTACTGACAGAGGATGAAGACAGCACGCCGCTGACCGGCTCCATTCGTACCCGATTAGGGGCCGATGCCGACCCGCTGACCACACTGTATAGTGAACCCAATGCTGGCAGTGAGCCAATCGGCCGTTTAGAGGCTCGCGTTGAGGTGAATATTGTGGATCGGGCTATTTTAGAGGTCTGGTTCCTGATTGAGGCGGAGCATGACGGGGAACTGGTGGCTGGCTGGGCACCCTCCCGCTTCATCCAGCAGTTTAGCAACCCGGAAATCGGCCGTATTGACAGGGGGGATGCGGGCCAGTTTACCATAAGCTACATCCAGCGCATGTACAATGACCGCTTCTTTTGGCCCGCCTTGACCACGACGGTTTTGCTGATTGTTATCATCATCCCCACCCAGTTTGTGCTGGCGGTGATTATGGCCCTGGTGGTACAGGCCCGGCTCAAAGGGAACAGCATCTTTCTCTACATCTTCGCCATTCCCCTGGCCGTGTCTGACCTGGCGGTGGGTATTCTCTGGTTTTCCATTTTCACCCAGAGCGGTTTTCTGAATACGATTTTGCAGTTGCTAGGCATTATTAGCTCACCCGCTACCTATCTGGCCGCCGATACGCGCCACTGGATTATTGTGGCGATTGTGCTGGCCGAGGTGTGGCGGGCTACGTCGCTGGTAATGGTGATTGTGGTTTCCGGTCTGCAAGCCATCTCTGATGAGGTGATGGAAGCGGCCGAACTGTTTGGGGCCAATCTGTGGCAGCGGGTGCGACACGTCATTTTGCCGCTGCTACGGCCGAGTTTGCAGGTAGCCCTCATTTTGCGGACCATTCTGGCGCTGCAAGTGTTTGCGGTTGTGGTCGCGCTCAGCGGCGGGGATGTGGTTACGGTGCTGGCCAATGAAAGTTACCGCCAATATGTGGAACTGCGTAACCCGAATGTGGCCGCGGCCTATGCCAGCTTTATCCTGCTGCTGTCAATGGTCAGCGCGGCCTTTTATCTACGCCTGCTGCGCTCACAAGAGGAGGCCATGGCATGACAACAATGAATCCAACGACAAAAACGGCCGTTGAAGCCAGTGCGGAAGTCAAAGCAATCCACCGGCGCATGTTGCTCAAGCAGCGCATCCGGCGCGGCCTGACCTACCTGGTGGCTATCATCATCTCCCTCTGGGTGCTGGTGCCGATCTACTTCCTCGGCTCAATGGCCCTGACCACACGCGAAGCGGTGCGGGAATTCCCCAAAGGCGTACTTCCCTTTATCCCCTTCTCCATGGACACGATGAACTTTTTCCTCAACTCCGCCGGGATTATTCCGGGGATTATCAACAGCATCATCGTGGCCGTCATTACCCTCGTTCTGTCCACCATTATCGCCGCGCCGGCCGGGTATGCCATTTCACGCTACCAATTCCCCGGCCGCGACCTGTTCCGCCTGGGCATTTTGGCCGTGCGTGCCTTTCCCATTGTGGTGCTGGCTATTCCGCTGGCCGTTGTCTTTATCAACCTGGGCATCTTCGACAGTGTGTACAGCCTGGCCCTGATGCACACCGCCCTGACACTACCCACCACCGTGCTGATTATCGGCAGCGTCTTCGCCAGCATCCCTTACGAGCTAGAAGAGGCAGCGATGGTCTTCGGCTGCTCCCGCTTGCAAGCCTTCCGGCAGGTGGTACTGCCCCTGGTCTTGCCGGGCGTGGCGGCGGCGGCCATCTTTACCTTTGTCATGTCCTGGAATGAGGTCTTCGCCGCCAGCGTGCTGACCATTCAAAACCGGACGCTGCCCGCGCAGGTGTTGGCCGCCCTGGGTCAATCCTCCGAAGCGTACAAATTCGCGGGCGGCTTCTTCATGCTTGTTCCTTCGGTGATTTTCATCTTCATCATTCGCCGCTACCTGTTCAATATGTGGGGGCAGATGACGAAATGATCGGTAATCGGTAGACAATTTGCCGATTACCGACAACGGGTACTACTATGGCTGAAATTTTAATTAAAAACGTGACCAAACGCTTTGGCGACTTTGTGGCCATTGATGATGTCTCCCTAACAGTGGAAGACCAGGAGTTTGTGGTTTTGCTGGGGCCGTCGGGCTGTGGCAAAACGACGCTGCTGCGAGCCGTGGCCGGTCTGGGTATGGCTGATGAGGGGCGCATCAGCATTGGCGGACGAGATGTGACTTACCTGCCGCCGCGTGATCGCAATATCTCAATGGTGTTTCAGAGCTACGCCATTTTTCCCCACATGAAGGTGTATGACAATATCGCTTTTGGCCTGAGGATGCGTAAAGTGAATACCAAAGAGATTGACCAGCAGGTGCGCCGGGCGGCCGAACTGCTCCACATTGAAGAAATGCTGGACCGCTATCCCAACAAGATGAGCGGCGGGCAGCGGCAGCGGGTAGCGGTAGCGCGGGCCATCGCCATGCAGGCCGAGGTGCTGCTGATGGATGAGCCGTTGAGCAATCTGGACGCGCTGCTGCGGCTGGAAATGCGGGCGGAGCTGAAAAAGCTGCTGCGTGAAATCGGGGCCACCACAATTTACGTGACCCATGACCAGATTGAGGCCCTCAGCATGGGCGACCGCATTGCGGTGATGAAAAACGGCCTGATTCAACAATTTGACCATCCCAACGATGTGTATGATTTGCCCGCTAACCAGTTTGTGGGCAGCTTTATTGGCAATCCGCCCATGAACTTTATGGCCGGTCAGGTGCAGCGGCATAACGGGCAGGTTGAAGTCCACATCGGCGATTTCCACCTGACGCCGCAGCCCTCGACCCAATCGCTGCTGCAACAACTGGACGGGGAACGCATTACGCTGGGCATTCGGGCGGAGAATATGGAAACGCTCAACCAGCCGGCCGACGATGCGATTCCGGTCGAGGTGATGGTGGTTGAACCGCTTGGTTCGCAAAATCTGCTCACAGTTGAAGTGGGGGCCAACGTAATTAAAGTGGCTACCCATCCTACCTTTATGACCGGCCCCGGCCAGACCGTCTGGCTGCGCTTCCCGGAGGATAAGATTCGCTGGGTAGATCCGGAGAGTGAACTGGTTTTGTATGAGGCGTGAAACGTGAGGCGTAAAACGCAAAGCGTAAGGCGTAATAGCTACTCGTTACGCATTACGTTTTACGCTGTTAAATCTCGATGCTATCATTATTGACAACTATCTACGGCGACACGGTCGGGCGGCAAACGTTGGTGCGGGTGGAGCAGTTGATGGCGGCGTATCGGGAGCAGCTGCCGGCGGCTTCGGAGCGGACGTTGTCGGCGCGGGATGCGGTTTTGATTACCTATGCCGATCAGGTACAGCAGGCGGGCCAACCCCATCTGGCAACGCTGACCCAATTTTGCTGCCGCTATTTGCAGGGGGTGGTCAGTACCATCCACCTGCTCCCTTTTTATCCCTATTCTTCTGACGATGGCTTTTCGGTCATTGATTACCAGACGGTTCGGCCTGACCTGGGGGATTGGTCGGATGTGGCCCGGCTGGATGAGTCGTTTCGGCTGATGTTTGATGCGGTTATCAACCATATTTCGGCCGAATCGGACTGGTTTCAGGGCTTTATAGCGAATGAACCGCGCTACCGGGATTATTTTACGGTGGTGGCGCCGGATACGGATTTATCGGCCGTTTTTCGCCCCCGTGCTTTGCCTTTGCTGAGTGAAGTGGAAACGGCCGTTGGTCACCAACACGTCTGGACCACCTTCAGCCCGGACCAGATTGACCTCAATTACCGCAACCCGGACGTGCTGCTAGAGGTGCTAGACACGCTCCTCTTCTACGTGTCGCAAGGGGCCGAGTTGATTCGGCTGGATGCGATTGCCTTTATGTGGAAGGAGATCGGCACGTCTTGCATCCACCTGCCGCAAACCCACGCCCTGATCCAGGTAATGCGGGCTGTGCTGGATGAGGTGGCCCCCCAGGTGAGCCTGATTACGGAAACCAACGTGCCCCATGAGGAGAATATCTCTTATTTTGGCAACGGCCGTAACGAAGCCCAACTCGTCTACAATTTCTCCCTGCCACCGCTGACCCTGCACACCTTCCACGAGGCGGACACCACCATTTTGTCTAAGTGGGCCGACGGGCTAACGCTGCCTGGCCAGCGCACCGCCTTCTTCAACTTCCTGGCCTCCCATGACGGTATTGGACTCACACCGGCGCGTGGCATTCTCAGCGAGGCGGCCATCAACGCCCTGGCCGAGCGGGTCACG
>SLGK01000008.1 GCA_007123775.1 Anaerolineae bacterium | reverse complement strand
CGCCGGCCTGCCCCTGAATGCGCCCGGCGTCATGGGCGCGGGTCAGTTCGGCTACTGTTTTCTCCACACTGGTGGGAGAACGGCCGTTAACCACCACCCGGCATCCCCGCGTCAAAAAGGCTTCGGCCAGACCGAAACCAATCCCCCGCGTACTGCCTGTGATAACGATTGTTTTCATAACTTGGTGTAGTGCAAGGCACGGGGTGAACGATCCTGGTTAAACAGACGCCTGCCGCCCCGTGCCTCGCACTGCTGATCATTTGACTGAGTATCAATATGTAGTAATATTACATTGTTATAACATTTACGTCAAAAAGACGGAGGACGAAGGACGGAAGACGGAAACAGTCCCTCTGTCCTTCGTCCTCGGTCCTTGGTCGAATCTATGACTCAAAAACTGCCCGTTCCCCACCCCATCCGCGCCGCCGCCGTGCAGTTGGCCGTGACCAATGACGTGGTCGCTAACCTGGCTACCTGCTGCCGCCTGATTGATGAGGCGGCGCAGCAACGGCCGCATATCGTAACGCTGCCCGAATTTTGCAACCATCTGGCCTGGTACGAGGATCGGGACCACAGCTACGCCGTGGCCCTGGAGTTGGACGGGCCGTTTTTGCGAACCATTGGGGTTAAAGCGGCCGAACACCGGCTTTACCTCTCGCTCAACTGCACCGTGCGCCGGCCGGAAAAGAAGGTGACGGGTACCAATCTGCTCTTTGGGCCAGACGGCCGTTTACTGGCGCAGGCCGACAAGCAGGTCCTCATGGGCAATGAGAACAACTTTCTGGAACCGGCCGGGCAAAGCTGCGAAATTATCTATCTGCCCTGGGGCCGGGTGGGACTGTACTGCTGCATGGACGGCGTCATTTTTGAGACGGCGCGGGGATTGGCCGTGCGCGGGGCGCAACTGCTGCTCAACAGTCTCAACTCTTTTGCCAAAGACGAAGGCTCGCTCCACATACCGGTGCGGGCGGCCGAAAACAAGGTCTTTGTGATAGCCGCCAACAAGGTAGGCCCATTAGTGCCACCGGAGATGCTGGCAACGGTGGCCGCCCGGCTGCAAATCGCGCCGGAGCAGTTGCATGGAGCCGGCCACAGCCAGATCGTGGCCCCCGACGGCACCGTCCTGGCCGCAGCCCCAGCCAGCGGCGAAGCGATCATTTGGGCCGACCTGGACCTGACCCAGGCCGACGACAAGCTGCGCCCTGACGGTACCGACATCATGCAAACGAGACGGCCGTCGCTCTACCAACCATTCCGCCAGCCGCCCCAGCCGCGCCAGAAACCGACGGGGGCAGAGGAAGTCATGGCGGCCGTGGCTGAATCTTATTCCGTATTGCGTATTGCGTATTCCGTAGACGACGCTACGCAACACGCAATACGCACTATGCAGTTGATTGTCCTGCCCGAACTGGCTTTTGTGCCGGAGGGTCGGGTGACAGACCCGGCGCAGGCGGCTGAGCAGGCGGCTGAGGGCGTCGCCCAAACTCAGGCGTTGCTCAGCGGCACCGAAACCGTTATCGCTACTACCATCGTCGAACTGATGGAGGACCGAAGACGGAAGACCGAGGACGGAGGGATAGCTTCCGTCGTCCGTCGTCCGTCCTCCGTCCAGCACACAGCCGTTCTCATCAGCCACAAGGGTATCATCCTGCGCCAGCCCCAACTGCACGCCTGCGGCCGCCATCCCTGGGTGACGGCGCTGGGTGAGGAACTGGTCACGCTCGATTTACCCTGGGGACGCCTGGGTTTGGTGGCGGGCAACGACGCCATCTACCCGGAAACGTTCCGCCTGCTGGCGCTGCAAGATGTGGAAGTAACGGCCGTTTCCACCCAAATCCTGGAAGCGTGGGAGGCCAGCCTGGGGCTGCTGGAGCGGGCGGCGGAGAACAGGCTCAACCTGGTGGTTGGTTCGCGCCGGGACGGTATGGTTCTGGCCGCCGATCCTGACTTTACGCTGTGGACACCCTGGCAGAAACGGCCGTTTGACGGCAACATCAATTACCCCATCGTCACCCGCGCCACCGCTCCCGGCCTCACCTGCGCCCCTATCTACCCCGCCGCCAGCGCCAACCGCACCATCAGCCAAAAAACCAACGTGGTGGAGAGCCGGCCGTGGTGGTTGGCGGAAACATTGTTGTAAGAGGCGGAAGACCGAGGACGAAGGACAGAAAAAATCGCTCCACCCTCCGTCTTCCGTCCTCGGTCCTCGGTCATAAAAGGACAATCCATGAAAGCACTACACGGCATCCGTTTACTCGATTTAACCCACATGCTCAGCGGCCCATACGCCGGCATGATGCTGGCCGACTTAGGCGCAGAGACGATCAAGATTGAGCCGCCCGGCCAGGGAGAAGGTACGCGCCGCCTGCTGGCCGACGACCCGGACAACAGCTTGCACGGCATGGGCGCCTATTTCCTGACGCTGAACCGGAACAAGAAGAGCGTGACGCTGAATCTGAAATCTGAGGCGGGGTTGGCCCTGTTTTATGAACTGGTGCAAACGGCCGATATCGTCCTGGACAATTTCAGCGCGGGCGTGACGGAGCGGTTGCAGATCAGCCATGCCCATCTGGCGGCCGTTAACCCGCGCATCATCACCTGCACCATCACCGGCTTTGGCGAAACCGGCCCTGACAACCGGCGGCCGGCTTTCGACATGGTGGCCCAGGCGATGGGCGGCGGCATGTCCATTACCGGCCAGCCCGGCGGCCCGCCGACCCGCGCCGGCATTCCCATTGGGGATTTGGGCGGCGGCTTGATGGGTGTGGTCGGCATTCTGGCCGCGCTGGTGGCCCGCCAGCAGACGGGACGCGGCCAGCACGTAGACATCTCCATGCTCGATGCCCAGGTCAGCCTGCTCAACTACATGGCCACCATGTACTTTTTGTCCGGCCAGATTCCCGACAAGTTGGGCAACGGCCACTTTGTCCACGTCCCCTACAACACCTTTCCCTGCCAGGATGGGTATATTATCCTGGCGGTCATCACCGACAACTTTTGGGCCAACCTGATGGAGATGGTAGATTTGCCCGAACTGGACACGGCCGAAAATCGGGGCCAGCCCGGCCGCTGGCGCAATCAGGCGCTGATCAACCAGCGGTTGAGCGACCTCTTCCAGACCAACAGCCAGGCTCATTGGATCGAGAAGCTACGGGCGGCCCGCATTCCCTGCGCCCCGGTCAACAACTTTGCCCAGACGCTCGCCGACCCGCAAATCCTGGCCCGGCAAATGGTGGTGGACGTCGCCCATGCCGACGGCGGCTGCGTGCGGATGCCGGGCAATCCCATCAAGCTGTCGGAGACCCACGAAGAAAGCTACACCCCCCCACCCCGCCTCGGTGAGCATACGGCCGAAATCCTGCATTCGTTGGGCAAGTCGGCGGCGGAGATTGCGGAATGGCGGGCAGAAGGAGTTATTTGACCGAAGACGGAAAATGACGGAGGACCAAGGACGGACGACGGAAGCAATCCCTCCGTCTTCGGTCCTCGGTCCTCCGTCCTAAACCTAAAACCATGAAGCTGGTTAATGCAACTAACACGCGCGTCTACATGGGCACGCTGACCGGTGGGGTGGAGATTGTGGCGGCGCTGCGAGAAACGGCCGTATCCCACCAAATCCAGACGGCCACGATAGATCTGCTGGGCGGGCTAACCGAGGTCGAGTTGACCGCCTACGACTTTGTGGCGCAGCAGCGATTGGTGCCGGTGGTGGTGAAACGGCCGTTGGAAATCATTAGCGGCCATGGCACCATCAGCCTGCTGGATGGGCAGCCCCACGTTCATCTGCATCTGGCACTGGCAGTAAGGGAAGAAACGGCCGCGCACGGTATCAACGTCATTGGGGGCCACTGCGCCCGCGCCCTGGCCTTCGCCGTCGAGTTCACTCTGACCGCCTATGACGGCACACCAATGCGTCGCGCCCTGCATGAGGAGACAGGATTGCTGTTGTGGGACGCCTAAAGCATAGTGCATAGTGCGTAATCTCACTAACCGGCCTGATTGCGAGGCATTATCGGCTAAAGTAGCAATCTATGACTCACCACTTTCAACCTGTATCACGATAGCTACTTCATCATACTCAGCCCAGGCAGCCAAGAAGCTATCCCAGACCACGGTTCGCGGGGCAATAGAAAAGGCAGGGTCATTCAGATATAGTTCCAGAATTTATAGAAATCTATTCCATTTGTAAGATTTGCCATCTTACCGGGTGAACTACAACACCCTCTATCCCCTCAAATGAATTGGGGAATGCTTTCTTGATGATATTGTAT
>SLGK01000059.1 GCA_007123775.1 Anaerolineae bacterium | reverse complement strand
TTACCCGGGTATTGGTAATGGGCGTTTGCATCCCGACGACGTTTGGCCCATTGTGGCACGGCTGCCGGAGACGGTCACGCTGTGGCGGTATGGGTAGGTTTTGACCCACAGCACGGATAGGCTGCGACCGTTAAGCTAACCATACGACTATGTGGCCCACGCCTCTTCAAGCCACTCCCCCACCCTATTGGCCCGGTCGTAGTTTTGCCTGACCCAACGACTTTTCTATTTTCCTGCTGCCTCCGGCCGGCAGCCTGCCCCGGAGTTCATTTGACCAATGAGAAAAAGACCATGAATGATCTAAAACAACAAGTGGCCGCCCTGCCCCACCTGGCAGTAAACGGCCGCCCCCACCTATCCTACCAGGCGGTCACCGACAAGGTGGCCGCTCTTTTGTTCCCCGACCTGCCCGGCAGTCAGATTGACGCCGCCGCCTACCAACACATCCTGGAAACGGCCGATTCCCTCTGCCGCGAATTAGGCTACCAGGACGTCATTCGTCTCACCCCACCCAACGTGGCCCTGAGCCAGATGGGGCTGTACTGGTGCCAGAGCGATCCCTCGACCACCCCCGATGGCGTTCTATGCGAAGATGAGAGCCAGGTTCACGTCATCAAAGGCCCCGGCCGGATGGACATGATCCAAGCTGGCCATCTCCACGATGTCCGTCTGCACCAATGGGGACTGGACGAGGTGACGCGGCAACATTTCAAGATTCCGGTCCTGGCTTCCGACAGCGTACTGGCCTTGATGGAGCGAGCGGTGGCCTCGGCCTGGCCCAATGATTATAAAGGCTTGTGGCACGACCTGCTGGGTATGTGCATCACCGGTGGCCAGGATAACGGCCGTAACGAACGCCATTTTACCGTCATCATACGAGGGTTAGAGCGGCGCTACTGGCAGTTCAAGGCGCAGCTTCGTCGAGACGAGAGTGAGGCTCCTTTCCTTTATATAGGACTGGCTGATGAGACCTGGCCTGACGCAGAGCCATTCGATGAGCCGGCGACGGCCCCACCGGACGTGCAGGTGAAGCAGCCCTACTTCACCCTGGGGCATGTGGTCATGACGCCGGGTGTCGCCGCTTTGGGCATTGACGTGCTACCCTATTTGAATCGCCATGCCCATAAAGATTGGGCGGAGCTGGACGGGCATGATCGGCGAGCCAACGAGCAGGCCATCAAGCAGGGCGGCCGGATTCTGTCAGCGTACGATGTGCCGCTGGCTGATGGAGAAACAGAGCGTATCTGGGTGATCACCGAGGCTGACCGCAGTTCGACTTGCTTGTTGCTGCCCAATGAATATTAGTTGATCATGGTACCGATGAGTCTTTTCGTAATGACACATTGTCTATACGGATTCAAGTTCGAGCGCTTTCGTCCGCTGCCCAACACTTCAGCAGAAAGAACTTTTGTGCTACAATTGTTATGCGGGTCTTTTATCTGGAGAACGAGCTATGAGTGATGAACAAGCATTAGTGCAACTAAAATTTGAAGGCCACCAGATTCGCCGAGTTATGGATGATGACACCGGAGAATGGTGGTTCGCCGTTGTTGATGTGATTGAAGCTCTGACCGATAGTAACAAACCGCGCAACTATTGGTACGATCTCAAACGGAGAGAGAAAGCAAAATCGGGAATTGAACTGTCTGCAATTTGCAGACAGTTTAAGCTTAAAGCGGCCAATAACAGGTTTTACAGTACGGATTGTGCCAATACCGAAGGAGTGCTCCGGATCATTCAATCTGTGCCTTCGCCTAAAGCAGAGCCTTTTAAGCGGTGGCTGGCCGAAGTGGGTGCGGAGCGGCTGGAGGAAATCGAGGATCCTGAGTTGGCTGCCGAGCGATTGCGCCAGATTTATCGAGTGAAAGGTTATTCGGACGATTGGATTGAACGGCGGTTGCAATCAATTGTTATTCGCAATGAGTTAACTGATGAATGGCAAGCTCGAGGTGTAGAAGCTGGCCGAGAAGTAGCCATTCTTACGGCTGAAATTGCCAAAGAAACCTTTGGCATGACGCCTGGCGAGCATAAGAAGCTGAAGCAGCTAAAACGGGAAAACCTACGCGACCATATGACCGGTTTAGAGCTGGCCTTTACCATTTTGGGTGAGGCAGCTACGACGGAGATTACCCGGCAAGATGATGCCCAGGGTTTTGGTGAGAATCAGGCAGCCGCCCGAAAAGGAGGACAAATTGCGGGCAATGCGCGGCGCGAACTAGAAGCTGAAACTGGTCGTCCTGTTGTTTCCGCATCGAACTACCTGGAACAGCCACAGGTCTCCCAAGAAAAACTCCCGGGCAGCGAACTGGATGAAGAGTAAATTCCTTGAGAAACGAGCAGCTGGCTAACTGTTACTCACCTAAATCACCGGCCATCACCGCTTGGTAGAAATTGGAAGAACGCACGCCAAATCGTACCTCAAAATTAGCCGGTTCGTTTTTCAGTTGTCGTATATCAGCAAGCAAATTGTGTAAAGCAATTATAGTAACCTCAATTGCATAGGACTGGCTGAGTAGACTTGGCCCGACGCGCTCCCGGTCGGGGCCGCCACCATCCAGCAAGAGCAGCCCTACTTCGCCCTTGGCCACGTGGTCATGACTCCCGGCGTAGCCGCATTGGGCATTGACGTGCGGCCCTACCTGGAGCGCCACGCCCACGAAGATTGGGCAGCGCTGGACGGGCATGACCGGCGGGCCAATGAGCAGGCCATCAAGCAGGGCCTACGCATCCTGTCGGCCTATGACGTGCCGTTGGCCAACGGGGAGACAGAACGTTTTTGGGTGATCACCGAGGCGGACCGTAGCTCAACCTGCTTGTTGCTGCCAAGCGAATATTGAGATGCCGTAAAGCACGGTACAATGAAAAAGCATCGAAACAGAAAGGACAAAATGATGACTCAACAAACAGGTCATGCCTTCCAAATTACGCATACAGATATAGACTTGATGCGTTTGCGCCAGTCACTTACGGCGGGACAGCGGCTGCAGGCGATGTTTGACGCTCGTGCGGTTGTGGTCGGAATTATTCGCGGTCGCTGGCGCCAGCAATACCCTGGTTTGTCTGAAGCCGAGTTAAATCTAAAAATGTTGGAGGAGCTAGAGCGTGCCCGAAGCATCAAGCCCTGGCCTGAAGCTGTTTCTCAACATTCTGGTTAGGTTCGAAGAATTGGATACGCTAGGCTGCATCTGTTTCCGCTGCTAACATAGCCACAACTTCTTCGACTAGAAACGGTAAATTGGGTTTTGTGAACGATAGATCGGGAGCAGGAATGCGGTTGTGCTTGATGTTGGGGTGGACGTGTTTGTGATGCGGATCGGTACTGGCTAGTTCGGGAATATGGGGATGGGGAAAGGAATCATACCAGTACAATTTATCTTTGTGGGGGTAGCTGGCCTGGCAATATTCTGGGGTTGCTGGGAAATCCAAAGCATTTGCCGGCTGATGCGAGCGAGTAACTTCGTAACCGTAACCTTCAATGACGTTCAAGCTAAAGTTCAAGAACTCTTGCACGCACAAAACGACATTCTGCTCGAAGAAAAGCATGCCTTCTACTCGAGCAAAAAGCCGGCCGGTCGGAATGTAAACAAGTGTTGAGCGTTGAATTGCAGGATAGTCGGCTGGCAGCGAGTAAATCCAGGCTTGGTAAGCTTCTGGCGACGAAAGCGGGTTAGGCATGGACCATTTCCAGGTTAGTCTTAATCTGCAAAGCGACGGGCTGGCGGGAGAGCAGTTGATGATATTTGTCGTTCAAACTCAGCCAGGTCTTATACAGAGACAACCATTCGATAAAAGTCATTCGATAGTCATCCAACGTGTCAAACTCCTCTAAATCACCGGCCATTATTGCCTGGTAGAAATCAGAAGAACGCACGCCAAACTGCGCCTCAAAATTAGCCAGTTCGTTTTCCAGTTGGCGCATATCAGAAAGCAAATCACGTAAAGCAGTCATTGTAACCTCTGTGTGAACTAAATTTTGGTTAGCCAATTAACGGCAATTATACCATATTGTTGCTGAAAGTTACCCGGCACAAACGGCAGGCTAACGCTAACGCTTGTCATTTGATGAAACGGCCGTTCCCCAACCCCCAACTCCCAATCCCCAAAGGAGGACTCCCCATGCAAACAGCATCTCTTAACCAATTCCAGCCCCATCCGGCCCAGATGCGAACCAGCTACGATCTGGACGCCTTGGCCAGCCTGACATTGCAAATCTACGAACGCGGCCTAAACGAGTGGCAGCCTATCTTAGCCTCACCTCGCCCGGCCGCCAACGGCAGCGGCGGCAGCGA
>SLGK01000062.1 GCA_007123775.1 Anaerolineae bacterium | reverse complement strand
GCCGGGGCCTGAATACGGCCGTTTGCTCGACGCCCTCTTGTCCGCCCGGCTGGATGGGCAGGTGCAAACAGAAGCGGACGAACGGGACTTTTTGGCCCGGCAAATCGACCAAATTGCTTCTCAATAAAGCCTAAAACCTCGCAACCATTCTCCCCCATCTCACAAAGCACAATACCTGCAAATATGACCCAGACCGTGACTTTTGCCACTCGTCACTGTGCCCCTACTTTGACTTATAGTTAAAGACAACAACGCATAGTTTGATTAAGCAAAGGAGAGCATGATGATTCACAAAATGACGCAAAAGTGGCAGAGTTTAACCGATAACGAAAAGCGAGCCGTGTCTGTTCTGCTGGTTCTTATCATAGCGCCCATTCTTTTTATGATGGGCGTCCGAATCGGCGAAGTCCTCTTTCTGGCCTTGAACTAACACGACTTGATTTGAATCTGGAGGTTATATATACATGAAGAAGATAATGATAGCTGTAGGCATTATCCTTTCGGTTGGGGTTATTGCGGCAATAGCAGGCTACCAATGGTTGCAAAATAGTCCCTGGGGACCGGCCATCACCCTGTTTGCTGATGAAACGCGCGTGGAAAACTTTCGCGCTATGGATCAGATCTTTCCCAGCCGTTACATTGAGCCAAGTACCGATGTTTGGGAGTTTACATATGATGAACGGCCGTTGCCTTCAACCTACCGGTGGCAAGGGGAAAACCACGGCGTCATCGACTTCTTAGAACGGACCGAAACAACCGGTCTGCTGGTGGTCCAAAACGGCCGTATTCTGCACGAATCCTACTATCAGGGCAACGACGAGACTTCCCCGGCTACGTCCTGGTCAGTGGCCAAATCCTTCCTGTCGGCCCTGGTCGGCATTGCTCTCGAACAAGGAGACATCAGCTCAATTGACGACCCCGTGACCGACTACGTGCCGGAACTAGTCGGCTCCGGTTATGACGGTGTACCCATCAAACACATTCTGACCATGTCGTCGGGCGTGGCTTTTGACGAAGATTACGACAATATGTTGTCTGACATAAACATGATTTTCGTGCGGGCCTTTGCCTTCGGTACGCCCATGGTCGATACGATTGCCCAACTGGAGCGAGTACGCGAGCCAGGAATCTACAACGATTACATCAGTTCTGATTCGATGGTGCTAGGGCTGCTGCTGGAACAGGCAACAGGTCAGCCCGTCTCAGACTACCTTGAGGCAATGCTGTGGCAGCCGGCTGGCATGGAAGCGGAAGCCTTCTGGAACCTGGACCGCACCGGGACAGAAATCTCTTTTTGCTGCCTGAACGCCACACTGCGCGACTATGCCCGATTCGGCCGTCTTTACCTCAATAACGGCCAGCGTGATGGCAACCAAATCATCCCTGCTGACTGGGTGGCCGCATCGACAACGCCCCAGGGATCCCACCTGGAGCCAGGTGACAACCCTGATTCCTTCTGGACGCTAGGTTATGGCTACCAGTGGTGGGTTCCCGAAGAGCCAGATGGCGACTATCTGGCCATAGGCATCTGGGGACAATATATCTACGTCTACCCGCGCTACGATATGGTCATCGTCAAAAGCAGCACCGACTATTGGTTTGACGAAAACGATCATGAAACGTTGGCTCTCTTCCGTTCCATAGCCAGCCATTATGGTGAGCAGTAAGCCAACGCAATTACAGAGAAGCCAGGTTCTTGTCAAGAATCTGGCTTCTCTGTACTCAAATCAGCCCCAACGCTTTCCCCTTGAGCGCGGCCTGCGTTCGGTCGCGTGCCCCCAATTTGCTCAGGATATTGCTCACATGATTTTTCACCGTACCCTCAGCCAGGTAAAGCTGGTCGGCTATTTCCCGGTTGCTGGCGCCGGTCGCCAAAATCCCTAATATTTCTAGCTCCCGCTCGGACAATGGTTCGACTAGCGGCTGTGGTCGGGATGGGGGCGCGTCATCGGGCGAAAGGCGGGCAAATTCGGCCACGACTTTGGCGGCGACCGAGGGCTGCAAGAAGGATTCACCGCGCATGGCAGCCCGAATGGCGTCCAGCAGTTCGGTCGAGGGCACATCCTTGAGTAGATAGCCGACGGCCCCCGCTCGCAGCCCTTCAAAAACGTATTCGTCGTCGTCAAAGGTAGTCAGCATAATCACCCGCGTATCGGTCGTGTCAACGCAGATGTGGCGGGTGGCGGCCACGCCGTCGAGAATGGGCATACGGACATCCATTAGGACAACGTGAGGCCGGTGCTGCTGCACCAACTCAATCGCTTCTTGCCCGTTGGCGGCCTCGGCCACCACGTTGATGTCGTCGTGGCTGGCCAGCAGCGTGTGCAGTCCCTCGCGGAACAAAGCCTGGTCATCAACAATAAGAACGTTAATTTCTGTCATGGTTGGTTATGGTAGTGGTGCCTGGCACTGGCCGCAAGATCGTAGTTCTTGTGACCTCTTCAGCCAGTGCCAGGCACCGGGGTTGGTATGAGAATGGTCAGGGCAAAACCGGCCTGGGGTGCCGTGTCGATGCTGAGTTGGCCGCCTAAAAGCTGTACACGCTCGCGCAGCCCCAGCAGGCCAAAGCCGCCTTCGGCCAGCAGCGCCTCTTTGTCGGTGCCCAAGCCGTTGTCACGAATGGTCAACTGCACCTGGTGGGGTTGGCTGTAGTCCAGGGTAATGTCCACGCGAGAAGCACGGCCGTATTTGCGTGTGTTGGTTAGCCCTTCTTGCACTGCCCGGTAGAGGCTGAGTTCTACTCTGGCATCCAGCGGGCGTGGCTCACCCAAAATATGCTGTTCTACGATGAGACCGGCACGGCGGGTTTCAGTTATCAGCTCGTCAATGCTTGGCAGCAACGGCCGTTTCCCCATAGGTGATTCGCGCAGCGCCGCCACCGACTGGCGTACCGCCTGCAACCCCTCCTGCGTCAACTGCTGCGCTTTGCCCAGAGCAGCCTGCGCCTGGTCCGGCTTCTGGTCCAGAACCGCCTGGGCCGCATTCAACTGCATATTGATTGTCGTCAGATAATGGCCTAGCGAATCGTGGATTTCACGGGCAATCCGGTTGCGCTCCTGCACCGTGGCCAACTCCTCCGCCTGCACCGCATAATGGCGTAACTGCCGGTTGGCCGCCTTCAGCTCCTGCGCCAGTTGATCCGCTTTCACCCGCGTCTCCCACTCTCGCGTCACCACGAAGGCGAAGATGATCGTAAATAGAACAGCCGCACTGAACGAGAAAACTGCCTGACGTGCTTGTTCCCAGGTGGACCCAGCGGCCAGACTGATGCCACCAAATAAAAGAACTACCGTCAGGCAGAGCAGTACCATACCCCAGCGCGACAGGTTGACGCTTTGTCCCACCACGGGCAAGAAAAGGAGCCAGAAGGTGCCGCCAATGTCCTGGCTGAGCCAGAGTATCAACCCAACCAGGGGCAACTGCACTAAAAAATAAAGGGGTAGGTAATGGTCGAGGTCGTTTCTGATTAGATGATCGTGCAGGTAAGCAACCAGGCCAAAATGGACCACACCCAGGCTGATGGTGAGCGCCACGACCGACGGCGCTAACTGCTGCCGCTCACCCGACAGCAAGAAAGGGAGGAAGGCGGCCAGCACCAGGCCCAGGTAGACGTAGCGGATGGCCTGGTAATTGCGCTCAGATTGTGTGGTCTCTGTCATAACGTTCTCAATAGTATCGGATTGCGCCATAGTTACAAAATGGCATGGTTCAAGTTAGCTTGACAATTCGTTGACCGAGGACGGAGGACGAAAGACCGAGCCTACAAACCATGACCATGGCCATGACCATGACCATGACCATGACTATGACCATGGCCATGACCTTTGGCACATCAAAACGGCCGTAACTTCCGTACAATAAAGTGCGTATTGACAGGCAGGGGCAATCCCATGTGTTTGTTGCCCCAATAGGGCAGACACGCGGGTCTGCCCCTACGCAACACGGAATACGTAACAGAGGAAACCAACCCATGTCAACCATTGTCGAAGTCGAAAACCTGATCAAAAAATATAACAACGGGGGCGTAACGGCCGTTGCCGACATCTCCTTCGCCATTCGCCAGGGGGAAATATTTAGCCTGCTGGGACCAAACGGGGCGGGTAAAACCACCACTATCTCGATACTGAGCGGCCTGCTATCTCCTACCAGTGGCGATGCGCGGATAAACGGCCGTTCCATCGTCAAAGATCCCATCGGCGTCAAAAAACTGATCGGCGTCGTACCCCAAGAGATCGCCCTTTACCCGACCCTCACAGCGCGGCAAAACCTCCACTTTTGGGGCCGCATGTACGGGCTGGGCGGGGCCGACCTGCGCCAGCGCAGTGACGAACTGCTCGACCTGGTGGGCCTCACCGACCGGGCCGATGATCGTGTCGAAACCTACTCTGGCGGCATGAAGCGGCGCATCAACATCGCCGTCGGCCTGCTGCACCAGCCACAGATCGTCTTTATGGATGAGCCAACCGTCGGCATTGATCCCCAAAGCCGCCGCAACATTCTGGACACGATTAAGATACTAAACCAACAGGGCATGACCGTGCTGTACACCACCCACTACATGGGCGAGGCGGAGGAGTTGTCAGACCGGGTGGGCATTATCGATCACGGCCGGATGATTGCCCTGGGCACGCAAAAAGAGCTGATCCAACTGGTCGGTGAGAATATGAGCCTGCGCCTGCACCTTAGTGAAAGTGAACCGGCCAATGGCCTGGTGGCAGCGTTGGAGCAACTGCCGGATGTGTTGGAAGTAACGGCCGTTAACAGCCAGATCGTCCTCATCACCCCCAACGCCGCCGCCATTCTGCCCGCCGTGATGCACGCGGCCAGCACCCAGGCCACCAGCCTGCGCTCCATCGACATTCAGGAACCGAATTTGGAGGCCGTCTTTCTCCACCTCACCGGCCGCGCCCTCCGCGATTAGCCCAAAAGAGCTAGAGCCAGAGCTAGAGCTAGAGTAGAAGGTCTTCTTTTCCTCTAGCTCTAGCGCTCGCTCTAGCTAAAAAGGACCCAAGATGAAACCAATCCTCAACATAGCCTGGAAAGATTTGATCGTGTTGTTTCGTGATCCGGGTGCCTTGGCCCTGCTGCTGCTGGCCCCGTTTGCCCTCACCCTGGCCATGTCGGCCGCCTTTGGCCGCGACGGTAATCCCGGCATTAGCGATATTCCCGTCCTCATTGTCAACCACGACACCGGCAAATTTGGCGAGTTATTGGTCGAGGTGATGGCGTCCGAAGAACTGGCTGAGCTGATTACGACCACCGTTGCCGCTAACGAAACGGCCGCACGCGCCAGCGTAGACCGGGATGAGGTAGCGGCCGTTGTTATCATCCATGCCGGTCTGAGCCAGAGCATCATCCCCGACCAAGCAGAGCCAGACCGCGGCGTGGTAGAACTCTACCTGAACCCCACCCGGCCTATCAGTGGCGGCGTGGTGCAGGCCATTGTTTCCCAATTCTTGCAGCAAATTAACACGGGGGCGGCCGGCGGCCAGGTAGCTGTTGGCCAGCTTATGCAGAATCAACTCATCACCCCGGCCGAAGCCCAAACCCTCGGACCAGTGATTGGTGAAGCGGCCGGCCGCCAATCGGTTGAAGGCCAGTTGATCAGCGTCAGCCGCCAATTTCAGACCGAAAATGACACGGCGAACGGGTTTGACTGGATGGGCTACATGGCCCCCAGTATGGCCATTCTCTTTCTCATGTTTACTGTCGTTGAAGGCGGCCGCTCCATTCTGACAGAGCGGGATAACGGCACCTTGCCCCGTATGTTGACCGCGCCGTTGAGCGCGGCCCAGGTGTTGGGCGGCAAGCTGCTGGGCACTTATCTGAACGGTCTGGCCCAGGTAGGCATTCTCATTGGGGCCAGCGTGCTGATCTTCAACATACGCTGGGAGTCGGCGCTGGGCGTGGTGTTGACGATTGTCTCGGTGGTCGCGGCCGCGACTGGTTGGGGGGCCTGTATTGCCGCCTTTGCCCGTAGCTCGGGACAGGCCAATGTGGTGGGCACAACCCTGGCCCTTGTCTTTGCTATTGGTGCGGGCAACTTTTTCGCACGCCCCAATCTACCCGACTGGCTGCAACTGGTCAGCTTTATCTCGCCCAACGCCTGGGGCCTGGAGGCGTTTACCAGCTTGACCGCCGGTGCTGGGGTGAGCGACCTGCTGCCTTATCTGGCCGGGATGTGGATCATGGCGGCCATCTTGTTTGGCCTGGCGACGCTGGCTTTCCGGCGACAGGTTGTATAACGCAGGTGCGACGCACTTGATAAGTGCGTCGCACCTATGTCATCTTGGAGTTATCTCATGACCAAAATTCTTCATTTGGCCTGGAATGATATTCAGATTGAATTCTCGGAACGATCCACGCTTATCTTTTTTCTGATTTTGCCCATCGTCTTTACGGCGATTTTGGGCAACACGGTGGGCGGATCGGCTCCCGATGAAACGGCCGATACCCGGCTAATCTTGCTGCTGGTTGATGAAGATGAAACGGACCTGTCAATGGCGTTAACGGCCGTATTAGAAGAATCCACCCTAGCCCGGCCTGTGCTGCGTGACCGCACCGAGGCGGTCCGGCTGCTAGAGGAGGAGGATTTGCCCGGCCTGTTAACCATTCCGGCCGGTTTTGCGGCCAGCCTGTTGGCGGGGGAAGGGGTTGATTTGAGGTTGGCAACGGCCGTTACCGACAACCGCACCCTGGCCCTGGAACAAGCCGTTGCCGCCGCCGCTCGCCAGGTCGATAGCGCGATTCAGATAGCCCAGGCCAGCGTAGCCGCCGCCGAGCAAATCCGCCCCTTTGCCCACGAGGCTGAGCGGCAAGCCTACTTTGCCCACGCCCTGGCAATGGCTCAGGCACAGTTGGCCGCACCGCCTGCCGTGCTGGAATCCAACCGGGCCGCCGTCCCCACCCCCCAGGGACCAGACGGTTTTGAGCTGGCCTCAGCCGGGCAGTTAGTCACCTGGGTATTGATCACCCTGATTGGCACATCGGCCGTTTTGGTCAACGAGCGAATAGGAGGTACGCTGCGCCGTCTGCTCGTGACGCCCACGCAAAAGGTCACCATCATGGCGGGCAGAATTGTGGGCCGACTGAGCCAGGGTCTGCTGCAAATGGCCCTGCTGATTGGTGCCGGCGCGCTCCTCTTTGGTGTCAATTGGGGCAATTCGCCCGCAGCGCTGATTATGGTCGTCACTGCCTTTGGTCTGGCGGCCACCGCGCTGGGGCTGTTGCTGGGCGCGCTGGCCCGCACCCGCAGCCAGGCCAGCGGCCTGACCATCATGTTCTCGATGGTGCTGGCCGCGCTGGGCGGCGCCTGGTGGCCGCTAGAGATTACCCCCGCCAGTTACCAAACGGCCGTGCAAATTCTGCCCACCACCTGGGCCATGAAAGGCTTTACCGGCGTTATTGTACGCGGGCATGGCGTGGCCGAGGTGCTGCCGGTGGTGGGGGTGCTGCTGCTGTTTGCCCTGGTCTTCTTCGCCGTTGGTCTGTGGCGCTTCCGCTATGAGTAGTGACTAGCGAACAGACCTGACAGGTTTCGCAAACCTGTCAGGTCTTGGCCGGTTTGACAATATGTGACCAACATGTTATACTTGGGTCACATATGGTGAGTGAAGACTATACCCCTCTGTGGAAAGCATTGTCTGACCCGAAACGACAACAAATCATTAACCTGCTTCAGGATCGCCCGCGCACGACTGGTGATCTTTGTTCCCATTTTGACGTGTCGCGCTTTGCCGTGATGAAACACCTGAACGTGCTGGTGGAGACGGGTCTGGTGAAAGTGAAGCGGGAAGGGCGGCAGCGCTGGAATTTCTTAGATGAGGGACTGTTACAGCAGGCGCAGGCAATCCAACTGGAAAATGCCGATTTGTTTCCTTCATTATTGGGTGAGGAAGCGGCCGTTACCAACGGTAGCCCCACTTCTACTTATGTCAATGGTAAAGGGGCAACCCTGGTTAGCCTGCAAAAGAGTTTGCCTGTCGCTGCCGTTGACCTGTTCCTGGCATTGACGGCCGAGATTGGCCGCTGGTGGCCGCCCGCTCGCGCCGCCCAGGCGGAAATGGCCCAGGTGGTCATGGAAGCGCAGTTAAACGGCCGTTTCTATGAACTGTTTACCCCCGAAAACGGCCGTAGCGACCATGGCACCCTGCACGCCACCATAACCCATTACGACCCACCCCACGAACTGCATTTGATTGGCCCTTTCAACCTCATTGACAGCCTGGCTTACAGCCTGGTGTGCCTGCGCCTGGCACCTGATTCTGAGCAGCCCGGGTACACTCTTCTACGCCTTGACCAGCAGTTTATCAGCCCGGTGACAGTTCAGCAGGCGGCCGATTACAAATCCTGCTGGCAAGACCTGTTTAGCAATCATCTACAACCTTACATCAACGAATGAGTCCACTGAAAAAACCGAGTTTTTGCTAAAACGCATCACAATCACCAGAGTGGTTGGGATTGAAAAACTCGGTTTTTGGACCTTATGTCACGAATTATAACCACCAATTTGGCATCCGTTCTTTTGTTCAAAGGAGCAGCAAAATGGCAGCGATAAAGCAACTCAAAGAAGGCAACTGGATTGTCCATAAGCGTCATGGCATTGGTCAGATTCAGGGCGTTGAGCAGAAAAACATCAGCGGCGAACCGGCCGACTATTATCGGGTAGAAACCCACAACAGCATCGTCTGGCTGCCGGTTAACGACCTGAACAAAGACGCTTTTCGCGCTCTGGCCAGCCCCGCAGAGTTCGAAGAAGCGGTTGCTATTTTGCAGCGCACACCGCGTCAAATGCCCTCCAATTTTAACAGCCGCCAAAAGCGCATTCGTGACGTAAAAGCCAAAAACTCAATCAAGGCCATTGCCCGCCTGGTACGTGATTTGTGGTATCGGCAAACCGGCCGTACCTTATCCAACACAGAGCATCGTGCCTTGCGTCGCTTTATGCAGCGGCTGGCCGCCGAATGGTCTGTGTGTCGTGACATCGAAGCTGATGAGGCCCGCGAGCGCGTCTACGACATTCTGCGCAGTAGCCAGGCTCAGCAGGCTATGGCTGATTAGTCCGATTGGTCTGTATACCCCACGCTTTGCAGCAAGACAGGCACCAGCGTGTCGATAATGCGGGGTGGCTCCGGCTCGCCGGTGTAGACCCAGCGAATAACCAGCGCGTAAATCGCACCCATCCAGGCATGGGATACTACTTCCGTATCGACTGGCTCAATATCTCCAATTTCTATCGCCTCAATCAAATAGCGTTCAATTAGCCGGGCAAAACGGTCGTTAATCTCGTTCCGCTTTTCTTCAAAAACCGTGCCTAGCCCCACAGCCTGCACCAACAAAATCTTCGCTGGCCGACGATAACGACCGAACGTCTCTAAGCAGGTTTGCAAGGCCAGTTTCACCCGTCCCATTCCTTTGGGCAGCGGCTCAATTGCGTCCACCACCCGCCGCTCTAGCAGGTCGGCAAACTGATCCACTAGAGCCAGAAAAAGTCGCTCTTTGTTGGGAAAGTGGAAATAGATGGAGCCTTTCGACGTTTTCGACTCCTCGACGATTTCATCCAGGCGCGTATCGTGATACCCTTTATGGCTAAAAATGTTCAAGGCCGCATCCAGAATGCGGGTTTTGGTACTTTCCGGGTCTTTCGTAGATGTATCGTTCATAAGGCATATTATCCTTCAAACTGACCGGTCGGTCTAAACTTTTTAATGTGTGGGTGGCGAAGTGGCGCGGTGGTCTGAAAGAGAAGAGACGGATAAACCTTATTGACGTTTGGCAACGGACGATTTACAGTTGCGCGTTGACGATAACGACGAGGTGTTTGTAACAATGGTGCTAACAAAAAGAGGGGCCTGGATTGTGGCCATGCGGCCGCGCACGTTGCCGCTGGCCATTGCCTGTATTAGCGTGGGTGGTTTTCTGGCGGCGGCGCGGGGGCAGTTTCGCTGGGAGATTGTGCTGCTATGTGTGGTAACGGCCGTTTTGCTGCAAATCCTCTCCAATCTGGCCAACGATTATGGGGACGCCGTACATGGGGCTGACGCCGCCGGCCGCCAGGGACCCGTGCGTGTGGTGCAGAGCGGCTACATCACGCCCCAGGCGATGCGGCAGGCTATCGGACTGTTCATTCTGTTATCTGGCCTGAGTGGTCTCAGCCTGGTCTGGTTGGCTTTTGGTACGGAGGGTCTGCTGTGGCTCTTACTTTTTTTACTGTTGGGTGCATTGGCTATCGGGGCGGCCATCACCTATACGGCCGGCCGCAAACCCTATGGTTACGCCGGTCTGGGAGACGTAGCCGTTCTGATATTTTTTGGTTGGGTGGCGGTATTGGGCACCTACTTCTTACAGGCCCAAAGTCTGGAATGGCGGCTCTGGCTGCCAGCGACTGCGATGGGGCTGCTATCGGTGGGGGTGCTAAACGTCAACAACATCCGTGACCTGGAATCAGACAAAAAGGCGGGTAAGCGTTCGGTGCCGGTACGGCTGGGGCGAGTGCGGGCACGTATTTACCACGCACTGTTGTTGTTAACGGCCGTTTTGCTCACTCTCCTTTACACGCTATTTTCCTACCAATCACCCTGGCAATTCCTCTTCCTGTTGAGCGTGCCCCTCCTGGTCAGCAACGTACGCGGCGTCTGGCGGGGCACAAGTCCGGATCAGATTGCTCCTTACCTGAAGCAGATGGTGCTGGCCAGCCTGCTGTTTGCGCTTACCTTTGGTTTGGGGCAAATCGTTGGTTAATTGGTCATATCTGATGCCAATCTGGGGGCAATGTCTGGGACTTGTATTGTCATTTACTGCCCAGTGAGGCAAAATGGTGGCAACTACGCAGGTGCAAGCCACGGGCCACGGGATCTGCCAACAACCAGAGCCGTTCGGCCAGTGTCTGCCACCGCTGTCGGGCTAAGATATTATCAAGGTATAGGCAAATCAGATGTAGCGGCCCGGTTTGGGGCTAACTGTGATCAGCAAAGGATAGGGCAACATGGGCAATTTAGATGACGAAATGGTTGACCGGCGCGGTTTTATCAAGGCATTGGCCGCGACTGGGGCTGCGGCTGCTGTTACGGGTGTGGGCATCGCCACGTGGCGTGGCGATCAAGCGCCGGTAGGCAATCTGGTGGCCACGGCCGTTCCCGCCACTTCCTCGGCCAACATACTACCTATCGCTCAAGAAGGGTTGGATGCGGCTGGACTGCGGGCGCAGTTGGCCGCAGCCCAGGCAGAAAACGCCCGATTGCAGGCCGCGCTGCTTGCTTCCGAACATCAGTTAAGCCTCTATCAGGAGGCAGAAACGACGGGCCATTCGGCTGCCGAGTCGCTTCAGCTTGAGCTACAATCTGCCAATCGGCAGGTAACGGCGCTGACCGGACTGGTAGCCCTTTATGAGCAGTTAGAGGGTGTGAATCTGGCCGGAACTATCAACGCCGGTCTGGCCTTGTTTTCTGGCCGGCTGGCTGAGATGGCGGGCAATGCGCCAACGCTGCGCCAGGGTATTGCCGCCGGCCGTGACGCGCTACAAGAGGTTGAGGGCCACATTCCGCTGCTGCAAAACGGCCGTATCTGGTTAGGTCAGCATATAGACCGGTTAGATGGCTTTTATGACCACGCCCGCCGCATTCTGGAAGAAGGGTCCGAGCGGCTCGGCTCTTTCCTGGAAATGCTCAACAATTGGGTTCAGGAGATTCGCAAGTGGCTGCCTTTTAATCTGGGACAACGTACTACAAACCTGATGGAATCGCTGGCGCGGGTATTGGGTGAAGTACCCCACACGCTCAGCGGATTGAAGACAAACGTGGCTCAGCCACTCGATGAATGGCTGGCTCGTGATGGCGAAGAGACGACGCGCCTGGAGCGAAAGCTGGTCCAGCCGTTGCGTGCGCGCGTGTTGACCCAGAGCGAAGCGTTGGTCAGCCAAACGGAGCAGCTAGAGGAAATTTATCAGACCCAGGTGTCACAGCCGTGGGAATCGGCCGTTGCCCGGCGAGAAGCGGTCCGCCAGCTTATTGCCAACTACCGCGCCGAACACCAGGTTTGATCCAGTGACCCGTTAACCGGGATTGGTTGAACAGTTTCAGTTAACTGTTAAACTCTGCCTATGTCGGTGCTTTGTCCAGGGGAGGGGCTACGGCCAGAAAGTCGTGGCCAAAACGCTCCTGATATTGGCCTAGCAGCGTCATGATGCGTTCGTAGTCGGGAGAAGCTACCACCAGTCCGGCATGATGTCGTTTATCGAGACGATACACAATTTCCGCATCCTGGTAGCCACTCAGGTCCGGGTATTCCTGCCGCGCCAGGCAGACGAGCAGCCCGGCATAACGGCCCGCGTCAGTCGGTAGTGGGTAGGGCTGGCCGCGAACGGCCGTTGCTTCTAATTTGGCCCATTCTGCCCAGAGATTAACGCCGCTGGCCGCCTCGACAAGCTGTTCAATATTGGCACCTCCCACCCGTGCGGCCGTTTCGATGAAATAATAACGGCCGTCTGCTCCCCGCAAAAATTCTGTGTGGGCTACCCCATCGGTCAGACCAAATGCCTGCAAAAGCTGCCGGTTAAGATTTAACAATGTGTTGGCTTCGTCGCTGTCATGCGGCAGGCGGCGCGTGGCAAACACCCCTCCCTCATGGGCCACCGTCATAGGCGGCTGCCAATATTTGTGGGGTACGGCCAAAACTACTTCCCCTTGATGCACAACGGCGTCGATGTGATACATCTCGCCCGTAATGAATTGCTCTAGCAGAAAGTAAGATTGCTCATCGCCCAACTGGTCAAGCCAGCGCCATACCTCTTCGTCGTGGCTGACCTTTTTGATGCCCATAGCCCCGGCCTCAGAGCGCGGTTTGAGCAGCCAGGGGGCCGGTACGGTCTGCATAAAGTAGCGTAGACGGTCGTAGTTAAAGATGCCAACAAAAGGCGGCACATTCAGCCCGCTGGCCTGAGCCTGATAGCGCATGGCCAGTTTGTCGCGAAAGTAGCGGGCCTGGGTGTCGCCCAACCCCGGCAGGCGCAAATGTTCACGCAGAGAAGCGGCCGTTTCCACATCATAATCATCCAGCGGCACAATGCGGTCAACGCTTTCCGCACGGGTTAGATAGCTAACGGCATAAAAGATGTCTGGCTTGCGACGTAAGTCGGGCATGAAGAAGATGTTATCCAGACTGTCGTGAGGCCAGGCTTCCTCGCGTAGAGCCTCGCGGGTCAGCAGGAGGACGCGGCAGCCTTCCGCTTTGGCCGCTTGCAAGAAGGTTGTGCCCTTGAAATAGCTGGCCAGACACAAAATGGTGGGGATTTTTGTTTCGGTCACGCCAATTGCCTCTATTTGATGCGGTAAGTTGGGTCAGCGCCGTGGTTAGCGCAGCAGGAGCAGCGTAAATATTACGATGGTCAGCACCACCAGAACGATCAACACGATTGCCAGACCGGTCACAACCCAGTCTCGCTCCCTGGCTGGGGCTGGCCTGGAGGCTGGCCGGCTCTCAGCAGTTGGTGCCGTAGGCGGGGCGACCTGGTCCTCTTCCTCATCTGGCTGGGTATTGCCGAGGAGCTGGTCGAGTAGCTCTGGCGTTAGCTCTACCTCTTCATCGCTATCCATGGCTCTGGTGGCAAATTCGACCAGCTTGGGGTCCAGAGATGGCAGCGATGGGACACTGGCAACGGCCGTTGGTTCACTACTATCTGCCTCCGCTTCCGCTTGTGACTCGGTATCAAAGCCGGGTGGGGCCATACGCTGTACCCAAACCGGCATGTCCTTGGGTACCGGTTTGACTGCGCTCGACCGTTTCTTAACATCTGTTAAGGCTTGGCCCAGCCCCGACGTGGCAAAACGAGCGGATGGTTCAGAAACGGCCGTTGGTGGTTCCGGCTCTGCTTCTGCAATCAACTCCACGTCACGCGCCAGCAAGAAATAATCGGCGTGGGTCGGGTCAAAAGCAAGATGCCCACCCGCCCGAATCAGGCTGCCCTCCGCCAGTGCAGTCTCCTTCGCCGCACGCTCCGAAAGGCGACAGCGAATAACGTGTCCTTTTTCTACCAGGTCAAATGAGACGTTTGCGTGCCGTGAGCCGTCTCCGTGGCTCATTTCCGCTCGCTCCAGTTGACGAACGTGACCCAACACAAAAACCAGACCTAACGGCAGCTCCGGCGGTAGTTGCAAAGCCAAACGATTATTCAAGCGACTAACAGAGATGTCCATACGCCCCTATTTTATACTATTATGCGGCTTATCGAAAGGTGTTTGAGTAAATTGGATTTGACGAATAGGTTACAGATGATATACTAGCTAATGCCCTGTACGCCTAGAGTGTTTAGGTGCGCCTGTTACTATTTTGAGCAAGCAATTAACAACGCGCCGACGTAGCTCAATTGGCAGAGCAATGCTCTTGTAAAGCATAGGTTATGGGTTCAAGTCCCATCGTCGGCTCAGGTAAGTCTAGCACGGTTGCTGATATTACCGAACACAAAGAACCTCAGGTATTACAAGTAAGGGTCAGTGTCCCGAGTGGCAAAGGGGGCGGACTGTAAATCCGCTGGCGGAAGCCTTCGTAGGTTCGAGTCCTACCTGGCCCATTCTCAGTAACCAGTAATCCATATTCAGTTGCTGGATGATCAAGCTGAAGGTTGGATTGCCAATACTGACCACCGACTACCGAAACGCCCACGTAGCTCAGGGGTAGAGCGCATTCTTGGTAAGAATGAGGTCATGGGTTCAAATCCCATCGTGGGCTTCACACCCCGTGTATCCCTGATTTTCAGTGGATGGCGGGGTATTCTTGTGAAAAGGCATAACTGTCAGCAGCAATTTTGGTAGGTCAAACAGCCTTGCTGCTGTTTGGCGTTGTTTGGGTAATTTACATTTAACTAGTTTAGACGAGGGTTTATAAGAAATGGGTAAAGAAAAATTTGTGCGCGAGAAGCCACACGTAAATATCGGTACGATTGGGCATGTGGACCACGGTAAAACGACCTTGACCGCAGCCATCACCAAAGTGTTGTCAATGAAAGGTTTGGCTGACTTTTCCGCCTTCG
>SLGK01000194.1 GCA_007123775.1 Anaerolineae bacterium | reverse complement strand
CTCGCGTGGCCGTACTCGTCGGCGTGGGCGAGGTGCTGGGCTGGCGGCTTCTGGCCGAAATGCTCCACGTGCCTCTAGGCGTCCTCGGCTTCGTCGCCGCCTGCGCCGCCGCCGTCTGGCTGCTGCGGCGCACCACCCCATTCACAATTCACAATTCACCATTCAACCTTCACAATGCACCATTCACCCCCTGGCTGGCACCGGTATTACTCATCACCATTACCTTCATGGCCCTGGCCTACACACCCCGCCCCCAAACCGGGTTGAGTCAGGCCGCGCCTGACTGGTCCTTTCCCGCCGAAATGCACGTCGAGCCGCTGCCGCTCAAGCCGGACGAGTTGGCCTGGCTAACCCGCGACGGGGCCGATTCGGCCAGCCGCTACCGCTTTGCCTGGGGCGAAGTCGGCGGCAGCATGATTCTTATCACCAGCCACACCTGGCGTGCCCACCACCGGCCGGAGCGCTGCTTTGAAGTGTACGGCCTCTCGCTGGAAGAGAGCCGCACCCACCTGATCGGGCCGGATTTCCCGCTGCGTCAGGTATCGCTGGGCAGCAGCAGCGACCCGGCCCAATACGCGGCCGCCTACTGGTTCCAGTCGGCCACCCAAACGACCGATGATTACGCCACCCGCATCTGGGCCGACCTCTCCCTGGAGCGGCAGCGCTGGGTGCTGGTAACAATCCTGTTTGACGAAAATGTAGACCCCCATCAGGCAGACGTGCAGTCCCTCTATCTGGCACTGCATGAGGCGGTAGACAGCAGGCAGTTTTCAATAAGCAGTCTTCAGTGAGAAGCAGCGCATTCGTAATTCGTAATTCATAATTCGTCCCTCTACAGGAGGTTGTCATGAACACAATCAGTCAAAAACTACTCAGTAAGCGGCTCTGGTCATTGGGGCTGTTCTGGTCATGGAACGTCATTTTTGTGGCCTTTATGCTGCTGGGTTTTGCCCCGAATATTCTGCCGGAACTGCAAACGGCCGTTGCTTCCGGCCTCATTCCCACCCATTTTCTGGTATACGGCGGGGTACTGACGGCCGTTCCCCTGCTGGCCATTGTGGTGGGCCTGACGCTGCTGCGCCGTCGGCCGGAACAACTGTTTGTTCTGGGCTACGGCGTGGAGGGACCGCTGATGCTCATCCTGGCCGTGCGCTTCTTTTTGGTCCAGCAGGCAACAACGGCCGTTATCCTGCTGCTGGTCGTGGCCGGGCTGGGCATTCTCACCTACCTGTGGCAAATTCTGGACCGGCGAATCGATCAACGCGGGCCGCTGCTGACCCATTTGCGACTGGCGGGGCTGACCTTGCTGCTGCTGACGGGTCTCTATGCCAGCGTGTGGCTGGCCTTCTACGCCCTGCCTATTGGGGTCGAAGGCGTGAGAAATCTTGGCAACATCGTCTCCGGCTTTTGGCGCGACCTCTCCTATGTTGAGTGGCGGATGCTGCCCCTTGTGCTGCTGGGCTTACCGCTGCTGCTCTACACCGCCACCCTGGTTGTACTCATGCCGGTGGCCGTTTCCACCATGTATACGCGAGCCTGGTGGTTGGGCTTCAAGCAGGTGCTAGAGCGACACGGCCGTTTTCCTGCTGTCGGGTTGGTAACGACCGTATTCATCGTCGTGGCCGCCCTCTTTAGCCAAACCAACCGGCAGCCGCAGCAGGCCGCCTTTGCCCTGCTGGAAACGCCACCCGCTTCTCACGAAGAAGCGCTGGCCCTGCGCGAGCAGGAAGAATTGATTCGGGCCGGATTGCTCAACACCTTTTTGGCCCCACAGCGCTACCTGGGCGCAGCCGGTGAAAACAGCGTCATGCGCGAGATGTACCGCTGGTCGTTCAACTTATCTGAAGAACGGCTAGAGCAGATACAGGCAGCCCACGATCTGGTAGCCAGCCCGCTCCTCTACCGGCCGGTCAAGCCCGTCACGGCCAACAACCAGCGCTGGGACAATCGGGTGTTTGTCACTGAACCGGCTGAGGCAGCCGATCTCTACCAGCAATACTTCGACCGGCCCCTTGTCGAGGCGGAAAAAGAGCTGGTGGTACGGGCGGCCCGCTCCACCTGGATGCCGGACCAGGCTCAGAACAACTGGCTGGCGGTTGATGACCGGGAAATCTGGCTGGCCCGCCAGGAAGTGACCATCAGTGAACATGGGGATTGGGCCGAGGTGGAGATTTATGAGGTGTACCAGAATCAGACGGCCGTCAACCAGGAAGTAGTCTATTATTTCAGCCTGCCGGAAACGGCCGTTCTCACCGGCGTCTGGTTAGGCGACAGCGCCGAGCGATCCCGTCGTTTCGTCTATCAGGTAGCCCCGCGCGGCGCGGCTCAAACCACTTACCGCCGCCAGGTTCAGCGTAACATCGACCCGGCTCTGTTGGAACAAATCGGCCCCAGCCAGTACCGGCTGCGCGTCTTCCCCGTTGAGCCGATGCGCCGGCAGTGGGACAACAACGGGGCAGGCCGCTCAACCTTGACTGATGGGCCACCCATGCACATGTGGCTCACCTACCAGGTGATGGCCGGGACAGAGGGCTGGCCACTGCCCTACCTGGCCCAAAAATACAACGTCTATTGGGACCAGGAGAGCGTGCGGCTGCTCAATGGTTCCCCCCTGAACCTGGCTGAAGAAAGCTGGCTGCCGGCCGCCGCGCCCCTGTCGGCAGCGGTAACGCCGGTGGCCCATCGCCTCGATTTCCCCAACGGGCAGAGCGTCCTGATTCGGCCGGCCACGGCCGCCGACCAACCCCAACCAGCGGGCGACCTGCACCTGGCCGTCGTTCTCAACCGTTCGCGCAGCATGAGTGACCTGGCAGCAGAAGTAGAGGCGGCCCTGGCTGAACTGGCCGCCTGGGGCACGGCCGATCTCTATCTCACCGTCTCCCCCTACCACGGGGAGGCAGCCTCCCGCCTGGCCCTGGCCGACCTGACGCCCGACCACCTCTTTTTCTTCGGCGGCATGAAGCCGTCTGACCTGCTGGCCCAATTTGGCGAGCTGTACCAGGGTGAAGCCTATGACGCCATTGTTGTGCTGACCGACGGCAGTGGCTACGAGACAGGGGCGGCCAACGTGACCATCCCCGTGCCGGATGCCCCTATCTGGATGGTACACCTGAACGGCCGTTTCCCCATTGGCTACGACGACGAGACGTTAACGGCCGTGCAGGCCAGCGGCGGCGGCAGCGCCACCCGCGTCGACGAGGGGCTGACCCGGCTGCTCGTTGGCCAGGCCGGCCAGATCGATCTGGTCGATGGTTACCTGTGGCAGATAGCAGACACGCTGGATGCTGGCGATGATGCCCTGCTGCATGGGGCCGGTTCCCCCTTTGCCCCGTTGGCTGCCCGCCGCCTCATCCTGGCCGAAATGGCCGCCCAGCGTGGCCAAATTACCGAACTGGCTACACTTGACGCACTACACGAGTTGGCTTTAGCCTATGACATCGTAACCCCCTACTCCTCCATGATTGTCCTGGTCAACGCCGAGCAGCGCCGCCTGTTAGAGCAGCTATCGGCCCAGGATGACCGCTTTGAGCGGGCCTTTGAGGAACTGGGCAACACCACCCCACCACCCGTCGTCACCGGCGTACCAGAACCGGAAGAGTGGTTATTGATCGGGCTGGCACTGGCAGCGTTGGGCTGGGTGATTTACAAACGGCGGCGTGAAAGCATGACGATGGCCTATGGCTCATAGACGCTAACATCTGCTTACTGTCCCATCGGCACTGACCTCAAAAAGTCGCACCAACCGTATTTGTGTTATTTGACAGCGGCCGAACGGCACAGTGAAACGGCCGTACCTCGCGTGATCTTTGACCACATCATGGACAGGCATTGGCTTGCCTGGGTTGCCGTTCATCTATTGATGACGCTGCCTGATGCCCGGCACCCTGATCTCAAGATGGGCGTGTATCATACACGCCCATCTTTGTCCGCCAGAGAAGTGCTTATTGTTCACGTGAAACTTGATACAGGGAAATGATCAATCACCCGGCTTTCTCTTCCAGGTCGGGCATCTCTGCTCAACGCACCGCCAGCGTGCTACTTGTCTGTGATTGCTTGTTGACCGTCTTCACCAGACAACTCTGAATAGGACCCACAATCTCCTTTGACCGGCTCTTGACAACAGCCATTGATCCTACGTTGCCTTTCTGAACACCGGCCACCAGCAGTGGATCGTCCAGCATGGCGCGAGCAGCTTCTATTTACTATTGCGCTAACGCTTTGGCAACACCTTGTGGGTCTTTTGGATCTCGCGGGGTTTTGTGCAATTTTGTAGCGAGTGGCGGGTTGCAGGTGGCGCGTGTCCAGAGTGCATACTCGCCACTCGCCACCCGCAACATTGTCAACCCCCTGAATT
>SLGK01000066.1 GCA_007123775.1 Anaerolineae bacterium | reverse complement strand
TCACCCTGTCACTGTTGGCTTCGATTGGGTTTATCCTGATCGGCTTTAGCTACTATCGACGGGGCGAGCAGCCGGCCTCCCTATACAATTTGGGCCGGCAGCCGATCACCTGGCTGGGGCTCCTTATTGCCGCCATTCCGGTGGTCGTGGGTGTGATGGTCGAGCCACAACCATTAGGGGCTTCCGCCGTCGGCAATCGGGAGCTGGATGTGGGCGGCCTACCCACCAACGAAAGCCGCCTGCGCTCTATCACGGCCCCAACCGGCGGCAGCGAGCGCATGGGTCTGCTGCCCGGCGAGCGTAACGTGGTCGATTGGCTGATGGAATTCCAGCGTGTTTCTGACCCGTCCGTTTTGGCCGGCGAAGAGGCGCGGGTGATTGGTTTTGTCTATTATGATGACCGCTTTGATGAGGACGCCTTTATGGTCGGCCGTTTCGTCTTAAGCTGCTGCGTGGCCGATGCCTCGCCGGTGGGTCTGATTGTGCAGTGGCCCGACACCCAAAGCCTGGCCAACGATACCTGGGTGGAAGTCAGCGGCCAATTTGCAGTAGGTGAGTTTGACGGCCGTACCATACCCGTCCTGGTCGCTGAAACCGTAGAAATAACGGATGCGCCAGCGCAGCCTTATCTATACCGCTAGTGCGTATTGCGTAGTGCGTAGAACGTGGCCCTACGCACTACGCAATACGCAACACGCACCCCTATGAAACCCTTCGACAAAATCGTCCTTACCATATTGGCGCTACTCACCCTCAGCATCGTGGCGATGGTTTGGGTCAGCGGGCGCATGGGCGTGGGCATCGTTGCCCTCATTCCGGCTGAGGGCGAACAACAGGTCTCTACCAGGGCCGATATTCGTATTGAATTTGAACGGCCGATGAGTACAACGGCCGTTCCCGACCTCACCTTCTCCCCCACCATAACCGGCACTACCCGCTGGGAAGGGCCAGAAACCCTCGTCTTCAGCCCCGCCGCGCCGCTGGCTGCCAACAGCCGCTACGAAGTGACGCTGCCCGCCGGTCTGCCCAGTCAAGACGGCCGTATTCTCACCGACCCCCTCACCTGGACCTTCCAAACTGGCTCACCCCGCGTCATCTACATCGCCTGGGACAGCGAGCGGTTGGGCAACCAGCTTTACGTGGTAGACCTTGACGGAGGTGAACCCATCGCCCTGACCGACGAAGAGACCAACGTCCTCGACTACGCCGTGGCCCCCAACGGCCAGATGATCGCCTACACTGTCAGCCGCAGCAGTGACGGCGGCAGCGACATCTGGCTGATCGACGCTGATGGCGACAACCGCCACCTGCTGGTAGACTGTCCCGACGGGGCGTGCAGCCGCCCTGCCTGGGCACCGGACGGCCAAAGGCTCATCTACGAACGGCGTGCCTTTGCCGGCATCGGTGGCCCGCCAGGACCACCCCGCCTCTGGTGGTACGACAAAGTGGCTGAAGACACGCTGGCCGTATTCAGCGACACCCAATGGTTGGGCTACGGCGTCAACTTTTCACCCGACGGGGAATGGATCAGCTACGTGGCCCCCAATACGCAGGGCATTGAGGTCTACAACCTGCAAACCGGCCAAAACCTGTTCGTCCTCAGCCGCACCGGTGAGCAGGCCGCCTGGAATCCAATCAACAACGAGTTGATGCTGACCCAGTTGCAGTTGGAAACGGCCGAATTTGCCATCCACATCGTCCGCGCCAGCCTGGAAACGGAAGAAGTGGCCAACGTTAGCGGCGAAGAGCCAAACAACGATAGCTGGCCTGCCTATGCGCCTGGTGGGGCATGGGTCGCCTTTACACGGCAGGCGGCCGGCACCACGGGCGGCAAGCAGTTGTGGCTGATGCGCCCCGACGGCAGCGAGGCCTACCACCTGACCGATAATCCTGACGCCCATCATGGTGCGCCCCAATGGTCACCAGACGGCCGTTTTCTCACCGTGCAGCGTTTTCTTCTCAGCGCTCCTGAGAACATGGGCATATGGCTGTTGGAAATCGAAACTGGTGAAATCCGGGAACTAGCCACGCCCGGCGTCAGCCCCAGTTGGCTGCCGTAATCCGGAACAAAACGACTGCGTTTTCTGTGCTATACTAAGGGCAAAAGGAGCGCGAGCTGCCAGCTCGCCATTGCCAGCAAGGATGCTGGCGCTCCATAGAGGAGCATGTGAAGATGAGCGATGTTACCACAATAACCCCACCGGCCTCATATTGGACAAAGCTGCTGCCTATCCCCCCTCTGGAGCAGGGTGAACGCCTGAGTCGTCAGGAATTTGAGCGGCGTTATGAAGCTATGCCCCATCTCAACAAAGCGGAACTGATCGAAGGAGTCGTCCATATGCCCTCTCCCGTCCACTTCACCAGTCATAGCCAACCCCATGCCCATATTATTACCTGGTTGGGTTTGTACGCAGCCGCGACCCCTGGTGTCAAGCTGGGCGACAATGCCACCGTCATCCTGGACGCCGATAACGAGGTTCAACCCGATGCCCTGCTGCGGCTGACAGAAGGGAAAGGGGGACAATCTCGCATTAGCCAGAAAGATTACGTGACCGGTGCGCCCGAACTGGTCGTGGAAATTGCCGCCAGCAGTGCCTCGATTGATCTGCATGAGAAAAAGCATGTCTACCGGCGTAATGGGGTGCAGGAGTATCTGGTGTGGCAAATCTACAACGGCCGTATCGTCTGGTTCTACCTCGAAGCGGGTGAATATCGGGAAATGGCAGCCGACGAGAGCGGGATCATCCGCAGCCGTGCATTTCCTGGCCTGTGGCTGGCGGTTAACGCCCTGCTTAGTGAGGATTTAGCCACTGTTTTAGCCACGGTGCAACAGGGCACACATTCGCCAGAACATGCTCAGTTTACAGACAGTCTGACTGATTAGTACAAACCGGCAACTGCTTCAGCCCTCGAAACAAAACGCCAGAGTGCCATGTGAGCTGCTCGGCCGGCCGCGCCAGATGCAAATGGGGAAAGCGCGTAAACAGCGTCCCCAGCGCAATCTTCCCCTCTAGCCGTGCCAATGGCGCACCCAGACAGTAATGAATGCCCAGCCCAAAGGCCAGATGTTTGTTGTCCGGGCGGGTGATGTCTAGTTGGTCGGGGTTGGTGAAAACGGCCGTATCCCGATTCGCCGAAGCCAGCACCACCCGCACCAAATCCCCCTTACGCAGCAGATGCCCCTTAAACGCAATGTCCTCCCCCGCCCAGCGCGAGGTCGAGGTCTCCACCGGCCCGTCATAGCGCAGCAGTTCCTCAATGGCGCTATCCCACAGGCTGGGGTCGGCCCGCAGCAGCGCCAGCTGGTCGGGATGCTGCAACAGGGCCAACGCCCCGTTGCCAATCAGATTGACCGTCGTCTCGTGGCCCGTCACCAGCAGCAAGGCCACCATGCTCGACAGTTCCGACTCGGTCAGCCGGTCGCCTGCCTCCTCGGCCTGGACCAGGGCTGTGGTCAGGTCATCTTGCGGTTTAGCCTGCCGGTCGGCAAAGATATCGCGCAAATAGGCGACAAATTGGCGCACCTTGCGCTTGCGGGCGCTGTAGTTCAGGCCGCGACTGCCCGGCGAAATAATCGCCTGGGACCAGTCGCTCACCTGCTCCCGATCCCGGCGGGGAATGCCCAGCAGTTCGCAAATAACTTGCACGGGCAGGGGTAAACCGAGGTCGGCGATGAGGTCTATTTCAGGTTGGAGAACGGCCGTATCCAGCAGTTCATCGGTAATAGTCTGAATACGCGGGGCCAGGGCCTCCACGCGGCGGGGGGTGAACGCCTGGTTGACCAGCGCCCGCAGCCGGGTGTGGTCGGGCGGGTCGGCAAAGAGCATATTCTCGTTGATGGCCCGGTGACTGCCGGGGTCGCTGCGCTGGCTGTGTGGGGGTGTTTTGATGAAGCGGGGGTCCTTGAGAACGGCCGCTACGTCCTCATAGCGCGTGATGTACCAGATGATACGGCCGTCGGGGGCCACGTGCCCATGCACCGGTGCCTCCCGCCGCATCTGGGCATAGGTGGGGAATGGGTTGGCCTTGAATTGGGGGCTAAACAGGTCGTATTGCTCCATTGGCTTATTGTACTGGATTTTGGCGAACAGTTCTATCATCCCCATAGGGCAATCGCATGCTCAATTTATAGATCCGCCCGGTGCTGAAGCTACCGGGCCAAAAAACGACGCCCCGTAAACAGGGCTTTTAGCCGGTTTCAACCGGCGTTGGGGGCTAGTAAAACTAGCCCAACTAGCCGGGGCGTTCACGCCTCGGCGGGTCTGGGCCAAGAATAAGTATCAGGTGGATATGCGATTGCCCTGATCATCCCCAAAAACGGCTTGACGATTCGTCTAACGCTGCTATAATTGATACAAAGTATCAATTATAGCACACGAGAGCTTCCACTCATAAATGTCAATTTTAATTGGACCGATTTTCTCTCCGCTTTTCTCCGTGAACCTCTGCGTGTCCTCTGTGAAGCTCCGCGTAACAATCTAACATCCATGAACCGATCATCATCAAAACGTTTTTGGCTGGAACTGCCCCGCGCGGCCAAGAAGCGGGGCAAGGCTTTGCTCAACCAACAGATGTGGCTCTGGGGGCAAGATATTTTGGCCCCGGCCGGCAATATGCTCTATGCCTATGGCTTTACCCATACACGCCCGCCGGCCGGTATCAAGGGGAGCAGTATGTACGTGCAGTCCTGGGACGAGGGGCAGGTGGCGCTGTGGGGGTTTGGCTTTTGTTTTGGTTTGGCTGCCGGACCAACGGCCGTTTCCACCCTTTACCTCAAACGCTACCAGTTCGCTCCCCGGCTGGGACCACCGCCTGGCCCCTTCTGGGAGCCAGACGAGTGGCCCCATTTGCCCCGTCCCCAGTCGGCCGCCGCCTGTGAGCAGCTACGCCAGGCATTGGTAGCCGCCCTGCATTGGCTGAGCCAATACGAAGCCTGGGTATTGACCACCGCCGGTTCCGACTACCGCCAAAAAGCATTAGCCGCCTGGAGCCACAAGCCGGTCCAGCCGGCCACTGAGATGGCTGAGGGCTGGCAGGGCGTGGCGGGGATGTGTAAAGAGAGCATCGTGCGTAGTGCGTAGTGCATAAGGCGTCAAAAGGTGGACCATCCTGGAATTTGCCGGACTGCTCGATTGGTTGGCCCGTGGCGTCGGGCCGCTGCTGGGGCTGTTCAACCTGCCGGCCGACGTAGCCCCCGGCGTTATCTTTTCCATTATCCGCAAAGATGGGCTGCTCATTCTCAACCAGGGAGACGGGGCCTTGCTGGCCAGCCTGAGTAACGCCCAGATTTTCGTTGTGGTCTACCTGGCCTCCACGCTGACCGCCTGTTTGGTGACGCTGTGGAGTGTGCGGCAGGAGTTGGGTGGTCGGGTGGCATTGGCTCTGGCGGGGCGGCAGGCGGGAACGGCCGTTGCTACCACCCTGCTGCTGGTGCTTGTTCTATCGCTTTGGCCCTAGTATGGACTCACGCAGAGATACGGAGCCTCTTTCGACCGAGGACCGAGGACGAAAGACAGAGGTACGCCAGCCAGCCGTCTTCGGTCCTTCGTCCTCGGTTAATAAATTGTCTGCAAACATTAACCCGTTTGACAACAGCAGCAAGCAAGCTAGAATGATACGATGTATCATATGGTACTTTGTACCATTTAAGGCGTAAGACGATTTGTGAAATCGTCCCACAACATTCAAGGAGAAAGAATGATGAGATTACCCAAACATTTGTTGTTACTAATTTTTTCGCTAATGCTGGCGATGTCGCTGGCGTTGGTGGGCTGTGGTCAGGAAACGGCCGAACCGACAGCCGAACCGGTAGCTGAAGTTGAACATCATGATGATGACCACCATCATGACGATGATGACCACCATCATGACGATGATGACCACCACCATCATGACGATGATGACCACCACCATCACGACGATGATGACCACCACCACCACGACGATGATGACCACCACCATGACCATGACCACGATCATGACCATGACCACGATCATGACCATGACCATGACCACGATCATGACCATGACGATAGTCATGCCCATGATGCTGAAATGCTGGTTCTGCCCCACCTACACGCCGTTGACCTGGCTGATGGCGAAAAACTGCGCGTAGTAGCCACCACTAGCATCATTGGCGACATTGTGGCTCGTATTGGCGGCGATGCTATCGAGCTAACCGTACTCATGGGAGCCAATGTAGACCCTCATGCCTTTCAAGCCACACCGGCAGAATTGACACCAGTAGCTGATGCCCACGTTATCTTCATCAACGGTTGGGACCTGGAAGAGCGTCTGATCCATGACCTGGAAAACATCGGCGAAGGTGTACCGATGGTACCGGTCAGTGCCAACATTGAGCCGATAGAGTTTGATGACGATCATGGCCATGGCCATGACCACGACCATCACCATGATGCGGATCCCCACACCTGGTTTAACCCCCACCTGGTTAAGCAGTGGGTCGAAAATATCGAACACACCCTGCACGATCTGGATCCGGCCAATGAAGAGTTGTACGAAGAGAATGCGGAAGCTTACCTGGCAGAGTTAGAGGAATTGATCGAATACTTTGAAGCCCGCATTGCCGAGATTCCGGTCGAGCGGCGCAAGCTGGTGACAAATCATGACAGCTTTGGCTATTTTGCGCTCGCCTTTGATTTTGAGATTGTGGGTACCATCATTCCCGCCGTCAGCACCGTCGCTGAGCCATCAGCACGAGAATTAGCCCAACTGGTGGAAACCATGACGAAAGAGGGCGTCTGCACTATCTTCACCGAAACAATAGCCAACGATCGATTGGCTCAGGCCATTGCCCAAGAATTGACGGGCTGTGACCAGGTACAGGTACTGCGCCTCTTCACCGGCGCCCTGGGCGAACCGGGCAGCGGCGCGGAGACTTATCTGGATATGATGCGGACCAATATCGACACAATCGTAGCTGGTTTAACTTCTTAATTTCTGATAAGCTGTAAGAGAGGGCAGATACGGCCGTATTACATCAAAATTGCCTCCGATGTGAGAAAAACCGTATCTGCCCGCCCTCTCTTTGATTCCTTGGGCATATGGGATAAAATACCAGTATGAGTACACTCCTGGCCCACTCCTCAAGCAAGGGTATCCAGCACGAAGCCACCGCCCCTACGTTACAACTGGAAAAGGTTTCTGTTACCTATAACCTGGGGCCGGGCAGCTTGAGCAACGGCCGTAATCTCACCGGTAGCCAAATCCAATACGCGCTCAAAGATATCAGTTTTGCCGTCGATAGAGGCCGCCGCGTGGCTATTGTAGGACCAAACGGGGCCGGCAAAAGCACCCTGTTTAAGCTGATCATCGGTCAGTTGCGACCGGCGCAGGGGCGAGTCCACATCTTTGGGCACGGTCCCGAAGAGCATATCTGCGTTGGCTACGTACCGCAGCGCAGCCACATCGACTGGACCTTCCCCGTCACCGTCTCCGACGTGGTAATGATGGGGCGCGTAGGCAAGATTGGCTTCTTTCGTTGGCCGCGCCGCCGGGACAAAGAAATCGTGGGCCAGTCACTAGAGCGCGTGCAGGCCGGCCACCTGGCCCATAAACAAATTGGGGAACTCTCTGGGGGGCAGCAGCAGCGCGTTTTTATTGCCCGCGCCTTGGCCCAGGAAGCGGAGCTGCTGCTGCTCGACGAGCCTTTAGCCGGTCTGGACATTCCCAGCCAGGAGGCTATTTTTGAGATTTTGGACAGCGTACAGGCTGATGACGTCACTGTGCTACTGGCTACCCATGACCTAAGCCTGGCTGCCGAACAGTTTGACCAAATCCTGCTGCTCAACCAGAAGATTATTGCTTATGACATACCAACGGCCGTTCTTACCCCCGACCATTTGCTGCAAGCCTACGGCGGGAAGTCAGTTAATATTTGACAGTTGATAGTTGATAGCCAGTGGCAAATGACCTTCCACACACCAGACCATTGACTACCAGACCACGGGACTAGCAGACTACTGGACTACCCGACTACCAGACTACCTAACTAATCTCATGCCCCTTCTCGACTGGCTCGCCGAACCCCTGGCTTACCGCTTTATCATGCGCGGCTTTATGGCCGCCTTCATGGTAGGCATTGTCTGCTCCGTGCTGGGCACATTTATTGTGCTACGCGGCATGGCTTTTTTTGGTGATGCGCTGGCCCATACCATTCTGCCGGGTGTGGTAGCTGCCTATCTGTTGGGCTGGCCGCTGGCTGTTGGGGCGCTAATTATGGGGGTAATAACGGCCGTTGGTATTGGTGCCCTTAGTAGCCAGGGCTACTTCAAGGAAGATACAGCTATCGGTATCATTTTTGTGGGCCTGTTTGCCCTCGGCGTGGCCATGATCTCGGCCACGCGCAACTATTCAGTCGATCTGGCCCATTTTCTGTTTGGCAACCTGTTGGGCGTATCGAACAACGACCTTTGGGTGATCTTGATTTTGGGCCTGCTGGTGCTGTTTACGATCTTCATTTTTTACAAAGAGTTTGTCGTTATCTCTTTTGACAAGACACTGGCAACAACGCTGCGGCTGCCCACTGAATTGTTACGCTATTTGCTACTTATCTTGATTGCCATTACCATTGTGGTCTCGCTGCAAGTGGTGGGCATTGCCCTGATGCTGGCTATGCTGGTAACGCCGGCCGCAGCCGCCTCTCTCCTGACGCGCCGCTTGCCGGTGATGATGGGAATTTCGGCCGTTATCGGTGCCTTCTCTGGCGTGGCCGGTTTGTATGCCTCGTACTATTTGAATATCGCTTCGGGGCCATCGGTGGTGCTAACGGCAACGGCCGTTTTCATTCTCACCTTCCTCTTTGCCCCGCAGCGCGGTTTGGTGTGGCGGTATACTTAAAAAGGCGGGCATGGTTTACTGCTCCCTGGCAGCCAATTTTACAAATTTTGACGGAAGATGGAAGACGGAGGACGGGTCATGAGCGACGAGACAATTCAGTTGATGGAAAAGGCTCTACACGACAATGGCTTCCGGCTGACGGCGGCGCGGCGGGCGATTGTGGCGATGCTGTCGCGGACGGGGGGGCACGTCAGTGCCGATGAGCTGGCCGATCTGGTACGTACCGAGGCCCCCGGCGTGGGCCGTATGACCGTGTATCGCACGCTCGATTTACTGCACGAATTAGAGTTGGTACGTCCCGTTTACCAGGGTACCGGTGCCGCCCATTACGTCCTCATGGAAGACGGCCACCACCACCATCTGGTCTGCTCCACCTGCGACAGGGTGATTGAGTTTGACGACTGCGTTCTGGAAGAAGTGGAGAAGGTAGTGGGCCAGCGTTTTAACTTTGAAGTGAAGGGGCATCTGCTGGAATTTTACGGCCGTTGCCAGGAATGCCAGACGTAGTGCGTAGTGCGTAGTGCGTAGTGCGTAGTCTCGTAGTCTGGTAGTCTCGTAGTGCATAGTGGGTACAACCGACCATTCGACTATCTGACCACTTGACTACCCGACGAATCGACTAACCTGACTACTGTTCCCGCAACAACAGGACTGGCACCGGCGAATTTTGCACCAAAAAATCGGCCGTACTGCCCAAAACCCAGCGCACCGGCCCACGACGGCGGCGACTGGTCATGACCACGACATCCGCTTCATGTTCTTCGATAACACGGAGTAAGGTTTCGCGGGTAGGTCCACGCCCAATGATTGTTTGGACATGGGTGTGACTGAACTCAAAACGGCCGTTTACCCCCGCCAAATAATCCACCGCCTCTTCTTCCAACTGCGCCTGTCGAATCGGCCACACCTCCGCATCGACCATGCTAAAGCGAGCCGGGGGTAATGTTGGCGACGGCACAATTCGTACCAGTAGCAAACGCCCCTCACTCAACCGGCACAATTCGGCCGCATAAGGCAGCGACTGCTCGGCTAATGGAGAGCCATCCAGCGGGACAAGAATCGTCTGAAACATGAGAACCCTTTTTTAAGCCTGCCCTCGCTGGCGCAGCCAGATAAGCAAAGCCGCGGGTAGCAAGACCGACAACACCGCTAACCCACCCCCAACCCAACCAGGCAAGAGCACACTGGCCGAGGGATCAGCCGCCGCCGCGGGCGCAACCAGTACAACGAAGAGCAGGATCGTTACCAAAACAGATAGCGTCGTATTTTTCATATTTTTCCCTGTTTATTACGAAAGAGAATCAATCACTGCTAATTATTATAGACCATCTTGTCCTGGCTGCCAGCTTTGTTTACTTTGCAAAATTGGCCCTTGAAAAGACTGTCAACTCTGGCGAATCGTGTTATTATGAACAGCTGAATGACTATGAACAGAAAAAAAGTAACAATTCTTGATTTACAGAAACGCAAGATGGAGCATTGTCGCCTGACCATGGTCACGGCCTATGACTATGGCTCGGCCGAGCTGGTCGACGCGGCCGGTATGGACATTATCCTGGTCGGCGACTCGGTGGGCATGGTGGTGATGGGCCTGGACAGTACCGTGCCTGTCACGATGGAGCAGATGCTCTACCACTGCCGCCTGGTGGCTCGTGGCAGTCAATACGCTTTTCTGGTGGGCGACATGCCTTTTCTTTCTTACCAGACTAGCGTGACCGAGGCGATTCACAACGCTGGCCGCTTTCTGAAAGAGGCTGGTATGGAAGCGGTAAAACTGGAAGGGGGACAAGAGATGGCTGATACGATAACGGCCGTTACCCGCGCCGGTATTCCGGTAATGGGCCATATTGGATTGACACCCCAGTCAGTAGCCCAGTTAGGTGGCTATCGCGTTCAGGGAAGAACGGCCGTTGCCGCTCAAAAACTACTCGACGACGCCCTGGCTCTGGAAGCGGCCGGCTGCTTTGCCCTGGTGTTAGAAGCCGTACCCGCGCCGTTAGCCACCGCCGTCAGCCAGCGGCTACGCATTCCTACCATCGGCATTGGCGCCGGGCCAGGCTGTGATGGCCAGGTGTTGGTCTACCATGATATGCTGGGTCTGTTCGACAAGCTTCAGCCCCGCTTTGTAAAACGGTACGCCCATCTGCGCCAGACCATCCTGGACGCCCTGACCGCCTATCGCGAAGACGTGACCGGCGGCCAATTCCCTGCCGAAAATCACACCTACGCCATGGAAACGGCCGAATACGAGGCATTCATGGCCTATTTGTCGGAGCGCGAGGTCAACTAGCAGACAAACGTGTGGCAAATCTTTAAGCTCTTTAGGAATTGAGGGGGTTGACAAGCCCGTAATGCGTAAAACATAAAACGTAACCAGAGAGACCTTACGCATTACGTTTTACGTTTTACGGTAAACCCCGCGAAATCCAAAAGACCCCGTAAATTATGAGAATCACCATTGTTGGTATCGGCGCCATGGGCTGCTTGTTTGGGGCTTATCTGAGCCAGGTGTCCGAAGTAACGCTTTTGGGCCACTGGCCAGAACAGGTGGCCACTTTGCGTCAAAACGGGCTGCGTCTGATTGGCCTGGATGGCGGCGAGAGCCACCATCGACTGACCGTTGTCACCACGCCCGCTGCTGCGCCGCCAGCCGATCTGGTTCTGATCCTGGTCAAAAGCTACCAGACAGCCGAAGTTGCACCGCTGGTAGCCCAGCTTTTGGCCCCGGCGGGTATCGCCGTCACGCTGCAAAATGGGCTGAATAATCTGGCACAGTTAACGGCCGTTTTAGGCTCAGAGTGCGTTACGTTGGGCAGCACGGCCCAGGGGGCTACGTTGATTGAACCGGGCCTGGTGCGCCATGCCGGTGTTGGCCCTACCTATCTGGCCGAAACAGACGAAACGGCTGTTCGGCTACGGCAGTTGGCCTGCTTGTTACAAGAAGCCGGGCTGGATACCCACCTGGTCCAGGACGCTGCCAGCCTCCTCTGGGGCAAGCTGGCTATCAACGCAGCCATCAACCCATTGGGCGCACTCCTTAACGTGCCCAACGGCTACCTGGTGCGGAATGCGACCGCCCGTAAATTTATGGTCGCCGCCGCCCGTGAAGCTGCGGCCGTTGCCGAAGGTCTGGGCATTAGCTTACCCTACGCCGATGCGACCGCGCAAGCCATAGCGGTCGCCCAGGCCACGGCCAGCAATTACGCCTCCATGAGCCAGGATATGCAGCGCGGCCGGCCGACTGAAATTGAAGCCATTTGCGGCCCCATCGTGCGCTACGGCCGTCAGCTAGGCATACCCACACCGGTTAACGGCCGTTTACTGACCTTGATCAACAGTGCAGAAGATAGAGTGTAGAGATAGAGTGTAGAGAGGTTGGCGATAAAGCTAGAGCTAGAACCAGGAAACACTCTATACTCTAAACTCTGCACTCTACACTCTACACTCTGCACTCTACACTCTATACTCTATACTAAAGGAGCTGATTATGTTTGTATGTAGGACAATTTCTGAGGTACGTCAGCAGCGTCTGGCAGAAACCGGCGCGAGTTGGGGACTGGTGCCCACGATGGGGTTTCTTCATGACGGGCATCTTTCCTTGATACGGGCAGCCAAAGCGGAAAATGACCGGGTGGCTGTTTCTATTTATGTCAACCCGACCCAGTTTGGGCCGCAGGATGATTTTGACAGTTACCCGCGTGACCTGGAACGCGACCTGGCTATTCTGCGGGAGGCGGGCGTAGACCTGACCTTTACGCCAACTGATAGCGTCATGTATCCGGCGGCGTTTGAAACGGCCGTAAGCCTTCAATACCTCACCAACCGGCTAGAAGGAGCGGCCCGCCCCAAACACTTCCAGGGCGTCACCACCGTTGTCACCAAACTGTTCAACATCATCCAGCCGCATCGTGCCTACTTTGGCCAGAAAGATGCCCAGCAGACCATAGTGCTAGACCGCATGATCAAAGACCTCAATTTTGATGTAGAAATGATTGTGTGTCCTACAGTACGAGAAGCAGATGGGCTGGCGCTCAGCTCGCGCAACAAATATCTCAGCCCAGCCGAAAGAGAAGCGGCCACCGTACTGTACCGTGCCTTACAAGCAGCCGAGGCGGCTTATCAGGAGGGTGAGCGACGGGGTCAGCCCTTGAGAAGCCTGATGCGCGAGATCATCGCCGCGGAGCCAATGGCCAAACTGGAATATGTTAGCGTAGCCAACCCGGAAACGTTGTTTGAACTGGAAGAACTAGCGGGTAACATTCTGCTTTCACTGGCCGTGCGTGTGGGCAAAACCCGCTTGATCGATAATATTCCGGTGATAGCCCAATAAGTTAAATCGGCGTCACTCAGCAGCGCCATCGGCGGCTCAGGCCAGAGGGGTAGCTCCTGTTCTGGTGCATGGGCAACCGGTCCCCACCAGGGCGTGGGGGTGGGTGTGGGACGGGTCTGCGGCCGCTGGTCATCAGAGGCCAGCCAAAAAACGCTGACAATGGCACTACCCAACATCGACAGAATGGCTAGCACCGCAATCAGACCAAAGATGATCCGTTTGCGTAAGGACCAGCCGATAGAAGGCCGTTCTTCCGGGTCATAGGGGTCATACGGGTTAAAATCAAATTCAGAAGGCATTTTATATCCTTACAGGTCCAAAAAGCGCAGCCTCTCCGGGAAAAGCCAACCGTTATGGGCCAACAGTACAGCCATGATTCATTAAGCGCATGTCAAAAAAGAGCAAGCAAAAGAACAAAAAGAAAAGCGAACAAGCTAATCAACAAAATAATCAACCAGAAAACGCGCTTACCGGTTTTATCTCGGCAGCCGGGACCATGCTGATCATTTCTTACCCAGTGCTGGCCCTGTCTACAGGGGTGCGGGCCGCGGTGCGTCTGCTGCGTGGCGAAACCACCTATTTGCCCGACGGCTTAAGCGCGCTGGCAGCCAGCTTTTACCTCATTGCCACCATTGGTCTTATCTATCGTAACCCACGGGGCTGGTATCTGTCGGTCAGCGTTCTCGTACTGGAAACGATCTGCACGCTCGTTGTGGGCAGCCTGAGCTTCACCCACCCCGAACTAATCGGCCGTACCGCCTGGCGTCACTTCGGTGCCGACTATGGCTACTTTCCGCTGGTGCAGCCAATCCTGGGCCTGGCCTGGCTGTTCCACCCCCAAACGCTACAGGCTTATGGCGTAAAGCCCCGCTGGCTGCCCTGGTCAGTGAGCCTTGAGCCGTGACCGCAATTCGCAAACCGCACTCTATATCAATCAGCGTCTCCCGACCCGCGCCGAATGTTCAGCCACGATGAAGCGACGCGTACCGGTTTCGGCCCGCATCAGCAGAGAATGGGTGGTGGCGTGTGTACCATGAAACTGCATGGCGGGCAACAGCCGGCTGTGGGTAATACCAGTGGCGGCAAAAAAGATTTCGTCGCTGCTAATAATTTCAGCCGCTGTCAGGATGCGGGTCGGGTCTAAACCAGCCTCACGCACGGCGGCCATCTCTTCATCGCTTTGGGGTGCCAGGCGGGCCAGCATAGCCCCTTCCATAGCCTGGACAGAACAGGCGGCAATGACACCCTGTGACGCACCACCAATCCCCATCAGCACATCTACACCTGTCTCCGGCGAAGTAACAACGAGCGAGCCTTCAGCATCCCCTTCGTCACGCAGCAGAATGCGGGCACCGGTAGCCCGGATCTCGTCTATAAGGTGTTTGTGGCGGGGCCGGTCTAGGACGATAACGGTCAAATCACGCACCGCTTTTTCTTTGACGCGGGCAATGAGAGCTAACGTCCAGGCCGCCGGCGCGTCCATGCACTCTGGTGTTATTACAGAAGCCGCCCGCCGGTCCACAATGATTTTTTCCATGTAAATGGCCGGTACTGGTGACCACATCGAGCCACGTGGGGCAATACCGACCAGGGAAATAGCGCCCGGCCTACCACGTACCAATGATTGCGTACCGTCGATGGGGTCTACCACCAGGTCTACCTCAGGGCCGTGGCCCGTACCCACGACGCGCCCACTGTATAACAAATCGTCAACCGGACTACCCCGCTCCTCGCCAATGACAATACGGCCGTTTATATCAATCGTATTCAGCGCTGCCGCCATGGCTCTGGTAGCCGCCCGGTGGGCCTCAGCTTGATTACCCGAACCAATCCAACGAGCCGCCGCCAGCGCCGTCGTCTCCGTCACCCGGACCAGGTCCAGGCCCACATTGCGAGCTGGTAACTCATCAACCACAACAACCTCCTTGAGCTAGAGGCTAGAGCTAGAGGCTAGAGCTAGAGCGACCGTGTGCGATTCCTCTCGCTCTAGCTCTACACTCTACACTCTACACTCTA
>SLGK01000195.1 GCA_007123775.1 Anaerolineae bacterium | reverse complement strand
TTCGGGAAGCCTTGCGGGCTGTGGTCGTGGTTACTCGGATGACCCTCTTGTTAATGTTGACGTACAAGAGCTTCCTTTGGAAGCGATGCTAAGTGTCCGTTTCACGGCGCACACAACCGTGTAACGAGAGGTCACTTGATGAGAGCCAAATTAGCAAGACGTAGGTTTCACTTTAGCTTCTCTGCTTCCTCGCGCAAACCCCTTGTGTTGATGTAGTAATTCAGGCTGGAAGGGTAGCCATAGCCTAGATGATGCAAAGAAATATGCCTGGCTGAAACGCCCAGACGCAATAGCTCCACAATTTTCCCCCTGTCTTTGTCGTAAATGCTTTGCTGGATAGTGCCTTTGGGCTTCCCCAAAGAAACCCCCTGCGCTTTTTTTGCTGCCAGAGCTTCTTTTGTCCGCCGACTAATCATCATTCGTTCCAGTTGAGCAAAGAGTGAAAGCATCGTGATCATTGTCAGCGATTGAATGTCATCCTGTGCTTTATTCAAAACCAGGTTTTGCTTGATGACAATGACACAGATGCCGTTGTTGACCAGAGCATCAATGAGGTTGATGACCTGCCCCGTGCTGCGTCCTAACCGACTTAATTCCGTGACAAATAAAGTATCCCCCTCATCCAACCTTGCCAGCAGTTCGTCAATACGCCGCTCGCGTTGACTTTTGCGCGACGACATAGAGAGAGCGATAAAGTCTTCAATTTGCACCCCCTTTTGCCGGGCGTATTCCAAAATCTCCAGCTTCTGGTTATTCAAATCCTGCTTGTCGGTTGAGGTGCGTAGATAGGCTAGATGCTTGCTCATGGTTGTACTGTCCTAAGTTAACCTGTTTTCTACCATAACATAGGTTATTATAACCTATGTTGTTGAGAGTTATTGTGAGTTATAATGACCTGAGAAAACGAACGTTTTCTCAGGTCACTTCGGGGGAATTCGTTGACGATGGACGTTCTGCCTAACCTGCTAAAGGAATGCGGGTTTCCATATCCAAGTCGAATAGGCCATAGGGATTGACATGCAGGTAAAACAACGGTGTCAAGCCCCGCCAATCCGCTTCTGTCATGCGCTCATACCATTTTGGTTCGGCTAACACTTCCTGGGTCATTAAGGTATTCACATAGACCAGACAGGCTTGCAGGAGGTGCATGGAGAGAATGGCGATTTCCTGGGCATCGACATCGTTGGTGCTGATTTCACCCTGTTTGCCGTAGAAGACGAAACCGTTGGCGCTGTTCCAATTCTCGACGATGTTCAATCCTTCCTGGATTTCTCTTCTCACCGTCTCTTGCGACAGGTAGGAACAAAGAAAAATCGTTTTAATGGCACGGCCCAATTCTGAGAGGGCTTTGTATGTCGGGTGTTGCCGGTTGTGGCGGGTGAAGCGTTTGAGGATGGCCTCCGCTTCGGCCGTGCCCAAACGTAAGGCCGTGGCATATTTGACCATTTCATCATATTGGCGGGCGATCAACTCCCAATCAATCGCTTTTTGCAGAATCAATTGTAAATGAGGGTAGTTTTTAGCCGCCTCTTTGTCTGGCAGGGCCAGTTTTTGCTCATGCAAGTTTTTGAAACGGGGCATCAATTGGAAACCCAGCAGGTGGCAAAAAGCGAAGGCGACCTCGCTCTGGCCATGCGTATCTACATAATTGCGGTCTACCTGCACCACTGTACAGTGGCGTAACACACCCTCTATCATGGAAGCTACTTCGGAAGAGGAAGGGGCTTTGAGTTGGGAGTAGATGCACAAGGATTGTTTTGTGATATGCCAATAGACCATTACGCCAGCCTGACGATAGCGTTTGTGCCACTGGGCGCGTAGATTCTGGTTCCAGGCCCCAAACTGTTTAGAATCGGAGGCGCACCAAGTGGTCGTTTCGCCCCAAATATGGGGTTGTTTGGCCGCTAACGTAGCATCTACCACCCGGCCAATGGCCTGACGCAGCCCCTCTTTGCTGACGAACCGCCGTCGCACATATTGCAGGTTGGCGTAGCTGACCCCATGATTCCCCATGCTGACGCTGGTTAAGCCGGTATTGGTTCCCAAGCCGAATAGGCACAGGAGTAATCGCTTTTGCAATTCGGCACGAGGCAATCTTGCCTGACCCGTCAAACTCTGAAAGTTATCGGTAAAGCCGGCGCGAAAATCAGCTTCTTTGATGATGTCTAACAGACTGGTCATCCACCAGCGCTGTTTGATATGGTTCTTGAGGTAGCGTAGGTTAGCCGGTTCTCTTTGCTTGGCCAGGGGCGAGACGCGAATCCAACCGCCACCTTTGGCCAAAATTTCAACGGCCGGATTGGTGGGCAACGTGTCGTTGAAATTTTGTAGCGCTTCTTCCATTTGTTTTTTGACCGTCTGCACAAATTCATCGGCCGCCAGCGGCAGCGTCAAAGCGTCATAGTATTCTTCCCGCTTCTGGCCAAAATCGGCGGGCACATCTTCGTCAGGATTGCGGTAACGGTCGGCACCTTCGACCCAAATCTCTTTGCAGCGCAGTTTGTCACGCAAGGCTTGCAAGACACACAGCTCATAGCGAACGCGCCGAATACGGCGGCGGCCCTTGTGATCTGTCTGATAAACCCAATTTTGCCACTGTTTCTGGATGACATCATCCATCGGCACCACCTCTTTTCGAGGGTAGAAAGGGTCTTTTTCAGCCAGGTAAGCAGCCACGACTGCCAGGGCCTCAATGAGCGGTTTGTATTGCTCATTGTTGGAACGAAAAGTTAGCACTTCCAACAGAGACGGCAGCATCTGCCGGTAGTGGTGGGTGTAGGAGCCACTGATACGTGTTTGCACAGAGTGGCGATAATTACCGTTGTTTTTTGCTTCGTGTACCAAGGAGTGCAGCCGCTCCTGGCCCACGATGGGATACAACACCTCGCGGATGATACCATCAGGATGCTCCCACATTGCGTCAACCAATCGGAACAGTAATTGCTGTTTACCGCCAACCCGAATGAAATCTGCCAGCAGTTGCCGTTCTTCACGGTACTCTGCCCGAAGACGAATATCTTTGAGAACGCGGATGAATAAGTCCACTAGCTGATCGGTGATTTCCCGCTGCCGCACCCAAGCGAAAGCAGCCAGCATGGTATAGGTTTGGGGTTTACCTTCTTGCTCCTTTTCCCGTCTTTGCAGGTGGCTGATGGATTCAACGGCCGTTTGTTGCTGGTATTGGCGCAGGAAACGAAAGGGGATACCGGCGAATAAATCTGATGGCAGACCGATTTCTTGTAACAGCTTGAGCCGGTTGGCCACTCTTTTGATATTGTTGACCTTGGCCTCTCCGGCCCCGGTTTTAAGGTCATGCAGGGGGTAGCGATGAGGATCGTCCCCATCATCCTCCTGTTCTCCCAGGTCTACATCAGTCGCCAGGTCTTCCTTTTTATAGATCAGTTGTCGCAGCCTGGCCCGGACTTTCTCCGGCAACCGGGCGGCGGTCTGGGCAAAGAAGGCTTGTTCATGGCGATGCAGAGCCGATTTAATGAGTCGGTCTATTTGCTTTTTAGAGGGCGGTTCAAGTTGGGACCGTCGCAATCGTTGGTAGACAAGTTGTTCCAGATAGGTGGGGCGATGTTCGTGGGGTAATACTTCGTTCATTAACCAGGCGCGTAACCCATCTTGGTCAGCCAGTGTCGCCGGGTGAAACCCTAACAGTTCCCGGATGTCCCGCCTGTGTTCTCTGTGGCGACGGCCGTCCCAATCATAATTGTGGATGACCTCAGGCGGCAAATCCAATTGCTGGGCGACGTAGGCCACAATTTCTGAGGGAAGTTCTGTCCCATCTTCAGGGAAACGCCCTTCCTTTTGAAAAAACTTCAACAAGAGTGCCTTCCCTAGGTGATTATGCGGGTCATTGCTACCCAAGAAACCGATTTCTGGGGGTAAGAGGGTGAAGTGTTCGATAATGTCTTCGGTGTTCCAATTGTGATTCATCATACTTTCTCCTAGTGATGTGATAGTAGTCACCCTGATGGGTGCCAGGAGAAAGTTTGATGGGTTTATGGGGAAAAGCCAAATATGGCTGGGGAACAAACCGTGAGTCGGCAGTTAAGCTGGCATTAATCTAGTGGCCTCTCGTTACACGGTTGTTAAACACGGGCCTAATAAATGATAAGTTTGCTTTTGTCAACAACCGGTTTGTAATACAAACCATGTACTCCCTTCCACAACAAATGTCAACCGAGTTTGGGTTGGCGGCTGTGTCTGCGCCAGGGCATCTGCCAACTCCCTTCGTCACCCACGCGGATGTCGCGCTGCTGGAAGAGGAACCAGGCCGCAGCCGTAAACAGCAGCGTAACCGTTCACTCCCTTAAACGGTCAACTGGCACAATAAACGAAATGGGTATAAAGTGGTGACATGCGTCTAACCAATCACGATTTAAAGCAAATCGACCGCGATTATCTAGCATCAC
>SLGK01000241.1 GCA_007123775.1 Anaerolineae bacterium | reverse complement strand
TTGCTAACGCTGCTTCTTCTCGGTGGCCTGACGACCCTGATCGGGCTGGGCTGGCCCTTCTTTTTCTACCAGTTCCACGGCCTTTTCTTTGCCGCCGGCACCTGGTCGTTTGCCCCCGGTGACAGCCTTATGCGCCTCTACCCGGAGCGTTTCTTCTTTGAGTTTGCCCTGCTGGTGAGCCTGGGGGCCTGGTTGTGGGGTTTACTGGCGACGCTGAGCGGCTATGGACTGGCCCGGTGGTCAGACGGGGAGGCGAAAGCTGATGTGGTCTAAACTGTGGGGTGGACCCAAAGCCTACCACAAGTGGGCCGACAGGCTGACCTGGTACCGGCTGCGCTATCTGGACCCGGCCGGGCCGACCCGCTGCCTCTCGCTGCTGTCCCGGCCGGAGGCGTGCGGCCGGCTGGTACTCTGCTTCCGTCCGGGGGCAGCCGTCTGCCAGCTTTACCTGGGCGTGCCGCCGCTGCCCGGCCGTTTGCTCCAGCGCATGGTGGCCGACTTCGACTTCTCCGTAAAGCCAGCCCCGCCCGCTTTCAGCCCACCAGCGCCGCAGCCCATGACGGCCGTCACCGACTTCCCCTGGGAACGGCCGTTTACCGGCCAGATCGTCAACGGGGTGGCCTATGTCAGCCAGGCCCAGGCCGGCAAGCGGGGTGGGGACTATCTGCCGCAGCCGTCTGCGACAGAAGCGGGCGTCACCTGGTCCCTGCCGGCCGAGCCGCCGCCCGGTTTGACGCTGCGCCCGGCTGGCGGCGAGGGGCGGCCGCCGTCCCCGCTGACACCCGCCCAGCCCGACCCGCGCCGCTGGCTGTTGGGTCGTTCGGCCCAGGGTCTACCGGTGCAGGTGGGGGGCAGGGTCAATCTGTACGGTCGGGAGGCTGCCGTGACCGACTGGCTGCTGGCTCAGGTGACACAGCAGCTCGCTCTGGATCATACCGGGCTGGTGGTCATTGACGGCAGCGGGCTGTTGGTGGGCCGGTTAAAGCGCAAAACGGCCGTGACGCGGCTGTTGGGGTCACAGTTGACCTACGTGGACCTGGATGGGGCTGGCCTGAGTGAGGGCTTTAATCCACTAGGGGCCGTACCGGGGGAATGCGAAGCCGACCTGGTCGCCCGTTGGCAGGGCTGGTTTGCGGGGATGAACGTCCATCCCCACAGCGGCACTCTGCTGGCCCAGGCACGGCAGGACGGGATTGAGGATATTCCGGGCCTGCGTCAATGGTTGCAGCAGCTGGAGCGGCGCGGCCGGCCGGTCGCTGCCGGCAACGGGACAGGGCCGGTACGTGTGTCGGCCCAGGCGCTGGCCAGCCTGAATCTGGCCCTAAACCGGCTCACGACCAACCGCAGCCTGCGCGAGTGGCTGGCCTGGCCGGTCAACCCCTTTGGCCTGCTGCCTGACGGGGCGCTGCTCTTCGGCTGCCAGGCGACAAGTTGGGAGCGGCAGCAGCTGCTACGGGCGGTGCTGCTGGCGGCGGGACAGCGTGCCGGCGTGCGGTTGGTTCTCTACGGGCTGCCCTGGCCGGCCATCGCCTCAGACCAGTTGACCGGTCAGGGGCAGGTTGTGATTGGCAACGGGCCGCTGCTGCCGGAGAGCGTCGTTGTGCTGACCGAGTGCCACGACGAGGGCGCGGCGGCGCTGGCGGTGCGGTTTCTGAATGGAGATGCCCGCCTGCAGGAGAGCCTGGTGCTGTTGAGACAGGGCGAGGGAATGGTGGTTGCTGAGGGAGTGCTCTTTTTTACAGACTGGCTGGCCAGAGAAAACCCACAGAGGCAACGTCATTAGTTGTCGCAGACCGTAGAGGGGTAAGATCAGAAATGGAGAAAGTTTTGTTTTGTATTTACAACAAGCTTATGTATAATGTTGGCAGGCTTTCTGTCTTCGGTCAATTGACTACGTGCCGAAAGCAGACAAAGAAAAAGCCCCTCGTAACTGAGATTTTGCCGGATCCTGGTTACGCATGGGGCTGGCGATGTAAGCTAGATTATGACCGATTTTTTACAATCGGTCAAATATCCCTTAGCTATCATCGCCACCAATCATTATCTGGAGAATGGCGATGGCTCAATCACAAGCCCTCTACAGAACCCGAATACAACCCTATAATTGGTTATTTCCTGGTTCACCGGCCTGGCAGCCGGCGGTCATGGTTGTCCCATCTCTGTTCGACCCGCGGTTATTCGCGGCACTTAGCCGGTCTAACCGAAAATAAAAGAAAGCCAGGTATTGGCAGTACCTGGCTTTCGATAATTCCACTGTTTAACTGCATACTTCTTTGGACTTTAGACGTTGGCAGCGTCTTTGGTGCAAAGCCCCTTATATGGGGAGGGGGTACTGTACCCCGGTGCAGTTTTGTCTTGAGAAAGCATAGCATAAGCTGGAATATTTGTCAAAAACTAGGTGGTTTGGAGAATGTTTGAGAGATATCGTCCTGAAAAGCAGGTTGGGAGATCAACCAATGACGGTTATCATAAGTCTAGCCAATTATGCTGGCCGTCATTGGTTGGTAGCTCAGTCTACCAAAACGCAAAAAAGCTAGTGCGGCAACACTAGCTTCGTTTGCGAATGATTTCTATTCCATAATCGCATACTTCGCAGGTTTTGGATGTTGGCGCATCCTGGCCTGATTTAGGAAGCCCCTTCAATGGGGAGGGGGAGTTCTTATCTATAAATTCCCTATGCGATTCGATTTGAGAAGAGGATAGCATAGTTTTATGATTACGTCAACTGACCAGAGCCGACCGGGATCAAAGAAGTCTGCATTCGATCAGAACTGGCATTGTGGCTGCGTGCCAGCAATAGAATCTAATCATGCCGCCTGGTTGCCGTTCGGTGGGCCGGGTAGCAGACTTTGGTTCGAGGACGGTCGTGGAGAGGTTAGTTAGCCTGATAATGGGCACGATGGGGCCGGAGGCGTTAGCAGGCGTTTAACATGAGGGACTTTGGGAAATCAGCTAGTGGTGCTTAGGGAAACTTAAGTGGTACTGGCTGGTAGCTCAATCTACCAGAATGCAAAAAACCAGTGCGGCAACACTGGTTTACTTTGCAGATAGTTTATTGTGTTAACCGCATATTTCTTGGGTCGTGCGTGTTTGCAGCACGCCCGACCTGCCTATGAAGCCCCTTATTGGGGAGGGGGGAGGTGTATCTATTAACCTCCTGTGCGGTCCATACTATAAGGAAGAATAGCACAGCCTTTCTCCTGTGTCAACTCTTGCGTGCCTGTTTCGCGTAGATGTCTGACACATGGTTGGACAGCTCTGCTTTCATCATGGCACCGGTTGTTCTTGAACCGTCGCCAGCTTTGCTGGCGGCCAACAAACGTTTATTAGCCCTTCGTGTGCAGACCCAGCCCCGGCGACTGGCAGCTGCGATGCCCGCCGCGTCTGCCGCTGAAACAGTGGCGGAGGGGGTGGGGTATGACCGTCCAGCGGCGTCTGATCTGCTGCCTGCTGCCGGAGGGGTTGATGCGGCAGCAGGGTCAGCCACTGCTGGGCTGGCGAGTGCTGCTGGCAGACGCCGTGGCCTGGTCAACGGGGCGGCTGTAAGCTGTTCTAAGAGGGTAAGGGGAGTAACGGCCGTTGCCACACCAGTTTATCACCGCAGCCATCATAACGAAGCTGAGGCTGTGACTGCGCCACCAAATGGTCCGCCTTGGGCCGATGAACCGCCGACCGTTGCCGATTCCCTGGATGGCGTGGCTTCAACGCTACCGCGTCTGCTACCGCACCATTTGGGGTGGGGGAGTGAGCCGTTGACCCGTACTCTGCGTCAGGCGCAAGCCCGGCAGCAGGCTGAGACGGTTGAGGCCCTTACGGGCAGGTTCGGTCAGTCTGCGGGTGGAGAAACGGCCGTAGCGGGCTACGAGGCTGAGGGTGCTGGCTCTACCTATATTAGGAAGAGTGACGGTCTCTCGTTGGTAGAACCGAACGGCCGTAGCATTCGGTCAGCAGCCGATAGCGGCGCTTCTACCGGCCTAAAACCGCCCCCAGAGGTCAAACTCTATCCCGACATCGGCCTGGCCATGCTGCGTCAGGAACAAACGGCCGCCGGTCGTCTCTGGCTGCTGCTCCGTTTGCTTGACGAAGAGGGCCAGGGGTGGCTTCGTGTAGCGAATGTCAGACAACTCCTAACCAAAAAGAACTCAGACACCTACCTCTGCGGCTGGCGGCAGTTACGCAACCTGCTGCGGGTGGGGGAGGGGCTGTACTGGAGCCGCGACCAGGAACGCATCTGGCTGCGCTCGGCGGCTAAGGTCGCTTTTGGGCTGGGGGTGGAGCGGCTGAGCGGCCGGCCGGTGGCTTTGCCGTTAGAAGCGTTGATCAATGGGATCGGCCGTTTCCGGGCCGAGCTGTATGCCGCTTTCCACAGCGGCCGCGTCAAGACAAACCCTGATGGTGAGGCGCAAGCCGCGCCCATTGCCCGCGAGACGCTCACCAACCTGAGTGGGGTGGGGGAGACGACGCAGCGGC
>SLGK01000161.1 GCA_007123775.1 Anaerolineae bacterium | reverse complement strand
GCAAACGGCCGTTTACCGGCGTGGAGCTGACCGCTGGCTGTATACGCCCATCCAGCCCGACGATTGGGGGGAGTGGCAGGAGCAGGAATATCCCCGCCTGACGCTGCGCTACCGGCAGGCCGAAGCGGACCTGGCCCAGCGGCTGGGGCGCGATTTGAGCCAGGCAGTGACGGATTTGTGTCTGCGCGTCGCTGGCATAACCTGCCCGGCCGATTTTCGCGTGCGCGTGCAGCTAGACCCTGAGCCGGACAGTTTACTGCTGCTGGCAACGGCCGTCATGCCCCACGACCAACTGGCCTACCATTACCGGCTGCCCGCGCCATCGTTGGTCGGCCGGCCGCTGGATGAAGCGGGCTATCAGGCACTCAGTCAAGGCTACACTACCTGGCTGTTGGGTGGTATCGTAGCCGACCGGGTTGGCTATATTTGCTGTGAGCAGGCCACGATTTTTCGGGCGCTGCTAGACTACCAGTTGAGCCAGATCGGGCTGAAAGCGTGGCCGGTTGATGCAGCCTTCTATGAACAAGCGGTTGCTGAAACGCAGCTTCTTGACAGCTTTGTCAGCCATTGGCACGGGCATCAGGCGACTGCCTTAACCACGGAGGCCGGCTGGCAGACCTACCTGCTGGTCGATTACCTGCTAAACGGCCCCCAGATCGCCCTTCGGACAGCAGCAGACTTGCAGCAAACACTGTCCCCTTCGACCGATGTCTACGCCTGGCTGGCAGCCCACAGCAGCTTTGAGCGGGGCGTTGGCCAGTCGGCCGTACGCAGCTTTGAGCGTCAGCTCTGGTTTCACGCCTATGTACAAACGTTGCACCAGGCTGACGACCCCTCGCCCCCACTACCGCCACAAGAGCTGCTGTTTGCCTGCGATCCCGTTACTGAGACGGCCACGACGCGAACGTTGCAGGGAACAACCCGCCTGCTGCGTTATGACCTGGCGGCCAATCGCTGGCAGTGGCAGGCGTCATTCCGAGGCTTTCCCCTTCTGGCAGCCGCTCCTGGGGCCGACGGTGTTCTGCTGAACCGAATGGATGATTTCCTGGTGGGCCAGCAGGTTGTCTGGTGGCAGCGGGGTCAGACAACAGCCCTGACCAGACCGGAAGATGGCGTTCTGACGTTGGGCCAGATGTCACCCAACGGCCGTTTCTTAGTTACTTATCGTCCGGGCGGGTCTGTTGTGACCCGTTTGCTGCTGGACCTGGAGAAATGCACAGCGTCCGGCTGCTCTTTGCATGAAGTGCCGGGGGACATTATCTGGTCGCCTGATGGCCAACGCAGCCTGATTTTGACCCATCCCGAACAGGCCATACCCTTTATGGCCGGGCTGCATATTGCCAGACCGGGCGGCCTGCTGGTGGGTGACGAAGCGGGACGGCCGTTGCCGGGCGAGCTAATGGCGACAGTGCGCCACCCCTTTTGGGTTGATAAGGACACCTTTGGTTACATCATCAACGACGAGATTGATTACCAGATCGTGATGCTGGTCGAGAAAGACGAAATACGGCCGTTGGTGAGGTTAAGCACATTGGCCGAGCAGCTACCCTCTCCACTTCCCCTCCTTTATCTCTCAATTGCCTATGTTCTCCCCAGTCCCTTCGCGACGGACCACTACTTCCTGCTGGTATACGATTACCTGGACGACAATCTCCACCTGTTGCACTATGATGCCGGTAGCCAGGCAGCGAGCCACCTTATGGTATTCCAGACATACGGCCGGCAGCATGGGGCATTGCCCAACGTCGTTTGGGACAACCGCTATCTGATCCTGTATGACAACACCTGGGCGGTTGACAGTCTGGGAACAACGCGGCTCTTTGTTTATGATTTGTTAGAACAGAGCAGCCAACTCTACCATACCCGCCCCTTCGCCGGCTGGCCGTCGGGCCGGCACGCCTGGTCCAGCGATGAGACATGGCTGGCTGTATTGCTCGGTGAGGGTCATTTGCTGTTGGTCAGACCCAACCTGAACTATACACAGGTAGTGACCCGTGAGGCGCTGGCTGGCTGCTACGCTGTAGTCTGGGTGAATCAGTAGTGGCTTTAGTCGCCTGCCATTGAGGGCCACTTAAAAAACTGGTACCTTTTTAGCCGTCATTTTTCTAACGACTACAACTTTTTGAAGTTGTTTTGACCTATAGTTGGAGGATGATGTTACTGACGGCTATTCAGCAGATAATTGCCATTATCCCTGTTTTGCTGCTCATCCTGATGGGTCTCTGGCTGCTAGAGGGCCGGGATGAAAGCAGGAACCTCGTCCATGCGTAAAACAACTGCTTCCTCTCCTATACCCCATTCCCCTGACACGGCCACAGGCAGTGACGGGCGGTCCCCTGCTGCCGGCTGCACCTGGCACCTGACCCCGCTTTTGCTAATCGTTCCCCTTAGCCTGGTTCTGATTGCCGGCGTTTACATGGCTCTTGCCATAACCAGGTACGGCTCAGACACGGCCCCGCGCCTGCATCAGGTTTACCTGACTGACCTGGACGGCAACGGTCATCTGGACGCTTTCCTGGTGCCGCTGAATGACGTCCATCGCACCCTGGCCAATGACGGCCACGGCCGTTTCACGCTCAAGCAAGAATTTACGATGCGTAACCGGGCCATCCTGGCGCTGGGCGATCTCAACGACGATGGTCAGGCCGACGTCATCCTCAATCAGCATGACCAGCAAGGCATGAGACCAATCTGTGCCACAGCACCGGCGGGTTTAACGGCCGTTGGCCCCGCTGGCGTGGTTTCCAGCCACCCCCTGGCCATTATCGGCGGTCAGCACGTGGTGGCCTGCTGCAAGGCGGGAACCAGTCTCACGGCTTATGGCCCCTTCACTGACCAGCGCCCCTGCCTGGGTGAGGCTGTGGCCCGCAGCGTGGCGCTGGCCGATTTGAACGGCAACGGCCGTCTCGACGCTTTCCTGGCCAAAGGGTGGGGCGGCCCGGTCCAATATCGCCCCAACGAGGTCTGGTTCAATGACGGGCAAGGCGGTTTCAATGACAGCGGCCAAAGGCTGGGCGACAGCGGCAGTCTGGTTGTGGTTTTGGGCGACCTGAACGGCAACGGCTTTGTCGACGCGGTGGTGGGTAATCGAGATGCCGATGAAATCTGGTTCAATGATGGGCAGGGCAATTTCAGCGACAGTGGGCAGCGTTTGGGCAGCGGCCTGACCCACACCATTTTCCTGGCCGATTTGAACGGTGACGGTCATCCCGACCTGTTTCTGGCCGGCAATAGCAGCGGTCGGGTCTGGCTCAATGATGGCACGGGCCGGTTTAGCCGGGGGCAGCGCATTGGCTACGGCCGTGACGAAGTGGTGGCTCTGGGTGACGTGACCGGCAATGGGCATCCAGACCTGTTTGTGGTTGGGCTGGACAGTTATCGGGTGTGGCAGGGGGAGGGCAACGGCCGTTTTACCTCTCATTTGCGAGGCAGTTACCGCTGATGGAAGGAAGAAGGTAGAAGGAAGAAGGTAGAGGGTAGAAAGAAGAAGGCGTATTTTGCAGAAAGGCGGTGTCTGATGGCAACATTTCACCACAACAAACTCTACTGGCGCATCACCGTTTTGATCTTATGCGGCCTCGCCCTTGTCGGCCCCTGGTGGTTCGACAGCACGGCGAGACTGGGCGGAGACTGTTTACCCGGCTTTCCGCTTGATAGGGATTGGTGTGCCAGCCCCAGATCAGGATTGTGGTTAGTCTTTGGTGCTTTTGGTGGCTTTTTCGCCCTGTTTCAGGCGGGCAGCGGACTGTTGACGGCAGCAATAGATTTGGAAGCCTTGTTCCAGAGCTTGCTGATGAGCTTGTTGTTCCTATTGCCGCTGCTGCCTTTTCCCGTCACTTTTGTCGTCATGATGCTGCAGGAAGACGATGACCGGCGCGGCCAGCTTGTTCAGGTGATCGTCTGGGGCATGGCGATTGTTGGTGCCAGCTTGTTTAGCCGGTTTATAGGCACAGTTGGGCCACGTTGGGCCTTGTGGGGTCTCTGGCTTTACATTTCTCTGGCCCTGGCCATGCTGCTGTTGGAATCGTTGGCACTTTGGCGCAGCCGTCAGCCTGTCAGTTACATGGATGAATGATGCCTGACCACCAGTTTTGCGAGCGTTTGCCATGTCCTGGTTGAATAAAAAGAACGGTATCTGGTACATCACACTCTTTTTGTTGCTGTTGGCTGGTTTCAACTATGTCTTGAGCGCCTGGGCCTATCGTGCGGGCGCATCGCTGACGGGTGAAACCTTTTACATGCCTTTTTTGCTGCCCCGCTTTTTGAACTTTCCCTTGCCCAGTTTCTACCAGGCCCCGTTGTTGCTTCTGCTCATTGGCCTCTATTTTCTCTGGCGTCAGCGGCAGTTGATCTTAGGGGCAGGCTTTGTGCTGGTGGCTGTTGTGGTCTTCTTTTACATGTTCCAATCGTTGGTAGCGGCCGATTTTGAGGGTTACACCCATCTACAGAGCGTCCGCCTGGAAGAAGAAGTTTACCATCTGGGGCG
>SLGK01000206.1 GCA_007123775.1 Anaerolineae bacterium | reverse complement strand
TGGAAACGGCCGATCCCCCCTTGCAGCCTAAGCCCACCGTGGTGCGCCAGTGGCGGCTGGCCAAAGGGGTCATCGCCGAAGCCAGCATGAGTGTGGCCCAAAACGCGCTCAAGATGTGCGGCACCAGCAACACCGGCAACAGCGGCCTCATCGCCCGGATGTTGCGCGACATCACCATGGGCCTCGTCATGGCCTTCCCCGCCGAACGCGGCCGTCTCGAAGCGGCCAAAATGATCGTCGAAGGCCAGGAGCAGGCGACTTTTACCGTGTAAAAGGACGGAGGACGAAAGACGGAAGACGGAGGCGCACTTTCCGTCCTCGGTCCTCCGTCTTCCGTCACCCCCAAAGGAACATCTAATGACAACTTCCGCCACTCCCTCCACCCAAATCCAACTGCCACCCCTGCGCGACTACATTGCCGGGCAGTTCAGTGAACCGTCTGAGCGGCTGGGCGTCTGGCTGGAGAATCCCAACACCGGCCAACGGCTGGCCGAGCAGCGGGCCACCAGCGCCGACGGCATCGAATTGGCCCTGCAAACCGCCTGGGAAACCCACCAGTCTGGCCTGTGGGCCAATACGCCCATTGCCGAACGGGTAGACCTGCTGGCCCGGCTCTCGGCCGAACTGGAAAAGCGGCAGGAGCGCATCGCCCAACTAGACGCGCTCAATACCGGCGTCACCATCCGCTTTACTTCGATGCTGAATATGATCGTTACCGGGGCCTGGCATCTGGCCAACGGCCAACTGCAAAGCGGCTGGACCCATACCACCATGCCCGGTCCCAACGACAACCCAGTCCACATCTACCGCAAGCCGTGGGGGCCGGCCCTGCTGCTGATCGCCTGGAACGCGCCGTCCGCCTTTGCCGCCCACAAGGGAGCGAGCGCGCTGGCGGCCGGCTGCCCCGTCATCCTCAAGCCGACCGAATGGGCACCCTACGGCTGCGACATCTTTGGTGAAGCGGCGCAGGCGGCCGGACTGCCGCCGGGCGTCTTCCAGATTGTCCACGGCGGGCCAGAGGTCGGGGCCAGACTGGTGGCCGATTGGCGCATTAAGGCCATCTCCTTCACCGGCGGCCTGGAAGGGGGCCGGGCCATTGCCGCCGCCTGCGCTCCCAGCTTCAAACCGGCCCAGTTGGAGATGGGCGGCAACAATCCCGTCATCCTATTCCCCGACGCCGATCTGGATGAAGCGGCGGCCGGCATTGTCTCCTTGATGACCTCACTCAACGGCCAATGGTGCCGCGCCCTGGGTCGCCTCATCGTTCCGGCCGATAAAGAGGCCGACCTCCTGGAACGGGTGCTGGACAAACTGGCGCAGGTGAAGATTGGGGATTCGCTCGATATGGTCAGCGACATGGGGCCGATGATCCATTCCAGCCATCTGGCCGGGTTGCAGCGCCAGCTTGAGGGTCTGATTGCGGCCGGGGGCACGCCCCATCACAGCACGCCGCTGCCTGAGTTGGGTGGTCACTTTCTGGCCCCCACGTTGGTCACAGGTGTCCCCGCCGCGCAGGCCCAGGACGAGATTTTTGGCCCCATCGGCACCGTCCACGCCTACGAAACGGAGGCGGAGATGCTGGCCCTGGCCAACGGCACGCCCTACGGCCTGGAAGCCTACATTTTTGCCAGAGACGAAGAAAAGGCACACCAGATCGGGGCCAGAATTCACGCCGGGGAGGTGAAGATCAACGGCCCCTCGATCTTGAGCCTGGGCATCATGACGCCCCGTCCCGCCTGGGGCCTGAGCGGGATGAATGAGGAGGGAACGGCCGAAACGTTCCAATTCTTCTGCAATACGCGAGTAGTCGGGGTCGAAGGGCCGCTTTCGTTTTGAGGGCATACGGCCATAACTCTGCTATAATGGGGAATTGAAGAGAACAACTTCGACAATGACTGTGAACACACGCTTTTGGAGGTGTTGAGTGACTACCGTCGAGTTAATGGAACAAACCAAGAAATTCCTCGATGAAGCGATACCGGATGAACAAGATGTTGATGCCAAAGTGCGTCAACTTATCCGATCTGAATACCTGCGTGAACTCGGCCGCTACCGGCGCACAGATATAGCCCTCAGCCGTAAGTATGGTCTTTCCTTTGCTGAATTTGTGAACCAACGTGTCACCCGGCAGATGGATTATAGTTGGGAAGTGGAGCAAGACGCGATGGCCTGGGAAACGGCCGTTGGCGGAATCGCTACCATGGAGCGTAAGCTCAACGAATTGGTAGAACTGAATCGTGAACCAACTGCATAATTTGCGAACTGAGGCTGAGGAAGCTGTAGATAAAGTTTGGTTCATCCAGTCGCTGCAAGAGATTGAGCGAACAGACATTTTCTGTTTTTACCTTTTTAGCCCGTGTAGAACAACTGCTGGTAGAACATGAGTTGTTATAGATCAGCTTGCAGATAAGCGATTACTTCTGCCTTCGCCACCACATCCCCATACTTGCTGTCAATATCGAATAGATTGGCCTCGTGCGGAGCCGGGTGGCGGTCGCCCACACATTCACGGGGAACAATGACGCGGAAACCATGCTGCATCCCGTCAACGGCCGTTGCCCGGATACAGCCGCTCGTCGAACAGCCGGTCAAAATAAGCGTATCCACCCCCAGACTGGTCAGCATGGCCGCCAGTGCCGTGCCAAAGAAGGCGCTGGCGTACTGCTTGTTGATGACCACGTCGTCGGGCGCGGGTGGCAGTTCGGGCACAATGTCGGCCAGCGGCTCGCCTTCGACCATACGCCGCAAAATCGGCACTTTTTGCACGAAGATACCACCGTCCAGGCCGCTGCGGTTGTAGATAACGCGGGTGTAAATAACGGGCACGCCCTTCTGCCGGGCCAGGGGCAGCAGATCGGCCGTCTCCGTAACGGCCGTTACCACCGCCGGCGCGTACAAAGGCGACCCCGGCGTGGTGTAGGCGTTGATAAAGTCTACCACCAGCAGCGCGGGCTTAGTACCGAATCCGATACGGCCGTCGAAAACACCTTCGTAATTTTGACGGAGGACCGAAGACGGAGAACCGAGATCTGTTTGCTCAGCTTCCGTCATCTGTCTTCCGTCCTCCGTCTTTTTACTCATAGACCAACTGACCTGTTGTCTCCGGCACCGGCGCGGCCGCTGTTTGCGTCAGCTTGTAGGCGGCGTAGGCAAAAGCACCCTGGGCGATGGTGTTCAGGATTTGCTCAACCCATTGCAGGGGGATGGTCTGGTCGGGAATACGGGCCAGGCCGCTCAGAATGAAGACGATGACGATGTTGGCCAGAAACAGCAGGGCGACCTTATTCAAACCGAGGCGACGGGCCTGCTGAATGAGCAAAACCACCAGGACCACGTTGCCGATGGTCATCACCCCCAGCAAAATAAAGCGCCAGGTGTTGACCGTCACGTCGGGGAAGCCGGTGAAGAAGATGGCCGGCAGCACCAGCAGCAGCACTGCCAACGGACCGAGCCAGATACGTTTTGGCCGCTCTTTGCCGCTCCGCATTTCACTCATAAACCAGGCGGCAAAAGCCACTAGCGTAAAGCCGGCCGCCATCCAGATAAACATCCCCTTGTCCAGCCAGACCAGGTCGGTCTGAGAACTGGTCAGGGCCATTGTCAGTTTCCAGGTCGCCTTGAGGAAGCCGCCAATGGTGATCAAAATCCAGCCAATAGCGGCCATTTGCCCCAGCCGGGCATCCACCCGGGCCACCATTCGGCTGATGAAATACAAACCAATCGACGAAAAAATAACGGGGAGGTAATCCTCCAGGGCCAGCGCAAGCGTATATTCAGTCATGGGGAATCTCCTTGGACGTATTACGTATTGCGTAGGAGTTTGCGGAATACGCAATACGTAACACGAACTACGCACTACGTAACAAACCCACAGCTCTTTTTTCTGTGGTTAGCATTTGCTCAGTCGCCAACAGCCCGGCCAATAAGGCGATTTCGACGCCGGAGCCGACGGCAGGGCCAACGAGACTGGTGGGAACGGCCGCTCCTACAAACATCACCAGCGCCCCGGCAAACATCCAGGGCCAGCGCATTTGTCGCCAGACGACAATGCCGACCAGGATGATGATGACGATGGTGATAATAGCCGGAATGGGCGGGCCGCTGCCCGCGGCCGCGTAGCGCAGCGTGCCGCCGTAAACGATGGGGGATAGGCTCAGCCCCACCAGGTCGTGGATGATTCCGAATGTGATCAAGCCCAGGGCCACGACCCAGGCGGCGATCTGGCCTATCTGGCTGGCGGCCCAGCCGACACCTCCGCGACCGGCCTGGTAAACGGCCGTTACCAGCAGCAGCGGCGTAAACAGGACGTGGAACAAAAAGCGGGGCCAGTTGAGCGCGTGCAGCAGCGACCCCTCGCCAACCAGACGGCCGCTGGCGATGATCAGATTGTCATACACCAGGGCCGCTCCGACCAGGAGCAGCAGCCCCAGCGCCAGGCTGCACGAGCGGGGCCACAGCCGCACCCCCCAGGCCAGCAGCGCGGCCTGGGCAACGGCGTAGAGTGGGTAAAGAATAGCGGTCATATTTCCTCCTTTGGAGCGTATTGCGTATTACGTCAACATAAAAACTCGCGTAAAACGGCCGCTACCCGTTCCGGCTGCCGGTCGCACAGATAGCCGTCGGCGTCGGGCAGGGAGCGCAGGGTGCTGTGGGGCAAAAGGGCGTGGGCCGGCTGCAGGCAGGCGTGCAGGCTGTCTTGCTCGCCGGCCAGGAGCAGGGTGGGCTGGCTGAGGCCGGCCAATTGTGCGGCGAAGGGCTGGTCGAAAACGGCTTCGTAGGCCAGCGGGTAGCTGGGGCCTGCCTGGATGGTAAGCAGCGTCTCGCGCAGAATGAGGTCGAGGGGGGCGTCGGGGGCTTTGTGGCGCAGTCGCTGCCAGGTTTCGGTGAGGAAACGGCCGTCTGCGTCAGGCATAATTGGCTGCAAGCCGGCTTGCAGCCGTTCGATCAGCGCCTGGCTCAGCAGCGGTGGCCCAGAGAGGATGAGCTTGCCGACCTGTTCCGGGGCAGCGTCAGCCATTTGTACAGCAATGGCCGCGCCGGTGTGGTGGCCGAACAGATGGCAAAAGCCAATGTCCAACTGGCCCAGTGCTTGCCAAAGAATGGTGGCATAGAAGGCGGTAGACGGCCGTTCCACCGGTACAAACGATTGACCAAAACCGGGCGTATCCAGCGCCACCAGCCAGAAATCGGCCGCTAATTCGGCCATTAACCGCTCATACATGGCCGACGAACTGGCCGTCTGGTGCAGCAAAACGACGGGCAGCCCCAACCGTCGCGCCGTTATGCGCCCATGCACCTGCCCTCTACTCGTCTCGATATACAGTTTTTTTATGATGGACATGCTTAATGACCGTGTACGGAAGATGAAGGACGGAGGGATCCTTCTGTATTCACCATCAGTTTTTCCGATTTTGTGTATTTGCGTAGCCAACAATACGTAGTAATATTACATTGTTATAACATTTCCGTCAAAAAATGGACGGAAGACGAAGGACCGAAGACGGTGCAGCAGTTGCTTCCGTCCTCCGTCCTCGGTCCTCCGTCTCAATAAGGAGGTCCCTATGAGCAAAGATGCCCTCGGCTGGCGCAAGAAGTTTGGCGTGATTGCACCCAGCACCAATACGATTGTCGAACCCGATTTTTATCGCATGACCGTGCCCGGCGTGACCGCCCACTTTTCCCGCATCTGGATTCGGGATCAGAATTTGAGCGACAACGACGCCTTTGAGGCCCTGCTGGAGCAAATTCGCATTGAGATCGAGTACGCCGTGCAGCGGGTGATGACGGCCGAACCCGATTACATGGTCATGGGCATGAGCGCCGAAACCTTCTGGGGTGGTATGGAAGGCAACCGGCAATTTGTCGAACAGATCAAGGGCTGGACGGGGCTGGATGTGGCCACCGGCGCCGAGGCGTGTGAGCGGGCGCTGAACCTGTTTGGGGCCAAACGGATCGGTGTTGTCACCCCCTACCAACCGATTGGGGACGAGAACGTCATTCAGTTTTTCAGCGAGATTGGTTTTGAGGTGGTGCGGATTAAGGGGCTACGGTGCCCAACGGCCGTTGCCATTGCCCACGTCAGCGAAGACGAACTGCGCCAGGCACTCCTGGAAGTGGACGGCGACGATGTGGACGCCCTGGTCCAGGCCGGCACCAATCTAAGCATGGTGGGACTGGCTGACGAAGCCGAACGCTGGCTGGGCAAGCCGGTTCTGGCCATCAACGCCGCCACCTGGTGGATGGCCCTGCGCGACAACAACATTGAGGATAAGGTGTACGGGGCGGGGCGACTGCTGCGTGAGTTTTAGAAAAGCGATTCACCTTTCCAGAGCTTCCCTGACCAGATCAGGATCATGGGCAATCACCTTTAAGAGCGTGCGGGCTGCCTGATCTGGTTGGCTGCGGGCTTGTTCCCAGTCACGGAGGGTAGCCAGGGAAAGGTGAAATGTACCAGCAAACTGCTCTTGCGTCATAGCTAGTTGCAGGCGCAGTTCCTTTACATTGACGCTGCGCTGAAACTTTTGTAAATCAGCAGGGGATGATGGCGGTGCATCAGGATCTTCACTGGCGCGAGCTACCACTTCCTCATCTGATAGGGTGTCAAAAAGTTCCCATTCATCCTCAGTTGCCAATAAGTCATCAACTGATACTTTAACCCTTGTAATATCTTTCTCGCTCATCTCTAGTTGCCTTCCTTGCTGAGATAATTCGGTTCAGATCGCCGCACCAAGTGTAAACGACAAATAGTATGCGACCCTGCACCTGGCCAATGACGCGGTACCGTTCTTCAAATGAACGGACATCTTCGCTTTCAAGCCTGAAAGGATCGAAGAAAACAGGCAGTGCTTGACGGAAGTGTAGGCCATGTTTGCGTCTATTGCTTTCAGCTTTTTCTTCATCCCATTCAAATTCCATCTGATTTACCCATAAGGATTGTACGGGAATCCCGTAGCTGCGTCAACTGGCATGTAAGCAAATAGTTATTGACTTTAGCCGTCCAATTCAACCACTGGCCGTACACGTTTTCGTACGGCGAAGGCCCAGGTTGCCAGGGCAAAGCTGAACAGGCCAAAGAGGACGAACGGTCCCGCTTCCAGCCAGTTGTCGAACAGCCAGCCGCCCAGCTTGGTGGCTACCAGAATGCCGATAGCGCCGCACAGCCCGAAAAAGCCAATGACCGAGCCGCGAATGTGAGCCGGGGCCTGCTGCTGGATAAGAACCTGGGTGGCAATGACGGTGCCGATGTTGCCGGCACCGGCCACAGCTACGGCGGCAAACATGGCCCCGCCAAACGGGTCGTCAATCAAAAAGAGGGAAATATAACCAATGCCGGAAATGAAGTTGGTCAGGGCCACGCCCGTGGCCCGATTGATGCGATCAAGCATAATACCAAACAAGGGCGCGCCCAGGAAGGCAGCCAATTGGGAGACGCCGACAATGATACTGGCCCGCGCCAGGGCTTCGGCCGCCTCCATACCGGAGGTCACACCATGTTTGTTGATCCAGAGGGCCAGGAATGTGCCCACAATAGCCAGGTCGCCCCGTGAGACGAAAGCGGCCCCATAGCCGAGCAGCACGCCGGGATCGCGGGCGGCGCTGACCCCTTCACGCAGCAGGTCAATAAAGCGCTCCGGCTGGTTGCGGTGGCGGATACCCCGCTTTTTCAGACCGAGCCAGAGGAGAACGGCCGTTATAACCGACAGCCCCGCCACCAGATAATAAGTGGCCTGCCCGGCCGCAATCGGTTCCATGCCGCTGCGCCGGAACCATTCAGGCAGGTTGAGCAAGACAAAAACGGCCGTCATCGCCCCCAACCCATTCATCACCCCCTGGATGCCGTTGGCCTTGCCCCGGTCCTTGTCCACGGCGTAATCGGCGATGACGGTGGAGAGCATACTGGTGGCCCCGGCCGCCCCCACGGCAAAAAACATGCGGAAGAAAACGAGCTGCAAGACGCTGCCCGACTGGATCATCAGCACGTAGCCGATGGCCACAATCAGGAAGCTGCCGGCAAAAATCAGCCGTCGCCCCACCCTGTCCGACATACTGCCGGCCAGGCCAATGACCAGAATAATGACGATCTCGTGCCAGAAGATGACCGTGCCTGTCACGCTGCCCTGCTGTGCCAAAGGCACGTTCAACACCTCGGTCAGCAGATAGGGCTGCACCAGGTTGGCAAAGCTGAGCAGGCAGATCGTGGCAAAGGCGGAAAAATAGAAGGCCGTCATATTCTTGCGCGAGACGCCGCTGTGCAGTTCGACGCCGCCAAATTTGACGGGGGAAGGGGCAATTTGGGCCATGTTTTTCTCCTTGATGGGATGGACGATGGGTGACGGAGGAGTCGCTAACCTCGGCCTTCGGTCTCCGGTCCTCCGTCTCCCAACTCGACGCTAATCCATTTCAACTCGGTAAATTGTTCCACGCTGTATTTGCCACCGGAACGGCCGTAACCGGACAGACCATAGCCGCCAATCGGGGCCAGGGCGTCACTCTGGAAAGAGTGCATCCCCACGTGGACAGCCCCGCTGCGAATACGGCGGGCGGCAGTCAGACCTCGCTGCAAATCGTTGGTCAGGATACCCGCGCTCAGCCCGTAGTCACTTTCGTTGGCCAGGGCAATCGCTTCATCCAGATCGGCCACGGGCACAACGGCCGTTACCGGACCAAACGTCTCTTCGCACCAGACGGCCGTTTGGCGCGGCGGCTGCCACAAGACGGTGGGGCGATAGGTCAGGCCGTGCTGCGGCTGGCCGCCGCTCAGCAATTCCGCGCCCTGAGCCACGGCATCGGCCACGTGGCGCTCAACTTTTAGCAGCGCCGCCCGGTTGATGAGCGGCCCATAGGCAGTCGCCGGATCGCGCAAATCGCCCAGCGGGAGAGCGGCCGCTTTTTGGGCCAGCGCCTCGGCGAAGGGGCGGGCGATTGACCGCTCGGCCAGGATGCGGGCGCTGGACATGCAAATCTGTCCTCCGTGAAAGAAAGCCCCCACAACGGCCGTTTCTGCCGCAGCCACCGGATCAATGTCGGCCAGGACCAGCAGCGGATTCTTGCCGCCCAGTTCTAACTGAAGCCGGTGCATATGGGGCGCGGCCGCCTGGGCAATGCGGACGCCGGTGGCCGTGGAGCCGGTAAAGGCAATGGCGTTGATGCCGGGATGGGCCACCAGCGCCGTGCCACATTCGGCGCCGTAGCCGGTGACAACGTTGAAAACGCCCGGCGGCAGCCCAGCCTGATGCAGCACGCGGGCCAACTCGACGGCCACCAGCGGCGTCTCTTCTGACGGCTTGGCAATGACGCAGTTGCCGGCCGCCAGGGCAAAGGCGATCATTTTCACCAGCAGGACCAGCGGTGCGTTAAAGGGGGATATGGCCACCACCACCCCCATCGGTTCGCGCACCACCAGAGAGAGGCGGTGGGGCTTGTCGTTGGGGAAGGTGTCGCCGTAGAGACGGCGGGCTTCGCCGGCCGCCGCCCGCAGCAAGTTGGCGCCGTAGGTTACTTCGTGTCGCGCTTTGCTAATCGTTGAACCGCTTTCGTCAATGAGCAGGTCGATAAAGCGGCCGGCATTGGCCTCTACGGCGTCGGCCGTTTGCAACAGAATGCGCTCTCGTGCGGCCGGGGGCAGGCTGGCCCAGCCGGGAAAGGCTCGCCGCGCCGCCTGCACGGCCGTTTCCGCATCGGCCGCATCGCCGCGTGCCGCCGTGCCCAGTTGCGCTTCGCTGCTCGGGTTCAGTACCTCAAATATGGCCTCGTTGGCAGACGGCCGTTCCTGGCCAGCAATGAAGTGGCCGGTGTGGAGGAGGGAGAAAAGTTGCATAGCTTGTTTGACCGAGGACGGAGGACCGAAGACAGAGGCTTGTTCCGTCCTCCGTCCTCCGTCTTCCGTCCTCATATTCGCTCCGGCATCATGGACGCTCGCAGCAGATAGGCGCGGGCCTGGGCCGGGTCGGCGGCGGTGGCGCGTAGTTCGGCGTTGCGCTGTTGGCGGTAGGCCGGGTCGCGGGCGGACAGGTCGGCGTAATTTTTGTCGGAATAGGCGCGGATGGCGGCAACGGCCGTTTGGCGTCGGGTCTGGCTGTACTGGTCGAGGGGGTTATCCATTAGACCTGACAGGTTGGCAATGGCGGATTGCTCAAAACCTGTCAGGTCTGTAGCCAACGCCCGCGCCAGATGGTAAGCGTCATGAATACCGCTGTTCATCCCCATGCCGCCGGCTGGGTTGTTGATGTGGGCCGCGTCGCCCAGCAGCAGAACCCGCCCCTGGCGAAAGGTGTCGGCCACCCGCTGGTGGACGCGGTAGACGCTGCTGCTTTTGATGGCAAAATCAACCGGTTGGCCGATAAAGTTGTGGATGCGCTGACGCACGGCCGTTTCAGCCATTGCCTCCTCTTCCACCTCATCCGGCTTTAGACGAAAGACCACCCGCACCACGTCGGCCAGGTGCAGAATGATCACCCACTCTTCCGGATCGTACATATAGTTGACGGGGCCGATGGCCGGGAAATAGGGGCGCAAATCGAGGTCGGTGCCGATGAGCAGAAAACGGTCGGCGTAGGTCATGCCCGTAAAGCCGAGGTCTAGCCCTTTACGCACCGTGCTGCCGGCCCCGTCGGCCCCGCAGAGATAGGCCCCATTGACGGTGATACGGCCGTTGGGGGTCTCCAATTCGGCCGTGACGTGATCACCACAGTCGGCAAAGCCCACCAGCCGGTGGTTCATGTGAACGCGAGCGCTGGGCAGGGCTTCGACCAGCGGCTTGAGCGTGCGCGTCAGAACCGATTGGGGACATTGCAGCCGAAAAGGGAAGGGGGTGTCCTGGGCGATATGGCGGTAGTTAAATTCGGCGATTAGCTCCCGGCTTTGCCGCTCCCAGTAGAGCAGCCGGTCTACTTTATGCCCCCGCGCCAGGACGTTTTCTACCACACCCCATTCGGCAAACATTTCCAGGGTAGGGGGGTGAAAGGTGCTGGCCCGGATTTCCGGGCTGAGTTCGGGCTGCGCCTCAAATAGTTCAACGGGCAGTCCTTGTCGGGCCAGGGCCAACGCCAGCGACAGCCCGACCGGGCCGGCACCGATAATGAGAATGGGGAGAGTTGTCGTCAATGTTTGTTCCGATTGGCGCGGTGTATTGCCTGACTATCTTACGAAACAGGCAATACCCACCGCGTAAATGTTATAACATTACGACAATATAGCTTAAATTATTTGTGATGTCAACCAAAATCTGAGCAAAAGGTCTGTATAAGCTGGTTGGTGAACTCAGGATTGTCCTGGTTGGCATTATGACTGGCGTTGGGGATGACCCGAAACGTCACTTCTTTTTCCCATTTGGCCCACAGCGGCATATCGCGGCGAATGGTGCCGGCCCGGTCTTTGTCGCCGTGCAGCAGCAGCAGCAGGGGGACGTCAATGCGGAAAGTGGGGTCCCCTTTCTCATCAACGGCCAGGGTGACGGCCTGCCAGATCGTGGCAAAATCGGTCCGGTTGATTTGCCGGGCGGCCTGTAGCGCGTACACCTGGACGGCCAGCGTCAGGGCGGTGCTGCGGGCAATTGTCTGCGTGAAGTGGTTGTAGGGCCAGAGTCGAAACAGGGGCAGCGACGCTTTGAGCGCCCACACTTCCAGGCGGTTGTAGGCTTTGGCAATGGGTGTTGAGCCGATAATGATCATGGCCCGGACACGCTCTGGGGCGTGGCGGTAGATGTGCTGGGCAATGTAGCCACCCAGCGATTGGCCGCAGGTGATCGCCTGAGAGACGTCCTCTTCATCCAGAATAGCCAACATATCCTGAGCGCACTGCGTCAACGAGAAGCCAGCGCCGATGGGCTGCGACCGGCCGTGACCCCGTGCGTCCCAAACAAGGACGCGGTAGTCGGCAACCAACGCCTCTACCTGGGCGTTGAACATACGGTGATCCATGGTGGCCCCGTGCATGAAGACGAGCAACGGCCGTTCCGCCGGGCCGCCCAGCCAATAATGAAGCGGGCAGCCGTCGCGCTGCAGAACGTGTTGGGTGAGCGTGGTGGGGGTATTGAGAAAGTCAGTCATGTTTCATGCTCCATTGTTGGCAGTTCGTTTTTTTGCCGGGCAACAACCATTGTTCCGGCTAACCAATCATACGGTGTGCGGCCCGTCGGCGTGAATAGCAGGCAAAGAATATAGAGCAGAGCCAATCCTTGCGCCACAACCAGCCCTACCAGTGAGGCCGCCCCTATCGTTTCAAACGCCCAAGGCCAGCCGGGGATATGAAACAGGCTGGTATGGGCTATCTGCCAGGGGGCAAATTTAATGAGCGACCGGATGAAGCTCTGGCGATAGGTCAATGGTTTGTGGTCAACGGCCGTTACCTGAATACCCACCCGTCGCTTGCCCCAGGTCGCCTGCCGGCCGCCACCTTCTGCAAGTGTGAAATAGAGAATGACGGGCAGAACGGTCGTTACAAAAGCGATCAGGTCAAAGACATAGGGGGAAGAGATCGGTGGCGGGTTGACAACGGCCGTCAACCCCAAACTGACCGCCGCCAGAACGAGAAAATAAGCGACAATGAGCAAGTAGTCGAAGAAAAAAGCCAGCAACCGCTTGCCTCTTGGCGCTGGCCTGTGTACTAGATCGTCATTCATTGACTTACCTCGCTTGCATGGCCTGGTTCAGTTTGGGCGCATTGAAGAAGAGGCCTTCTACCTCATTGCCGTCAATAGCATAGACCATTGTCAACTGGACGTTTTCTTCCTCGAATTGGCAGGTGAAAATGTAGCTAACGTAGCCCTGAGTGCGGGCGTTGGCGATGCGGCTGCCGGTAATGGCTTCAAATTGGCCGCTGGCTTCCAGGATAGTTTCGCGCAAACTCAGGAACTCTTCTTCAGAAACGGCCGTTTGCATCACCTCACTAAATCCGACCATAATCGCCGCTGTTAAGCGCCTCCATCTTCTCCTGGGCCAGATTCTGAATAGCCTCTTGTGAGAGAGCGGCCGTTCCCTGTGGGCCACAGCCGACTATAAACAAACTCAGGAGTAATAGCAGTACAACTATACGTTTCATATCAACCTCCATTTGTAACTACTAAGCCAGATTGGACCAATTTGCTCTGGTGGATGCAGCAATTTGGTGAGCAAAATTGGTCCAATCTCCAAAGAGCGTTAGTAGTTGCCTTCACTTAATCCAACCAGACTGAGTACTTCCGCTCAGTCTGGCAAACATGGCCATGCAAATCTAGCCCGCCACGCTGGCTGGCGGCCCGACGCTCACCGTCTTACAGATAGTTTGCCACAAGCCGTTCATTCCCAACGGAAGCGCCAGGCGGCCAGCAGGGTGGCGCCAATCAGCACGCCGCCTAAGATGGCAATTTCAAACAAATAAGCGCTAACCGGTTCGTCAAACCACAACCCGCGCAGCAGCGTGGCCACACAGGTGAGTGGACTAAAGCGGGCAATGTTCTGTACCGCTTCCGGCATTAGTTCCAGCGGCACGGTGATGCCGGAAAGGAAAAGCATGGGGATGATCAAGACGTTGCCGACGACGGTAGCGGCCGACACCGTAGGTATCAGGCTGGCCAACAGGTAGCCCAACGCCAGGAAAGCCAGGGTACTCAAACAGATGCCCGCCAGCAAGAGGATGATGTTACCGCTGAACTGCACCTGGAAGACCAGGCGAGCCACGAGAAACAGCAACAGAATACCCAGCATGACCATAATGAAATTAACAAATACGTCTGCGGCAATGTACGTGAGCGGACGCAAAGGGGTAGCGCGAAAACGACGCAGCGCTCCCATCTCGCGCCGGCCGACAGTCTCCACGGGTATGCCTATCAACCCAACCACGCCAATGACGATGGCGGCGTAGGTGGGTGTTCTCATGTCCAGATGGCGCTGACCGCCGAACTCCGGCACGGGGTCATTGCCAAAAATGGCCCCGATCATCAGCAGCAACAAAGGGGCAAACAGGAGGGTGAAGAAAAGGCCCAGCGGCTCCCGCAAGGACATCTTTGTCTGCACCCAGATTAATTTGCGTGCGGCCGTTATTTGTGTCATCTACGCCCTCATTTCACGCCCGGTCAGGGCCAGGAAAACGTCTTCCAACGACGGCCGTTCCGTGCGCAGATCGGTGAAATTGATCCCATTTGTTTCCAGCGCGGTCACGACGCCGCTGAGCATCCCTTCCTTTCGCCCGTAGACAATAACCTGCTCGCCAATATGCTCGACCCGCGCTGCGCCGGGGACTTGCTGCAAGATTTCGACCGCCAATGGCCCGGTGGCAGTAAAGATGATCCGATTCTCCGCTTTCAGGGAGGCGATCAGGTTGGCTGGCGTGTCCAGAGCCACGATCCGGCCGTGATCCAGAATCGCCACCCGGTCGCATAAGCGCTCTGCTTCCTCCATAAAATGGGTCGTTAAAAACACCGTCTTGCCACGCTGGCGAATCTCTTCGACCATTTGCCACATGTGCCGCCGGGCCTGGGGGTCCAGGCCGCTGGTCAATTCGTCCAGAAAAACAAGCTCCGGGTCGTTGATCAGAGCCAGGGCAATGAAAATACGCTGCTTCTGGCCGCCGGACAGTTTGGCCAGATAAGCGTTGGCTCTATCTGCCAGCCCCATTTGGGTCAGCAGTGGGCGCCAGTCAACCGGTTGCCGATAGAAGGCGGCAAACAGGTCCAGGGCTTCCCCTACCTTGATGCGCGGCGGCAACGCAGCCGTTTGGAACTGGATGCCGATCCGTTCCCGCAGGGCGTAGCCATCCTGCTCCGGCAACAGACCCAACACCTGAATAGCACCGCTGTCCGGCCGGCGCAACCCCTCGACACACTCAATGGTCGTCGTTTTGCCCGCCCCGTTTGGCCCCACCATGCCAAAGATCTCGCCGCGATAAACGTTAAACGAGACGCCGTCTACGGCCCTGACTTCGGCGTACTGTTTGACCAGATTATGCACTTCGACCACCACATCACTTTGTGACGTCATATAGCGCTTCTCTTTGTTTGCGGGTCCTCATCCGATTCTGACCATTTGTGACACACGCGCTTATTTGCAGCGGATGAAGATCGTCGCCCAGCTTTGCCGGCCGCACTCGGGACACTCTAAATACTTCTGGTTCGGGAAGTGCGGCGTGATTAGATCGGTCAGAGGCGATATTGTGAATAGATGCGCACATTCCAAACAGCGATACACTGTATTTTCCGCATGCCATCTGACTAACCAATACGTACTTCCAGCCAATATGAGGCACCAGGCCGCGATCCCGACCGGCCCAAAGGGGGGCAGAAAAATCATGGGAATGACAATAACCTTTAGATACAGCAGTATGTAGAACCCTGTTTTCAACCAATCCTTTGTGGTTGCTGTACGGTAACGCATGAAACGACTCCTTTTAAGTTCATCGTTCCTACTATGGGCTCGGTTAGAAACTAGCAATTTCCTGAGACTACGCTCAGGAAATAAGGCCCTTGCGGGCAACTTGCAAAAATTGTACAGTTTCCTCCAGAAGTAAATGAGCCAACCGATGGAGGAGCGAGATAATCATGGA
>SLGK01000186.1 GCA_007123775.1 Anaerolineae bacterium | reverse complement strand
AGTTGACAAACAATATCGGGTTATTCACCGTGAAATGCACTCCTTGTTTCACCTGCTTGGTCTGGTTGTTTAACATAGCCTATCGACAATTTTTTGTCGATGTTGGCGCGTAAGCGCCTATTAGCGGTGCAGGCGCACCTTGATGGGCGCAAATTTACGCTACACAGTCTAGGGAGGTAGACCGATGAGATTTTTTGTTGTTGCCTTTGGCATTGTCAGTTATCTGGTATTTCTAGTCGCTTTTCTGTACTCGGTTGGTTTTGTGGGCGATCTGTTCGTGCCCAAGACGATTAATTCCGGTGTTGAGGGACCGGCAGCCCAGGCCGTGTTGATCAATCTGCTGTTGTTGGGGTTGTTTGCCGTACAGCACAGCGTTATGGCCCGGCCTGCCTTTAAGCGGTGGTGGACGCAAATTGTGCCCCGCTCCCTGGAACGCAGCATTTATGTCTTGTTGTCCAGCTTGCTGCTGCTGCTTCTGTTTTGGCAGTGGCAGCCGCTTACCGGTGTTGTCTGGTCGATTGAGTCTGAAATCGGCCGTTTCTTGCTGCACGCCCTCTTCTGGTTAGGCTGGCTAATTGTGCTGCTCTCCACCTTTATGATCAGCCATTTGGACCTGTTTGGGCTGCGCCAGGTCTGGCTGCGGCTGCGCGAGCAGAGCTACCGGCCACTGCCTTTTCGAGAAGTGGCCCTGTACAAGGTTGTGCGCCATCCCATTATGCTCGGCTTTTTGCTGGCCTTTTGGGCCACGCCGGACATGACGCAGGGGCATCTGTTGTTTGCTCTGGCCACCACCGGCTATATTCTCATTGGTATCTTTCTGGAAGAGCGGGATTTGCTGACTGCGTTCGGCCGTCAATACGAGCAGTATCGCCAGCGGGTGCCAATGCTGCTGCCCTGGCCGCGCCGGGAAACGGCCGTGGCCGAGCCGCAAGGGGATTAACCTGCTGCAATCATGGAAACTGGGAGTGCAATTGCCGGCTTTCCGGGTAAAATAGGGCCATCTCTATGTACACCGCCTGCGAGACGCCGGACCTGGCCCATATGTGGGTGGTCTACCCTGGCCGGCACAGCGACACCGTGACCGAAAGAATGAGCATGTTGCCTTCTAGCCAGATAGATACACTTATATGACCCGGCCTAAAACCCTGTTTGCCACCCGCTATGCTGCCTTTATTTTACCCCTGGCCGCGCTCTTAGTCATTGCCGCTGTCTGGCTGTACAGTCTGCCTACCCAGGTTACGGCCGTTAATGACCCCCTTCCTGACCCAACCGGCGAGTTTACCGGCCTGCTGCAGTTAATTGATGATTCCGGCGAGTTTATCGTCGCCTGGCACACCTGGGGTGTGGTCCACGCGCCCGGCTATCCCCTGCTCAGCCTGCTGGCCAACCTCTGGGTGCGCCTGATTGATCCGCTACGCCTATATCCAGCGACGGCCGCCAACCTGCTCTCATTCTTCTCGGCGCTGGCAGCGCTGCTGTTGATGGTGTGGCCCTTTACCCGCTTAGATAGGTGGGGCACGGCCGTGGCGGCAGCACTCCTACTGCCTGCCTTTGGCATTCTGGTATGGATGTACGCCGTGGTGGCTGAGGCGTATGCTTTTGGCCTGCTGCTGGCTTTTGGTCTGATTGTGCTGGCACTGGCTCTGGGCGAACAACCCACAAAGCGGCGGCTTCTGCTATTAGGCTTTCTGTTTGGCCTGGCGGTGGGCCACCATCGGACGCTTATTTTTCTGGGTCCGGCACTGCTGGCAGCCGCCTGGCCCGCGCTGAAATTGGGCTGGCGTGTCTGGCTGGGGTCGGCCTTGTTGTCGGCCGCTTCTTTGCTCATTTACCTTTATTTGCCCCTGGTGGCCTGGGCCGGATCGCCCTGGATTTACGGCCGTTCCCCGACTAACTGGGAGGGTTTTGCCGACGCCTTTTTTGCCCGTGAGTACAGCTACCGGCTGCTGCCGCCCACAACGCTGCCGGAGATCGGGGCCGCTTTATACGGCCGTTTCCAATATCTGGCGCAGGAGCTAAGCAGTTTAGGATTGGCCGCGGGGCTGTTCGGCTTTGTGCCCGGTTTGCTGCACCCCCAAACGCGGCGATTGGCGGCTGTCTTGTTGATCGCTTTTGGTGGTTATTTGCTGGCACCTATTAGCCAGGGCTTGCTGATTCGCTCTTACATGATGATTTTGGTAGCCAGCGTCATCCTGGCTGCGGCCTGGGGCGCGGGGCTGGTCGCTTTGGGCCAGTGGCAGCGCTCGCTGCCGCTGCTGGGACTGCTGCTCACGGCCTTTATCGCCTTCCAGAATGTGAGCGCCAACCAGGCCTACATTCTATTTCATACCAAAGATGAGACCGGCCAACAATTGATTCAGGATGCGGCCGTACTGAGCGGTGAACGGCCGTTGGTGGGTGAAATCTGGAGTCCCCGTTTCTTTCCGCTGGCCTATGGCCAACTGGTGACGGGCGAACTGGCCCACGTGGACCTGGTTGATCTGCGGGGTGATTTGAGCGGCTTGCCCGATGCGCCGCCGCCGCTCATTTATGTCAGCCGGGAGGTGCTATACGCCGTGCCGCCAGACCAGTGGGCCGAGCGCTATGGCACGGCCGTTTCGCTCAGCAGTCATGGGCAGCGCATGGTGGCGATACGGCCGTCGGCCGTCACAAACCCTCTCGCTCCCCAACCCCTGGCCGTGTCGGAGGAAATTCAGTTGGTGGCGGCAACGGTTGACCGGGGCAACGATGGTGCCCTGTTTGTTGAGTTACAGTGGCAGGCCAGCCAACCGCCCACGCGCAACTACAGCGTCTTCGTCCACGTTACCGACCGGGCGCAAATCCTCGGCCCCGACGACTTGGTGGCGCAGCAAGACAATATCCACCCCGTGGGCGGCTTCTACCCCACAACCAACTGGCAGGCTGGTGAGCTGGTGCAGGATAACTACCACATCCCGCTGCCGCCTGAGCGCACGGTGCAAAAGATAATTGTGGGTCTGTATACGGTGGCGGAAGACGGCCGTTTCACCAACCATCTCACTTACGAACTACGGTGATGACTGTATAATGGCCTGGTGGGAAGGAATGCTTTCGCGGAAAGCGCGGCGCAAATCGGGATCTGTCAGGCGTTCCGTCAGCTCAACACCCCATGAGTCCATGAATTGTTGCTTGCCTGAAAGATGCAGATTGCTAATTGTGCAAACGGCCGTTTTTCGTTAACATATAAGTAGGCAAAGGCAAGCAACTAACGACCAATGACCAGCGACTATTGACTAACGACCACGAGACAAAAACCATGGACAGCAGTATTTACCGCGAACAGATCATTGATTTATACGAGTATCCGCTTAACCAGGGTACGCTGGACCCCAACGATTTCTCCTACGAAGAGGACAACCCGCTTTGTGGCGACGTCATCCGTATTGATGTCAGATTAGACGACGAGCAGAAGGTAACGGCCGTTGCCTGGAGCGGTGATGGTTGCGCTATCAGCCAGGCCTCCGCCTCCCTCCTTACCGAAGAGATCAAAGGGATGCACCTGGACCAACTGAAAAACTTCCCCAAAGAGCGGTTGTTAGAGCTAATCGGCGTCCCCCTCAGCATGGCCCGCGTCAAATGCGCCCTGCTCTCGCTCAAGGTCCTCAAAGCCGGGGCCTATGGGATGCCCGCGCCGGATGAGCTGAGGTAAGCGAAGTGGCGAGGTGGCGGAGTGGCGAAGTTACACCGCCACTCCGCCACTTCGCAATTGGAGAGAATGTATGGCAGAATTTGTAAAAATTGGCCCGGCCGCGGACATTCCGCCCGGCCAGCGACTATGGTATGACTTTGAAGAAGAGTCCGTCATTATTTTTAACGTAGACGGCACCTACTATTGTATCGCCGACCTGTGTACCCATGATGGCGGCCCGCTGGAAGATGGGGAACTAATTGGCTGTGAAATTGAATGTCCCCGCCACGGTGCCCGCTTCGATATACGCGACGGCCGTGCCACCCAAATGCCCGCCTTTACCGGCATCCCGACCTATGCCGTGAAGGTGGAAAATGGGGATATTTACGTGGAAAAACCAGATACGTAATGCGTAATGCGTAGTGCGTAACATTCGCGAAACCCACTACGTACTACGCACTACGTACTAAGACTCACCCTTCGATGGAAACCGGACAAGTCAAACAGATCAATATTGACCAGGAGATGCGCCAGTCGTATCTGAGCTATGCTATGAGCGTCATCGTCTCGCGGGCGCTGCCCGATGCGCGTGACGGCCTCAAGCCAGTGCAGCGCCGCATTCTCTACGCCATGTACGACATGGGGCTGCGTCCCAACGCCCCTTTCAAAAAGTCGGCCCGCGTGGTGGGTGAGGTGCTGGGCAAATACCACCCGCACGGCGACCAGTCGGTCTATGACGCCATGGTGCGGCTGGCGCAGGATTTCTCGCTGCGTTACCCCCTGGTCGAAGGGCAGGGCAACTTCGGCTCGATTGACGGCGACGCGGCCGCGGCCATGCGCTACACCGAGGCCCGCCT
>SLGK01000253.1 GCA_007123775.1 Anaerolineae bacterium | reverse complement strand
GGCATTCGGCCATCTCTCTCCGCAGCGCCATCGTTTTGTCGCGAACTTCCTCAAGCATCGCCGGATGGTCGGCCACGACACATAGCCATTCCAGACCGCGTGCCAGGGCATCCTGGCGTGCCGCGAGTTGGGCCAGGCGTACAATAACCTCGATGAGATTGGGTGTGTTGTCTGTGGCCTGGGTTAGCACCAGAGCCTCGAGCAGTGCGGCGCGGGCCGCCTCGTGCTGATCCAGCCGATAATAGGCTTCGCCCAGGTTATTGAGGGCGTTCCCCAGGCTTGATTTGATCTCAAATTCGCGGAAGATGCGAATGCCTTCCAGAAAATAATCTCTGGCGCGAGCATAGGTTTGGCGCTCCAGGGCAATACAACCCAGATTGTTGAGGGCGATCCCCACGCCCCATTGATCGCCGATGTCGCGGTAGAGGGCCAGACTTTCTTGGGCATACCCGGCGGCGGCAGCACGCTCACCTTGAAAGAAGGTCGCCTGGCACAAGCCATTGAGTGCGTTAGAGATGCCTATCCGGTAACTCATCTCCTGACAGATTTGTAGCGATTCGCTGAAAGCCTTTTCTGCCTCAGCATAATTGCCGAGGGCACAAGCTACCAACCCCAGACTGTTGAGTGAGGCCGCGATGCCGCGCGGATCACCGATAGCTTGCCGGATGGTCAGGCTCTGGTGGCCGGTCTCTTTGGCGGCCTGGAAATCGCCACTGTGGCGCAGCAGCAGGCAGCGGTTGCTGAGGACGTTGGCCAGGCCCCATTCATCGCCAGCCTGACGGTAGCGTGTCAGGCTATCGGCCAGGTGTTGCGTGGCTGCCTCGTAGTCACCTGTCATCACCGCCATATAGCCCAGGCCGTTCAAGGGGAGAGCCAGGTCACGGTCGCTTTGGGGCAGTGCTTCTAAGACAGCAACGCTGAGCTTGAAGAGCGCCCGCGCCTTGTCGGCCGAGGTCGTGAACTCGCAGCATTTGCCCTGCCGCGCCAGTACACGCCCGAACAGGCGTTTGGCTGTGATGGTGACTGCGCCATCCATCACATATCCTTCAAGTGCCGTGGCGATGTCGCCGAAGAGCGCTTCACCTTCCTGATACCAATCGCGCAAAAGGTAGAAAAGATACAGGCTCTCGATGCCGGTATCCAGGATGTTGATATATGTCTCCACGTTACGCCTGGCAACGATTTCCGTGAGCGCCCACCGGTAGGCCTGACGGATGTTGTCAATCTCCGCGCCGATGCTTTCCAGGGCGTGCATCTGGGCGGTGGATTTGAGGGCTTCCTCGTGCTCTTGCAGGAAGGTGGTGTAATAACGGCCGTGCCTCAAATAAACGCTCTGGGCCTCCCCGGTAGTATCGAACTTCTCGGCAATATACTGGTGTAGCAGGGGGTGGAGTGTGTAACGGCCGTTGCTATCAACGCGCAGCAGCGATTTGTGGATTAGCCCCGCCAGCAGGTCGGGCGAGGCGTTGGCAATCTGACGTGCAGCACGACGGTCAAAGCTGCCCTGAAAAACGGACAGGCGGGCCAGGCACGCCCGGTCCTCCACAGAGAGTAACGCCCAGGAATACTCAAAGGAGGCCCGCAGACTGCGATGGCGCGGGTCTACATTGCGCAGCGTCGTCGTCAGCATCTCGTCATTTTTGCCGATTTCACGGGCAATATCGGCGCAGCGGTGCGTGTCTACCCAGGATGCCGCCAGCTCAAGGCCTAGCGGGATGCCCTCTACCTGACGGCAAATGCGGAGGACGTCGGGCAGCGCACGCGCGCCTGCTTTGAAGCGCCGGTCTACGCGCCGTGCCGCTTGTAAAAACAGCGCTACGGCGCTGTACTCTAGCCTGTCATATTCAGTCGCGTCCGTTTCGGGATATGTTAGCCCGTCGAGAAGATAAACCTGTTCCTCACGTAGGTTGAGCCGTTCGCGGGAGGTTGCCAGCAGCGTTACGCCCGGTGCCTGGCTGAGAATCGCCTCAATCAGTCGGCAATCTTGCAAGAGATGGTCAAGGTTGTCCAGCGCCAGAAGCATCTCCTTGTGGCGCAAGTAGTTCAAAAGTTGTTCAGCGGGAGGTTGCGCTCCCTGCAAGGGGAAATGGAGGGCCTGGGCCACGCTGTAGCTAATCAAGGCGCTGGCGTCCACCGAATGGAGAGGCACGAAAGTGACACCGTGGGCGAACAGGCCGCGCTGCTCCGCCAGCAGTTGCAGCGCCAGGCGGCTTTTGCCTACACCGCCAGGGCCAACTAACGTTACCAGCCGGGTGTCAGGTCGGGCCAGGAGGTCGGCGAGGTCGGCCAACTCCTTTTCACGCCCGACAAAGGGGGTCGGGGCCAAAACTGTGTTGTGGGGTGGCGGACGGCTGAGCGACCGTCCTGCGCGAATCTGGTCGTGTAGGGAGACTGTTGCCGGTGACGGCTCGACGTCTAATACCTCAGCCAGCGCCTGCCGACACGCTTTATACTGTGCCAATGCCGCGCTGCGCTTGCCGGTAAACGCCAGCAAGCCCATTAGCTGCCGGTGCGCCTCCTCGCACCACGGCTCCAACGCTAATTGCTGCCGGGCATAGTGCTGGGCTTGAGCGTAGTCGGCGCGTCGTTCGTAGTAGGTCGCCAGGGTGGCCATCGCCTCCATAGCCTGCTGGCGAAGCCTATCACGCCAGAGAAGAGCCCACTCTTCAAAGGGGACGCTATCGGGCAGAAAGAATTGATCGAGAAAATCGCCGCGATATAGCGCCACCGAACGCTCCAGTCGTTCCAGACATGGCCGGCAGCCACCAACAGAGCGGTGCGTATGGAGGCGACAGGTATCGAGGGAGGTGGTGAAAGCGGTAACATCCAGCCAGACCGCATCACCAGCCGCGAATTGAATCTGTTCCTGGTGGAGCAGGAGCCATGAAGGCGCGGTATCGCAATCTTGGAGCGCCCGTCGTAGACGCAAGAGTGTCTGGCGCAAAGACTGCCGGGCCAGCTTCTGGGGCAGATCCGGCCAAAGAAGACCGGCAAGTGTATCCCGACGGTGTGGCCGACCCGATTCCACCGCCAGGTAAGCCAGCAGGGCGCGGACCTTGTCGGTGGCAAAGTCGGTAATCTCTTGGCCATCGTGCAGCACCTGGAATGGGCCAAATAGATACAGTGCGAGGTGGGCCACAATGATTCTCCAACCAGGACAGTGTCAATCCTGGATAGTAGAAGAGGCAAGCCCGTCAGGGACTCTCGGCTTCATCTGCCGCAATTGCGGCTGGCAACTGAAAACCAGCCAACAAAGCTAATATACCCTATCTCCAACCGTCAGACAACCGTCCTGGCGCTGCTTGTGACACTTTTGTCACACCGGTCTGGTACAGTCTAAATGGCCAAGAGAAGTGGCCGACGAGGTGGCCCACGAGGTGGCCCACGAGGTGGCCCACGAGGTGGCCTATGGCACAAAAACGTTACCTGTCCTATCTGTTACGTATCTGGCGCGTAGGTCCGGAGGCAGACGAATGGCGGGCTATGCTGGAGAACGCCTCAACCGGCGAGCGGCATGGTTTTACCAGTCCGCAAGCCCTCCATGACTGGATCCAGACCCAGGCTGAGAAACTGGAGTACAGCCCTGCGCAACAGCCTGCAGAAGTTAAAAGATAATGGCGGTGTTTCTCATGCTCTATTATTTACTGCCTGTCATACGAGGAGAATATCATGTTACGAAAATCGTTTATACATTTGGCAGCCTATCTGCTGCTGATTCTGGTTTTATCAGTTATACAAATGGGCACGCTAACGGTGAATCATGCTGCAGGGCAGGGACCGACACGTCTCCTACCCGAAGTCGGGTTATCCGCTTTGCTGCCTGACAAAGATCATCCTGTGGCGGCAGCAACGCCTATGAGTCACCTTATGGCTGACACTTATTGGGCCATTGAGACCATCGATCCAGACAGTGGGGCCGGTTGGTTTTCCTCTCTGGCCATTGACGATAATGGCTATCTGCATGTCAGCTATAGTTTTAATGCTGGGCCAGACTGGGACCTGCGCTACGCTATATCTGACGGTACTGGCTGGATCACGGAGCTGGTTGATGATAGTGGGCGCGTTGGCCAACACAACTCGCTGGCCCTTGACCAGGATGGCCATCCCCACATTAGCTATCGCGATGTGACCGAACTGACCAACACCGCTCTCAAACATGCACGCTGGGATGGTGATTCCTGGATTACCATGACACCGGATAGCGGCGGCTACACGGGTGGTTTTACGTCGGTAGCTTACTCTCCGTCCAATAACAACGTCCATATCAGTTATTCCGATGAGACAAATGAGTCCCTCAAATATGCGCGTTGGACGGGGTCTGCCTGGGAGATTACAACGGTAGATAATGGCCCTGGCGTGGGAGCGCATACGTCGTTGGCCCTGCGTGGAAACAGCCCCCGGATCAGTTATCTGGATTACGCCAACAATAGCCTCAAACTCGCAGCCTATGTAGCCGCAACCAATAGTTGGAACATCTCCAACCTTAATAGTGGCGGCGGTGGCGAGTTCACATCAATGGTGATGGACACCAGTGGCTTTGAACATATCAGTTACTCGAAGGGTGGTCATGGCGTGCGTTATATCTATCGTAATGCTTCTGGCTGGCACGACGAATTGGTGGTGGCCGATACCAGCGAAGTTATCCCAACCGCGCTGGCGTTGGACTCGAACAATCAGCCACATATTGCCTTTGTGAGTGATGTGGAAGGGGAGCCAACGCTGCGCTACGCAACCTTCGACGGCTCCGTATGGCAGATCGCCACAGTAGATGATAGCGTCTGGGTGACCAGCGATTCGGTGGCGATTGTCGTTGATGCCAGCGGCACGCCTCACATTACCTACGGCGACTGGTTGCACGGGCTTCGGCACGCCTGGCTCTCGCTTACCCCTGATCTGATTGTGACCGACATCTGGGAGATGGACGGGGAAGTCTGGTGTCAGGTACGCAACATCGGGCAGGGAGCGGCCCCGGCCGGGCATGAGGTGGCGTTGCACGTTGACGACGTTTACAGTGGCGCGAGCGTCGTGCCAATCATCCTGGCGCCGGGCGAACGCTACAACACACCGATTGCTTCGTGGAGTTGCAGCGGTATCACCAATACCCTGCGCGTCACTGCGGACTATGGTGAGATCATCGTCGAGGCGGACAAGACCAACAATGAGCGCGAGGAAATTTGGACCTGTGACACCATCCCCCCGCAAATTACCTGGGGGCCGGCAGCCACCAGCATAACGCCCAATTCGGCCGTCATTGCCTGGAACACCGACAAAAACAGTGACAGCCGCGTTTACTATGACGAAAGCGCCGATGGGTACAGCGGCGAGGTTTATGCCGCGGGCGCTGTGACTGCTCACCAGATCACGCTAACCGGATTGACGCCGGCCACCGTCTACCGTTACGCCGTTGCCTCGAGCGATCTGAGCGGGAATACTGTCGTTAGTGGCGATAACTTTTTTGAGACGCCGGCCCTGCCGGCCGAGCCTGTAACCGGCACTTTGCAGATTACGCGCCGTGACGGCGACTATCCCATCTATGACCTGACGGCCGTCGTCAATCCCACAGATCAGGCGTTTCTCTCTCACGTGGGAGGCTGGGAAGGGGTATACGCCTCATTCTTCCTGGATGATGAGCTGATCGGACACTCATACAGGCCAATAGAGCGGAGCGACGGGTTTGTGGAATTCAAGTACACACTCCATCCCCGTTCGTTGGATCCGCCGCTCTCATTACTGACGCGGGAGAAATTCTTCCAGCGTGGAACTAGCAGTGTGAAGCTGCTCGTTACCACCGATGGTTCAATGACCCTGGCCCATTGGGAGGCGCTCTGGGATCCCCCCTGGCAAGATCGCCCGATTTCGCTGTTATTCTACAGTCCCCAGGCGTCAGGTACAGCGATGCCGCTCTATTACGCCGATCCAGACATAGGCGCGCTGCTGCCAGGCACGCAGATCCGTCTCGGCGTGGAAGCGTTCGAGTCAGAATGGGAATGCGGCGACAGCTCGACGACGCATAACAATTGGTCTGACCCAGTCGTATATCATCCGCCCGTCTGCAACGACGTGGCCCGGCAGGTGGGCGAAGTCCAGTTCTACGTCAACAATGAACTGGTTCACAGCCTATCGGTCCCGACCACACCCGGTACCTTCGACTATGTTTATGACTATGACGCCGGCGGGATGCCGGCCGGTAATCACACGCTCAAAGCCAGGGCGCTTGCCAGCGACGATCCAACAAATTACCGTGAGGTCGTCAAGCCCATTCGCGTTGTCGGCGGCGATCCGCTGGTGGACATACAACGCTCGGTCACGCGCAACGGCAACTACTTCGATGTGACGTTGACCATTTCGCTTTCGCCTTTGTCCAACGCCCCGGTCTGGCTCAAGCATATCGAGGATTTTACGATTGAGTTCATGGCGGCCGACCGCGAGACAGAGACCTACAGCGTATCTGTTGAAAGGTATCCTACCTGGGGCAACGATGGAGCGCGAATGTCGCGGGTTCTGATTGATTTTGCCACCGGCGGCATTGATATGATCTCACTACATCCGGGACAGCAGCTTGCGGTCACTTATCAGGCGGTGCCCATCCTCTACGAAGACGGAATGTCATCGCCTTCGTTAGGTTTGCCGCAGACCAGGCTGCATTACTGGAAGCTAAGTCAGGATTTGCAAATCATATTTAACCGGCCGTGGCAAGGCGCCCTGGAAGTGACCAATGCCCGCAAAGCGGCCGATTACATCATCGTCACCAACCCGTCTCGGCTGAAAGCGCTCTACAACGAAGCTGACGTCTATCAGCTTTACAGCGCGATGGCCCGCCTGGCAGTTGCGCGTAACGGCGTGTTAGGCTTTCTGGATACCTACGAAGATCAAAGTGTTCTGGACAACCTGCTCGAACCTGGCGGTTACTGGTCCGAATCGCTCCATCCCGCCTTCCAACAATCGGGCAACCATGCCTATGTGCTGATCGTTGGCGAGACAGAGATCGTGCCAGCCTATAACTCCTACAATTACGATATCTGTTGGGCCATTCCGGGCAGCACATTCCATTGTTCTCGAGCAAACCGTGATATTCCCAATCATGATCAATGGTATTCCAGCATTGCCGCGCCGGGTAATCCCGAACTGAATCTAGGGCGCATCATCGGCAACACGGCCGCAGAACTGCGCATACCAATCGAGACCAGCATTGCCGTCAGCCAGGGCCTACCCGGATACAACTATCAGGTTCTTGGACGCGCTCTAGTGGTTGCGGAGTCCGACGCCGACGGCTTCTGGAATTCGGCCCAGAACATTAGATCGAGGCTGCAATCCAATGGCTGGAGTTTTCCGGTAAACCTTAAGTTGCCAGACGAGAATCCGGACGCTATGCTTCACGCCACGGTTGCGCAAGGCTGGAGCCTGATTCATCTCCTGGGACACGGAAATGTTGACCGTTGGGGCAGAGCGTCTCTGCATACTTCTGTGCCACTGAATATGGGAGGCTACGCGCCGTTTGTCTTCAACCCTGCTTGTCTGACAGGCCACTATGAGGGCAACAACGACATCAGCCTGGCGGAGAAGATGCTGCAATGGGGGGCGGCTGTCTATATCGGCGCGACCCAGGTGACGCCGCTTCAACTCAGCCTCAACTACTCGGACTGGTTCTATAACCACGACTGGAACCCTGAGAACGGCGAGGCTATCGGGCGGGCCTTTGCCCAACTGGAGCGCGACAAATATCACCCACCGGGTTTGTTAGGCTGGTATGATTGGGCGCGTTTCTGGGTTGTGGAGCACAATCTTTATGGCGATCCCAAGTTTGGCGACTCGGCGCCGACAGTGGCCGCGTCGGCCAGATCGTGGCCAATGGGCGATCCCACAACCAGCCTTCAGGTACAGGTGCCAGCCTACGTCGTTACCGCCACCCACGATGGCTTCGACGCAGTCGTGATTCCCGGCGGCAAAATCCTCTCCGAAGGCGGGCTGCCCCAGGTACCCTACTGGATTGTCACCGTGGATTACGCGCCCGGCTATCGCGTGCAAGATGTGACCCTGGCCGCGCGAAACGGCCGGGTTTTCACAACGGGACTCACGCTGCCGGTCACGGAGATGATTCCCTCTTCGGGCGTCGCCTTACCGGCCGGAGAAACAGAACCCCTACCCGGCATCGAAGATGACGACTGGCTGCCGGCGCGGGATCGCATCTATCATTGGCGCGTCAACCAGCATCCTGACGGCAGTTCAGAGCTGTATATCGAGATCGCCCCCTTCCACTACCAGCCGGCCACAACCAATATCGAATGGCACGACCACTTCACCTTCGAGATTGAGGTCGTCAGCGTTGCGGTGGAAATTCAGCATTTTCAGATTGATAAAGGTCAATACAACCTGGGCGAGAATGTGATTGCTGAAATGGTACTCCACAATCCCGACGCGGCGCAGAAACTAATTGTCGCACCGACGATCCGCAACATGGTTTCTGAAGAGGTTGTCGTTGATGGTCTGCAACTACACGCCTTCCACGAGATGGTTGGGACCTCCTACTATACCTTTGCCTGGGACAGCGCTGGTTTCGCTCCAGGTGAATACCTGCTGTATGTCGAACTGCGGGACGAGGCAGGCAACCTGCTCCAAAGCGCCAGCCGTATGTTCCAACTAGGGGTCGCCTCGGCCGAGATCGCGGCTTTTAGCGCCACGCCTACCATCTTCCAGCCCGGCGATCCGGTGGCAACTTCGTTGACTATCCACAACACCGGGCCTACCGTCATCAATGGCGAAGCCATTATCGAGGTGCAAACCAGCAACGGGATAACCATCACCCAAACCTTCACCCACACCGTGACCGGATTGCTCCCAGGCGCCGCCGTGACTCTTAATAATGTATGGGACACCGTGGGCGCGACGGAGGAGGCATACCGCATCGTCGCTTATCTGAAATATGATGCGCGAACGACGGAGATAGCGACAATCCGTGTCGCTACGCAGGCTTATATCTATCTGCCGCTGATCGTGAGACCAAATCATTAAATGTCATCTCTCTGAGCCTGGTGTGGACAAGCAATTCTCGTCCACACCAGGCTACCGACAGGCTATGATGCGCTCTCAATATATGGGTTTACTGGCGCTATGTTAGCTAAATGGGGACGTTCTTTGCTTTTGCTATGGGTGACAATCCTGCCGGCCTGCCAGCCTGAACCTGCCCCCTGTCCGGGAACGGTTGTCAGGGCGATTTATCAGGACTACTCTGGCCCTTTGCCTGACCGCCATACCGAGCGGTATACCATCACCCCGGAGGGCGTCCGGTTCGAGCGTACCGGTGATGAGGGTGGTCCGATTAACCGGGGCGTTTGGGCGGTTGAGGTAGCGCCGGGCAGCGTGCAGGCGTTGTTTGACACGTTGGGTGCCGTTGATTGCCGGCAGATCGCGCCCATCGCGCCTGAGTCCCCCGAAATCGGCGGCAACGAGCTGCTCTACCAGATCGAGTATGAAGACGGCCGTACCTTTGACCTGTGGTACCGTGAGGGCTACCGGTACACCAATGGGCACCTGATTACCGACCCGCTGCGCGAATTCGTGCGGGCGATCCAACTTCCGCCTGAGGCATTTGATCTATTCTTGCCCCTCGACGTTGAACCACCGACCGGCTCGCTTCCGTCAATCCTGACCGGCGCCCCTCTGCCGTCACCGCTTGCGGAAATCTCGCCTGAGAGCGTAGAGCGGCTGGTCGCCCTGGCTCTTTGGCCCACCAGTGACGAGGTGAGCCAGATCGCCTATTCGCCCGACGGCCGTACGCTGGCCGTTGCTACCTACAGCGGCGTCAAGCTCCTCGACGCCCAGACCGGCCAGCGGTTGGCGGCCTGGCCGACACCGGCCTGGAGCGTTGCCTTTAGCCCTGACGGCGCTCTGCTGGCTTCAGGATGGGAGGGCGGTCAACTCCAGTTATGGCCAACCGACCCTGCCGACAACGATGAGGGCGCGAGCCGCCCAATCCAGACGTTGGCCGGCCACACTGCAGCCGTTCACGGCCTGGCCTGGAGTCCCGATGGCCAGACGCTCGCTTCTGTCGCTGATGACGGCGCCGTGATCCTTTGGGATGTGACCGATTGTGCGCCGGGGAATGAGGCTGCGACCTGCGGCCGGCTGCGGTCCCGGCTGGCGGCGGAAGGATTTGCCGCCGTTCGCGGCGTCGTCTGGAGTCCCGACGGAGCGCTGGTTGCCGCCGGGATGCAAGAGGGCACTGTGCGGCTGTGGCCGGCAGACAACGGCGCTCTGCGCTACCGGCTGGACGGCGGCGCCGCTGTCGTCAGCCTGGCGGCTGCCCCGGCCGATGCCGGGGAACTGGACGAGTTTTTACTGGCTGCCGGCCTGTCTGATGGCAGTGTGTCACTCTGGCGTATTGGCGCGGCCGTTGGCCCACCAATCAAGCTGGCCGGTCACTCTGGCAACGTGATGAGCCTCGCCTTTAGCCCCGACGGCGCTCTCCTGGCCAGCGGGGGCGACTGGCTCGACGACAGCGTGCAGGTATGGCGTCTGTCACACGAGCCTACCCTGCTAAGGCGGTTTCACCAACTCGGTGGGGACGTACTGAGCCTCGCCTTTCGGCCCGACGGCCGTGTTCTTGCCGCGGCCGTCAACCATCCCGTTAGCGGTATTCAGTTGTGGGGCGTCCACGGCGAGTGAGCGGGCCGGCTACGGCAAAGCAATAGAGATAGGAAATGAGCGACCCAAGGAGCGAATATCAAAAGGAGTCGTATGATGCATAAGAAGATGGTTAGGTTTGTTCTCTGCTGTCTATTGTTGTTGGCGGCTCTGGCCTGTAACCTGGGGTGTGGCCGGGAGATCCCTGCGGTAACGCCCGCCGTTGTGGAGCAGGCCGCTGAGTTAGCCGTCCAGGACCCGTCGCCGCAGCCAACGCTCGCGCCGCTTCCCACTGCTGTAGAACAGGCTGCGGCGACAGCGACTCTGGCCCCGCCACCGGAGCCAACGCCCACGTCCACACCCGAACCTGTGGCGGCAGAACGCCCTTTTGAGGGGCCGGTTCCTGAAGGGGCGCTGGCGCGTATTGGCCGGGGCGCTGCGATGGCCATGGCCGTCTCGCCCGACGGCGACTCTTTGGCCATAGCGACCACCATCGGCGTTTACCTCTATCGCACCGACACGATGACCACTATCTGGTTCGCGCCTTTCCAATTGCCGGTTATGAACGTCCTCTTTACTCCCGATGGGACGCGGCTGGCGGCGTTCACGATTTTGGAAATCCATCTTCTGGACACGGCGCAAGGTGAAGAGATCGGCGTGCGGCCTCGCTTTGGCCTGGACTTCACGGCCGCCTTCAGTCTTGACGGCGCCTTGCTGGCGACGGCCGACAGCCGGGTCATCAGCCTCTGGGATACCACAACCGGCGAACAGCGGGGCGAGCTATCAGGCCATTCCGCATTTCCCCGTTCTCTGGCCTGGACGCCTGACGGCGACTGGCTGGTGAGCGGCGGCGCGACTCAAGATGGGCAGACCGGCGAGATCTTCGTCTGGAATCCGACTACAGGCGAAGTTGTCCGCCAATTCGGGGCGGAACATTCGCGCGAGGTCACCGCCCTGGCATTTAACGCCGATGGCTCCAGGCTGCTGGCCAAAGGAGGGCGAGAGGTTATTGTCTGGGATTTTGCGGCCGGGACGCCCCTGCACATTATCGAATCGAGCCAGATCATTAGCATTGCCTGGTCGCCTGACGACGCCCTGTTCGCCTTTGGCCTGAACCAGGGCCACACGCTGGTGTACGACGCGGCCAGCGCCACCGAATTGTACGAGGCGACCGATCAGCGGGTCACTATTCGCGCGGTCGCTTTTTCGCCGGACAGCAGCCTGCTTTATACCTTTGATCCCGACGGCTCTATCTATCAGCGGGAGGCGGCGACCGGCGCGCTCCGGCAAAGCGCGACCGGCTTTGCCAACGGCATGCATGCCGGCGTCTGGTCGCCCGACGGGGAAACCATCTGGGCCGGCACAGTTGGGCAACAGATTGTGCAGTGGGAGGTTGAAACCTTTGCCCGTCTCCACCTGGAGGGCGGCTTTGGCGACGCCGGGCTGTCCGGTTTCCAGATCAGCGCCCTGGCCTTCAACCCCGAACGGACTTTGCTGGCGGTCGGCGGCACAAACGGCCGTCTCTACCTGTATGACCCAACCGCGCATGAGCTAATCGCCGCCTTTGGCGATCGGGATACCGGCCATCGCTTCGGCATTCACCGGCTGGATTGGTCGCCGGACGGGGAGCGCATTGCCAGCAGCGGCAGCGACGACGTCGTCATCATCTGGGATGTGGCCGCGCAGGCCCCCCTTGTCCGTTTTGAGGATGACGAAGCCAATTTTCGGGGCGACGTGAAATTTACGCCCGATGGCAGCGCGGTCATCGTCACCAGCCGGGATCGGGCAATTTACCTGCTCGATATCGCCAGCGGGGCCATCGAGCCTCAATGGAGCCAACATCTTGAGCAAGGTATTCCCACCGGCCTGGCTTGGCATCCGCGCGAGCCAAACCTTTTCGCGGTGGGCAGTATGCAAGTTATCATCTGGGATTTAACCAGCGATGAGGCTGTGCGACTGATGGCTGAAGACCGGGCCTTCAGCTTTCCCAAGGCGCTGGCCTTTAGCCCCGACGGCACCCGGATTGCCGCTGGTGGTGAAAGCGGCGATGTGGCTGTCTGGGATGTGGCGACCGGGGCGATGTTGGCCGCGTACAAGCGGGCGCATACCCTGCCGGTCCACGCCGTTATTTTCAGTCCTGATGGCGGCCGTTTTGCCACCATTGCTCAAGACGGCGCCATTTTGATCTGGCCGGCGCCTTGAGCGGCGGCGCTGTTTTCAAAAAGGAGTAAACCTGATGCAAAAACAGAGCGGTTGCATGAATAGTATGCTCGTGCATGTCTTGAGTTCCGGTTTTATGCTGTTGCTGGGTCTGGCTGGCCTGGGATGGGGCGGTGTGGAACTCGTGCAGGGTTGGCGCAGCCAGAGCTGGCCCACCACCAGAGGGGTCGTCACTGATTCGCGCATCTTGACAAACTACGACTCAGAGGGCAACGCCAACCACGAGGTGAGAATCTCTTATTCATACGTGGTTGACGACGCGACCTACACTGGCGACCGGGCGTCTGCGGCTGGCAACTTTGGCGCCAGTAATCCCCAGACGGCTGAGGACGTTTTATTACGGTATGAGCGAGGTACGTCCGTGATTGTGGCTTACGATCCCCGGAATCCGGAGCGCGCCGTCTTACGACCCGGCCCGCAGCGTAGATCATGGTGGATAGCGGCTATTTCTGGAATCTTCGCAATTATTGGCGGATCAGGGCTGTTATCGGCGCTGCGAACGCGCCAACGCGACAGAGACGCGCCGGCGATGTGACGCTGGATCGAATCCAAGACGCGGTCTTGGTTGTGAGAATATCTCTCAACGGCATTCCAATCGCCGCGTTGGATAAGCTACAGCGGGTTGGAACCGGCTTAGGAATATAGCTTATTGTTGGCAGGATTGTTGCCAGGTAAGCGTTCAGTTCTTTTGGAGACTTACGAGGTTTTTGGCCGAGCGACGAGGTTGTCATAGGTGTAAATGTCAAAAGTCTGAACGGTTACTGTTGCTGTTCCTGCATATCACTTGAGGATTAAGATAATGAACAAGATATGGATTTTCAGTACAGGATTACTGCTGGCATTATTGCTGGCGTTGATGGGAAAATCAGGATTAGCGCAGGAACCCGGCCCGCTGTCAGAGCCAGTTCCGCGCGCGTTTACCTACCAGGGGCAGTTGAACCGGGACGGTGCGCCGGTACACGGCAACTGTAACCTACGTTTTGCCCTATTTGATGCCGCTGCTGGCGGCAACCAGGTCGGGCCGACATTGACCCGCAATGGGGTAACTATCTCGAATGGTTTGTTCACTATACCCGATCTCAACTTCGGTAACCAGTACTTTAGCCAAGCGCGCTGGCTGCAAATACAGGTACAGTGTCCGGGGGATGACGGGTATTCCACGCTTAGTCCCCGGCAGGCGTTGACGCCGCCGCCCTATGCCTTTCACTGGGGCGGGACTTGGACCGGCCCCGGTACCGGCCTGGAGCTGTACGGTGGGGGCATCGGTATAATAGCTGAGGGCAGCGAGTGGGGCGTGTTTGGTCAGTCTGAATCGAACGACGGTATCGCGGTCTACGGCTATGCCAATGCGAGTGAAGGCATGGGGGTATACGGCTCCAACATGGCCAGCAGCGGCGACGCCTACGGCGTGTATGGTCAATCTTACTCAAGCGAAGGCTATGGCGTTTATGGCCAGGCGCCTTTTTACGGTGTGCAGGGTCGCGCCACTGCCAATAGTGGGGTTACCCAAGGCGTGTCGGGCCTGTCGGTCTCAACCAGCGGCCGTGGCGTATACGGTTTTGCCAGCGCTACTACCGGCCATGCCTACGGTGTGGAAGGCCGGACCAACTCGTCTGAAGGCATTGGGGTTTATGGCCAGGCCACAAACCACACCGGCAGCAGTGTCGGCGTCTTTGGCACGGCCAACGCCAACGCCGGCAGCGGGGTATTAGGCTGGGCCAGCAGCCCTACCGGCGCTAACTATGGCGTATACGGCGAGACCAGTTCAACTGCCGGCTACGGAATCTACGGTCGCGCCGCTTCCTCTACTGCCAACTATGGCGTTTATTCCTTCGGCAACACCGGCGCCACCGGCACCAAGTCGGCCGTCGTCGAGACCCAGGACTATGGTTGGCGCCATCTCTATGCCGTCGAAAGCCCTCGGGTTCTCTTTGAGGACGTTGGCTCTGCCCAACTGATCAACGGCCGGGCAGTGGTCATCATTGACCCCACCTTCGCCCAGACAGTCAACCTGGATGAACCGTATCAGGTTTTTGTTACGCCGCTGGGCGATTGCGGCCTGTACGTATCTGAAAAGACGGCCGCTTCATTCACCGTAAACGCCCTCGACGGCCGGACCTGCAGCCTGGAGTTTGACTACCGCATTATTGTTACGCGCTTGGGGTACGAAGAGTTACGCTTGGCGCCGGCCACAGATCCGGCTCTGTTATCGCTACCCGAGCTGGGGGAGGTGCAGCCGTGAAACTACTTCTGGTATGTTTGAGTTTCTTGCTGTTGGTCTTGGGTACGGCCGTGCTGCTGCCCCTTAACCTACCCGGCGCGGCAGAAACGCCGCAGTCGACCTATGAAATCTCGTGGTCGACGATTGACGGCGGCGGGGTTACGCTTGCCACAGGCGGCGGCTACAGTTTGGGCGCTACGGCCGGGCAGCCGGATGCCGGCTTGCTCGAAGGCGGCGGTTACAGTTTGGGCGGCGGCTTCTGGCGCGGCGGCGCGTCAGCCGGCGTACCGTCGCACTCGATTTATCTACCGTTGATCCTGCGGAACTGATTTGCAGGTCCGTTCTGTGTCCCTCTGTTACCAAAAATGTATGCAAATATATGCACCCACTTATCCCCAGCGATTTAACCTATCGACATTGCGCTGGTCGTTTCGCTCTCCGTTGATAACGTGCTGTTGGGTGCAGCTATCGTTGCAACTGGAGTCCTGC
>SLGK01000077.1 GCA_007123775.1 Anaerolineae bacterium | reverse complement strand
GATAAGAATTATAAGCTGAAATGTGATCCGCGTGTCACACCAGTAGGCAAACTGCTCAGAAAGTATAGTCTGGACGAGATTCCCCAGCTATTTAATGTCTTGTTGCAGGATATGTCGGTAGTTGGTCCCCGCATCATTGCGCCGGACGAGATCAGCAAGTATGGTGAGCATGGCGACAAGCTGCTCAGCGTTACGCCCGGTATCACCGGCCTGTGGCAGGTAAGCGGCCGTTCTGACGTCAACTACGAAGACCGGGTGAAACTCGATATGACCTATATCGACAACTGGTCTATCTGGTTGGACATCAAGATTCTGCTGAAGACGCCACTGGTTGTTTTGCAGGGGAATGGTGCTTACTAACAACCTTATTACCTTGCAAAATTTTCTGTAATAGTTACATTTAAGCCTATGATGGTTTTCTTCGTCAGGGCGCACAAAAGTAAACAAGCGGCAGCAATCGGCCAGATTGCTGCCGCTTTTGGTTCCGTTCTATGATCGCCACGCCCGCCAACCGCCCGCGCAACTATCTGGCCTGGGGTTTGCTGCTGCTCTTTTTATTTGGGGGTGGCTATTTACGGCTGGCTGTGTGGACGGCCAACCCACTAGAAGGCGACCAATCGGCGCTGATTAGCATTGCCATGCGCTTTGTCAGCCGGGGTTGGGAGGCGTTTCCGTTAACGGCTAATAAATCGTCGGCCGGAATCATGAACCCGCCGCTGATTGAGTATTTGTATATTGTCCCACTGCTGATTAAGCCGTCGCTGCAAGCACTGCACTGGTTTCAGGCCGGAATAAGCCTGGTAGCGGTGGCCTTGCTTTATTTTTATGCAGCCCCTCTGTTTGGGCAGCGTGTGGCCGTTCTGGCGGCAATGTTTTTCGCGGTGTCACCGTGGGCGGTCTATTACGGCCGTTTCATCTGGAACCCCAACCCAATACCACCTTTCTCGACCCTGCTACTGCTTTCACTACTGGCCGTACTAACGGCCGGGCGCAGCCGGTATCATCTGGTAGTGGCGCTGGTGGCATTAACGGCCGTTACCCAACTCCATCTCAGCGGACTCGTTCTCATTATCGTAACAGGTTTCGCCTTGCTCCTTTTCTGGCCCCGATGGCTGCAACCCAATCCCCGCGCCGGTTTATGGTCCCTTTTGGGTGGCACACTACTTTCATTACTACTCTACTTCCCCTTTCTGCTGTTTCAGCGAGCTGTAGGCTTTGAGGATATACGGCTGGTAAGCAGAACCCTGCTCGGCGGCAGCGAGGCCGCCAGCGAGGTGTCGGTCAACAGCGCGTCGCTGCTGCTTAACCTGGAACTGGCCAGCGGGCGTGGTTTTATAGAAACGGTTGGTCTGGCTGGGCATGTCGCACCTCCACTACGCTGGCTAGGCATCTTGATGCAGGCCATAATGGCCCTGACCCTACTTTACAGTGCCGCACGTCCCCTGTGGGCTATGGTGCGGCAGCGGCGATTGCCGCACCATTTGGCCCCACGCGATAGAGCCTACCTCATCCTGGCCTTGTGGATGCTCATCCCCATCCTGCTCTATGTGCGCCATACCGTTCATCTACAAAACTACTACTTCCTCTACCTCTTCCCGGCCCCGTTTGTGGCTCTGGCGCTGCTAATTGATGATGGGTGGCGCTGGCTGCAAACCCGCTACGGCCAACCGGCCCGCTTGCTTGTTGTGCCCCTGGCGTTGGTGGCGGTCGGTCAATTTTATCTGAGCCAGATGCGGCTGGCCGATTTACAGCAAGGCCACAATTTGCCTGGCCGCATCGTCGCCGAAGTACAAGACGCCATTACCGTCAGTCGGCAGGCGTTGGCCGCTCATCCTGACTGCGGCCTCATTGTGGTAGCTGAAGGTGATTCACCAGAAGTCGCCTCATTGAGTCTAATGGAGGAGTTTTTGTACCCTATTGAGACCCGCTTTATCGACAGCGGACGAGGCTATATCAACCCGGCCAACTGTATGCTCTACCTGAACGCAGTTGATGATCCGTTTGTGGCGAACTGGCTGGCTGAATCGGCCGTTCCCCTGCCTTACACCACCCGCCTCAGCCAGTCAGAGGTCTCCTTTTACCGCGTAGCCGGACATGGCCTACCTGCTACATCCCCACCACTGGCCCGCTGGCAGAATGGGTTGGCCTTACTCTATGCTGACCTGCCTGGGGAGCTGGTAGCTGACGGGCAACTGATCGTGACTTATGAATGGTTAGTTGAGGAAGAGACAGACGACCGTTTACGCTACCACTTCTTTAACCATCTGCTCAACCAGTCCGGTGAATTGGTAAGCCAGGAAGATACCCCGGCCATCAACGCCATCTACTGGCGCAGCCACGACCGGCTGGTCACGCGCTTCTTCCTCAACCTGCCCCCAACCTTATCTGACGAACCACATACCCTGCGGCTGGGTCTATATAGCTGGCCCGACCTGCAGCGCGTGCCCCTCACCGACGGGAACGATACCTACCATGTAACTACCTGGCCCAACGCTGAATAAATGTGGCGGGTGGCGAATAACGCCCGCTCCCCACCCGCCACCCGCCGCTCTGTTTGTGCCCCTCTTGCTGAACTATGTTACACTCAATCCCATGTTTGAAGTTATCTTTTTAGGCACATCCTCCTCGGCCCCATCGGTTCATCGTGGGCTGTCCTCGCATATTGTTTTGCACCGCCAATACCGCTTTATGATTGATTGTGGCGAGGGCACACAGCGCCAAATTCTTAAGAGCGGCCTCGGTTTCAAACGATTAGATAAGGTGCTGCTGACCCATGGCCACCTGGACCATATTCTTGGTCTCGGTGGACTGGTCTCCACCCTGAGCCGCTGGGAAAGCCTTGATCGACTAGATATTTATGGCGGCGCTCACACGCTCCAGCGGGTAAGCAACCTGTTGTTCAAAGTGGTTTTTCCCGACGCGCTGCCGCCGGCCGAAATAAACCTGATTGAATTGCAGCCGGGCCTCATCATGGCCGACGACAAGTTCACCCTGTCGGCTTTTCCTGTAGAGCATCGTGGGCCGGACTGTTTTGGTTTCGTTTTTGAAGAGAAACCCCATCGACCCTTCCTGAATGAGAAGGCGGAAGCTCTGGGCGTCCCCTTTGGTCCGGAACGCTCGCATCTGGTGCAGGGCTATCCGGTAACGCTAAGCGACGGCCGTATCATCCGCCCTGATGATGTACTGGGTGAAGCCCAGCCCGGTGTTAAATACGTCCACATCGGCGATGTCGGCCGTACCGACAACCTGGTTGAAATTTGCAGCCGGGCCGACGCCCTGGTTATTGAATCGACCTATACTGAGGAAGAGGGGCAATTAGCCAGCCAGTTCGGCCATCTGACGGCAGCGCGGGCAGCACAGTTGGCTCGCGCCGCCAACGTCAAAACGCTCATCCTGACCCATCTATCACGCCGTTATCATGAGCGGGACGTACGACATGAAGCCCGCGCTATCTTTCACAATACGTATGTAGCCCGCGATCTGGACCATTTTCGCATTACGCGAGAGGGGGCCACTCGCTCGAAACAGTCATAGCCATGGGCATTGGCACGCTCGGTGAAATGTCGCTGCACGCGGCGCTGAAAGAGTGGTACGGCCGTTCTCAAGACCAGTATGAGATGGCTGTTGACGGGTTTATTATCGACATTGTGCGCGGCCAGCAACTGATCGAGATTCAGACCCGACATTTATACGCCATGCGTGCCAAGCTCAAGCGACTGTTGCCCCATTACGCCCTGCACGTTATTCATCCTATTCACCGCGAGAAGTGGATTGTACGCCAGAACGAGGCAGGCCAGGCTCTTAGCCGCCGTAAATCACCCAAGCGAGGCCAGATAGCCGATATTTTCTTTGAGTTGGTTCGTATTCACCCCTGGCTGCTCCATCCGAACCTGACGATTGAAGCGGTGCTGACACAGGAAGAAGAGATTCTGCGCGATGATGGGGCCGGCAGTTGGCGACGGCGCGGCTGGAGCGTCTTGGACCGTCGCCTGCTGGCTGTGCTGGAACGGCAGCAGTTTGCCAGCCTGGCCGATTATTGCGCCATTTTGCCGGCCGCTTTGCCCGATCCGTTCACCAATGCTGACCTGGCTGCCGCCCTGAATTGTCGCGCTAACCTGGCCCAAAAAGTTACCTACACGCTGCGCCATATTGGCGGCGTGGTCCAGTCAGGCAAGCAGGGACGTGCCCATCTGTACCGGCGTGTGGCTCATTGACGATAACTGGCACATTGTGGCATTTGGGGTAGAGTTGTAGGCGGAAATAGTTCTCGTAGATTCTGACAAGGAGAAGCGAAGAAATGGGTGGAGAACGTGTCGATGAACCGGCCAAGACGTTGGGACCGGCTAAGACGGTTGAATTGGGAGAAACAGTTGCCATGGCTGAAAACAGAAAAGCTACGGCCGCACCCGGAGCGGAATCATCCTCTGAGACGCGCGGCGAGATTATCAAGTTTGGTATTGTGGCGTTGTTGCTATTAGGGGCTGTACTGGTAATTGCCCTGACACGGCCGTTTGTTTTCAACCAGATCGT
>SLGK01000214.1 GCA_007123775.1 Anaerolineae bacterium | reverse complement strand
TGCTTTGGCGAACCGGACATGGACCAGGCCGACCTGCCCGCCGGGGTGCTGCATCCGCGCCGCATTGCCGATGGCGTCATTCACGGCATCGAGGATTATGGCAACAAGATGGGCATCCCGACGGTCAATGGCTCGATCCATTACCACCCCGGCTATACGGCCAATCCGCTGGTTTACTGCGGCTGTCTGGGGATTTTGCCCCACGGCAGCCATCCCACCACGCCGCAGCCGGGCGACCTGATTGTGGCTATCGGCGGCCGTACCGGACGGGACGGTTTGCGCGGGGCTACTTTCTCCAGTATGGAGATGGATGTGGAGACGAGTGAGATTGCGGGCACGGCCGTTCAGATCGGCCATCCCATCATGGAAAAACAGGTGCAGGAAGTGGTCTTGCAGGCCCGCGACGCGCAGCTTTACAACGCCATTACCGACTGCGGCGCGGGCGGCTTCTCCTCGGCCGTCGGCGAGATGGCCGAAGGGCTGGGGGCCAACGTCCAGTTGGAAAACGTCACCCTCAAGTATCCCGGCCTGCGCCCCTGGGAAATCTGGCTTAGCGAAGCCCAGGAACGCATGGTCCTGGCCATTCCGCCCGTCAATTGGGAGCAACTGGAAGCCATTTGCGCCGGGCAGGATGTGGAGGCGATCCGGCTGGGCGAGTTTGAAGCCACCGGTCGCCTGCGCCTCTACTACGGCGAAAACCTGGTCGGCGATTTGTCGCTCGACTTTTTGCACGACGGCATTCCGACGGGGCATATGAAGGCGGTGTTTGATGCCCCAGACCTGACAGGTTTCCAAAACCTGTCAGGTCTTGACCCGGTTGATAGTGGGGAGATTTTGCTGCGCTTGCTGGCCCACCCCGATATTCGCAGCAAGGAAGAGGTAATCCGGCGCTATGATCATGAGGTGCAGGGGGGAACGGCCGTTAAACCCCTCACCGGCCACGCCAATCATGGTCCCAGCGATGCGGCCGTTATCGTGCCCCAAAACAGTCAACCGGCTACTAAAGCAGTGGCGTTGGGCAACGGCATCAACCCCCACTTGTCCGCCGCCGACCCTTATGTGATGGCCTGGGCGGCGGTGGATGAGGCGCTACGCAACGTGGTCGCCGTCGGAGCCGACCCCGACCAGGTTTCTATCCTGGACAACTTCTGCTGGGGCAATCCCAATTTGCCCGACCGGTTGGGGGCGTTGGTCCGCTGCGCCCAGGGCTGTTACGATGCGGCCGTTGCCTACCAAACCCCCTTCATCTCCGGCAAGGACAGCCTCAACAACGAATACACCGGGGCCGATGGCGAAAAGCACGCCATTCCTGGCACGCTGTTGGTGTCGGCGCTGGGCATCGTGCCTGACGTGGCTAAAACAGTGACGATGGATTTGAAGCAGGCGGGCAACTTCCTCTTTGCCGTCGGGCAGACGGGGGCGGAACTGGCCGGGTCTCATTATGAATTGGTCGGCGGTAAGGTGCAGGCGCAGCATCAGCGGCCGTTAAAACCCGTCCCCCATGCCCTCGACCATTTCCGCGCCCTGTACCGGGCCATTCAGGCCGGGCTGGTACGCGCCTGCCACGATTGCAGCGAAGGCGGCCTGGCCGTCACCCTGGCCGAGATGTGTCTGGCGGGTGGTGTGGGGGCCAATGTCAAGCTCATTTACGCTCCGCGCGATCCTTACTGGAACTACAGCCCCGACGAAGCCATTCTTTTCGCCGAAAGTCTGAGTCGCTTCGTCGTCGAGGTCCGGCCTGAAGATGCCGAGCAGTTCCGCCAGATGATGGCCGATGTGCCGCACGAATGTTTTGGCGTCATTGGCGGGGATCGGTTGGTGGTAAACGGCCGTACTGACAGCCCTATCCTCGACCTGCCTGTCAGCGAATTGGAGCAGGCGTGGCGAGGCAGCGGAGTGGCGGAGTGGCGGAGTGGCGAGGTGGCGGAGCGGCGAAGTGGCGCAGTGGCCCCAGCCCCCATTCCCCAGGCCCCAGGCACCAAAATCCTTATTCTGCACGCCAATGGGACGAATCGGGATCATGATGCGGCGTTGGCCTGCCGGTTGGCCGGGGGCGAGCCGGAGATTGTGCATTTGAATCAACTGTTGGCGGGCGAGCGGCGGCTGGCCGACTATGGCATGGCGGTCATTCCCGGCGGCTTCTCCTATGGCGACGACCTGGGCGCGGGCCAGTTGTGGGCGCAGGATTTGCGCCACCGGCTGGGAGATGGTTTGAGGGAGTTTGTGGAAAACGGCCGTCTTCTGCTGGGCATCTGCAACGGCTTCCAGGTGTTGGTTAAGGCCGGGCTGTTGCAACTGACCGGCACGGCCGAGCGGCAGGTGACGCTGACCTATAATGAAAACGGCCGTTTTGAATGTCGTTGGGTCTACCTCCAGCCCAATCCTCACAGCCGCTCCCTCTTCACTCAGGGGCTAGACGACCCCATCTATTGCCCCGTCGCCCACGGCGAAGGGCGGCTGATGGTGCAGGATGAGGCGACGCTGACCCGGCTGCGTGATGAGGGATTGATCGCGCTGTCGTATTCAGCAGGCAGTAGTCAGAATTCGGTGGGCTATCCGGCCAATCCCAATGGGTCGGTAGCTGATATTGCCGGGTTGTGTAATGCAGCCGGCAATGTGCTGGGCCTGATGCCCCATCCCGAAAACCATATCTTCGACTGGCAGCACCCCCGCGTCCATCGCGGCGAGCGGGGAATGCTGGGGCTGCGGCTTTTCCAGAATGCGCTGCGCCACTTATGACGAAGGACCGAGGACGGAGGACCGATGAGCCTATCCGTCTTCCGTCTTCCGTCCTTCGTCCTCCGTCACCGATAGGAACTAAATTTATGATAACTCACGACCAACTCCTCCAGGCTATTCCCCATTGTTTAGACAAGACCAACTTTCCCTGGTTGGGCGAGCGCATCGAGGGCAAGGTGCGCGACATCTACCGGCACGACGGGCAGCGGGTGCTGATTACGACGGATCGCATCTCTGCTTTTGACCGGGTGCTGGGGCTGATTCCCCACAAGGGGCAGGTTCTCAACCAGTTGAGTGCGTGGTGGTTTGAGCAAACGGCCGATCTTGCCCGCAACCACCTGATCGCACTGCCCGACCCCAACGTCATCATCGCCCACGAAGCCGAGCCGCTGCCCATTGAGATCGTGGTGCGCGGCTACATTACCGGCGTGACCAAAACGTCGCTCTGGTATCTCTACGAGCAGGGGGAGCGGCAGCCCTACGGCGTGCCCCTGCCGGATGGCTTGCAGAAGAATGATCCGCTGCCGCAGCCCATCATCACCCCCACCACCAAAGCGGAGAAGGGGGGCCATGACAGGCCGGTCACGCCTGATGAGATTTTGCGGCAGGGGCTGGTGTCGGTGGATTTGTGGGAGGAGATAAAGGAAACGGCCGTTTCTCTCTTCCAACGTGGTCAAGAAATAGCCAGCCAATCTGGCCTGGTTCTGGTAGACACCAAATATGAGATGGGGTTGGTTGAGGGCCAATTGACCCTCATTGACGAAATCCACACCCCTGACTCCAGCCGCTACTGGCTGGCCGACAGCGTGCGGCCCGGCCAGGAACCGGAGAATTTCGACAAGGAATTTCTGCGGAAATGGTACGCCGCCCAGGGCTATCGCGGCGACGGCCCGCCCCCCACCATGCCCGACGATTTTGTAGCGATGGTGGCCGCCCGCTACATCAGCACCTACGAACGCCTGACGGGTGAAAGCTTCATCCCTGGTGAGCAGCCCATCCTTGAGCGGATCGAGAAAAACTTAACGCAAAGAAGCAAAGAGAGCAAAGAGTAAAAGAAAGGAATAAAGACGTAGGCTGTATATTTAGTTGATTGGATAAGAGGGGGCGAGGGATAGGTATAATGAGTAGGCAGGTCCAGTCAGTAGAGGATAAGTTGAGTTATGAGATTATCGGCGCGGCGATAGAGGTGCATCGAACGTTGGGTGGGCCTGGGCTGTTAGAGAGTGTATATGAAGAGGCTATGGTTTATGAGCTTCAAAGTCGGGGTATCATCGTTGAGCGACAAGTTGAAGTACCAATTGATTACAAAGAGCAGCGACTGGCAACACCTTTGCGCGTTGATCTGCTTGTAGGCAATCTGGTCATTGTGGAAAATAAGGCCACAATTGCTTACAATCCCATCTTTGAAACGCAAACGTTGACCTATTTACGGCTCATGAAGCTAAAGCTGGGCCTGGTTATCAACTTCGGCGAAAAATATGTCAAAAACGGCATCCACCGCGTTGTCAACAACCTTTAGCCCTTTCTTGCTTTTCTTTGCTTCTTTGCCCCCTTTGCAACTTTGCGTTAAATTTTTTTTAGGAGCAATCAATGAATGAGATATTAGTCGGTGTCATTATGGGTAGTACGTCTGATTGGGAGACGATGCGCCATGCAACGGAGACATTGGCCGAGTTTGGCGTGCCTTATGAGGCGAAGGTAGTTTCGGCGCACCGGACGCCGCAGTGGATGGCGGAGTATGCAGCCACGGCCGAATCGCGTGGCCTTAAGGTGATTATTGCCGGGGCGGGCGGGGCGGCTCATTTACCGGG
>SLGK01000251.1 GCA_007123775.1 Anaerolineae bacterium | reverse complement strand
TCGGCCCTGGCCAATCGTTTGCATGAGGCCGGACATACGGTCCACGTGCTGGATGATTTGAGCAACGGCCGTTTGCAATTTCTCGATCCCGCCATCGCCTTTACAGAAGGGGACGTAGACAACATTCCGTTGCTCTGGTCACTCCTGGACCAGGTAGATTGTGTATACCATCTGGCGGCCCGCGTGTCAGTTGCCCAATCGCTACACCATCCGCGTGAATACAATCGGGTCAATGTGGGCGGCACAGTCAGCCTGATGGAGGCCATGCGAGATACGGGCGTGCGGCGGGTCGTTTTTGCTTCTTCAGGGGCGGTTTACGGCCGTCAGCCGGCCCAACCGGTTAACGAGGACAACCAACCTCAGCCAGACAGCCCTTATGCCGTGAGCAAATGGGCTGCCGAGCAATATATTCACACCATCGGCCATTTATGGGGCATAGAAACGGTGGCGCTGCGCATCTTCAACGCCTATGGGCCTAATCAAAGCCTGCCTCTGTCGCACGCGCCGGTTATTCCCCGCTTTTTGCAGCAGATTTTGACGGGCGGGTCGGTGGTGGTTTTTGGCGACGGCAGTCAGACGCGAGATTTTGTCTACGTGGCTGATGTGGTGGCGGCGCTGGTCAGTGCGGCCACGGCCAAACAAATAAATCGTCAGGTCATCAACATTGGCAGCGGCGTAGAAACGAGCGTGACCGAGCTGGTGGCGGCCATTGAACAGGTAACGGCACAGCGGGCCAACGTTCTTTTCAACCGGGAGAAAGGGGGCGGCGTGCCCCGCCTGGTTGCTGATATTGGGCGGGCGCACCAGTTGTTGGGTTTTCGGCCGCTGACCGATCTGGTGACTGGGCTAGAACGACTATGGCGAGAAGACGGCCGTTTTCAATAAAAAACGCCAGGACCGTTAACCGATCCTGGCATTAAGGTGCCCTGGAGAGGACTCGAACCTCCACGCCCAAAGGGCATAGGCCCTCAACCTACCGCGTATGCCAATTCCGCCACCAGGGCATAAGGGACCATTATTATATCTTTGTTGATAGCTGACTGTCAAACTCACTGCGCTGCGTGCTGCGTGGGCACGTTCGCCTGTGGTTGGCTGATGATAAACGGCCGTTTCTTGTGGATAAGAAGCGGGGCCGCAACTTTTCGCACACGGCTTCCGTAATAGTTGTTGCAGCAATTACCACCATGCTCTATTGTTGTAATAAGGGACACAATCCAGTACCAAAGTGGCTACTGGATTTTTTGTGCCTGTTTTCGTTTGTGTTGTGTCTACTTTACCAAGGAGATGTGTATGTCTTATCGTATGTTTATCATTGTTGCCACACTATTGCTCATTTTGCCGGCTGCCTGCAGCAGCCCGGAGGCAGACCCGCCGCCACCCCCTACCGCAACCGCCGCCACGGTTGAGGATACGCCAGCCCAACCGTCACCTGAAGCAACCGAATTCCCGGTTGACGATGTAGCGGAGGCTGAGGAAACGGCAGCAGAAACGGCCGTTTTGCCTACCGCTCCACCCCTTACTTTTGCCACGCCCCAGCCCGTAGATTACATGGCGCTGAATGAAGACGAACCGGATGCTGAAGAAATACCCGTAGCCCCGGCCAGCCTGTATGATTTTCTGGTGACCAGTGAATTGGCAGAAGAGACCGAGCCGGGTGAGCTTTTGCTCCTGGCCATGCAAGCTATTCTGGGCGAGGCTGAGTTGCCCCCAATCGAAGGCGATCCGGAGGGGCCTTTGTATATGGGGATGAGCTTTCTGAACGCTATCCAAACCTTTATCGCCTCAGCGGATAGCGACCCTGACCTCAGAGATGAGGTTGCCAGGTACTATGACATCCTGTTCCCCAGCCTGGAGCGAATCGAAGCCTACACTGCCCCTACCAACCAGAGCCAGCAAAACCGGGGCGTTGGGCTGGCAGCGGTGGCCAATCAAGAAGGCGTGGTTGCCTGTGACGAGGCCTGGCGTGACGGCCTGCCCCTGCCTACCCCTGGCGTTACCGAATGCTTCTTTGCCGACAGGGCCCACGCCGGCGACCAAACTTACGCCGTTTACTACCCGGCCGAATGGGGCACCGATACCGATAAGCATCTGCTGTTTGAAGCAGCCCTCGAAGCCATGGTTGATAGTCATGGGCTGTACACGGAGTATGGGCTAATGGGCGATGCGGTTGTCATTTTTAGCCCCGCCTATTCTTTGCGCGAGGGTGGTCGAGGCACCATGGCCGTTAATTGGCATGTGAACATGGAAGAAGAACCGTGCCCGATTTACGTATACGGACGTTCCCATGAGCTGCCCCTGGAACAATTCAAACAAGCCATTGCCCACGAAATGTTCCACTGCTACCAGGCCTGGAACTACAGCGCGGTTGTACAAAATCACCATACCAACGTCTGGTGGTTTGAAGGCACGGCCGAATATTTCAGCAACCTGGTTTACCCTGCTGCTGACCTGGAACATCGCCTTGTACCCAACTTTGATGCCGAATCGGTCCACAATTCAATCTTTGAGATGAAGCACGCCAACGCCATTTTCTTTCAACATCTGGCCAACGAAATTGGCGGCCCGCAGCCCATCCTGGACCTGATCGACAGTTTTGACCTGACCAGCCTGAGCCAACAAGAACAAGTCATGCGCGACTTCCCCGACATGCTCGACATCCTGCACCGGCTCATTTTAGCCCACATGACGGTGGGCATTCCCGACCCCGGTGGTACACCGCTGTATAGTTACCATCTTGGCGGCCAGATCTTTGCACCTATGATTGAGGATGAAGGTAGTTACCTGGTTTCGGCTGAACCGTTTGTGCTAAAACGATACAGGGTTGATTATGGGCCGGAGAAAGAGTATGAACAGGAGGGGTTGTTACCGGGCAACGGCCGTTACAACGCAGCCCTCCGCGAACAGAGACGCCTGCCTCGTGCCTGGGGCAGCCTGCCTGAACTGGTACCAGTCAATTGTAACGAACCCACGAAATATATCGTGGCCATCACAACGCTTGATAATTCGACCCCTCACCTGGAAGTTCAGGTAGAACGGGCCGAAGAAGACGAAGCGTGTGACTGCTTGCGGGGCACCTGGCGTGTCATCCCCGAAAGCTTTGCTGCCCTGATGAACCACATCATGCAACAGCAAGGTGCAGCCGAAGGCATGCCCGCCGGTATGAGCTTTGAGATAGAAATTGCCGGTGACAACCTGATACAATTCCGCGAAGACGGGCAGGTAGTGACGCAACGCGACGGCTTCCAAATAAGGATTACAGTGCCCGACGCACCTGCGGCCGTTACCACAATCTATGGCTCAGGCAGCGGCCGGTACACGGACGATGGCCAACTGCTAACTATCATCGACCTGGTAGACGTGGCCGAAGAGGTGACGGTCACGGTGGGCGGCCAGATGATATCGGCCGAAATGGGGCCGGACAGCGGCACAGTCACGCTGTTTGGCCACAGCGCCGAATCGCCCGGCTTTGGTGGCCCCGATGCACCGGTATCCGAGTCTGTTACCTATGCCTGTGAGCAACAGTTGTTAACCTGGTACATGCCCTATGACTTTGCTCTTGAATTTGAGCGCGTGGACCGGGTTTTGCCCTTGCCGGAGCGGGAACCATAACCAATTTCCAAAATATGCTGATTGATGAAGGGTGAAACGGAACGGCCGTGCCTAAATGGTTTTCCATGAGTCAAATACTGCCCATCGCTAACCGAACGCTAATCGCTGTGTAACCACTCTGCCTACACGGGGTTAAACATTAGTGAGCGCATTATAACGCAGTAGAGGATCGGTGAAGGATCAGCGATGAGAGTTTCAGTTATTGTTACCATATTAAACGAAGGCGAGGCGATACGGCCGTTGCTGGACTCACTCATTCAGCAGTCGCGGCTGGCTGATGAGATTGTTATCTGTGATGGTGGTTCCACTGACCATACGCTGGAGGTTCTAAACGAGTATAAGGATTGGTTGCCCCTGCACGTCATTGTCACGCCGGGGGCCAACATCAGCCAGGGGCGCAACCGGGCCATTGCCGCCGCTACCGGTGAAATCATTGCCGCCACGGACGCCGGTGTGGTGCTGTCGCCTTATTGGCTCGAAGATTTGGTACGGCCGATTGAAGCAGGTGAAACGGCCGTTGCCAGCGGCTGGTTTGAGCCAGACCCATTTACTGATTTTGAAGTGGTGCTGGGTGCTACTATCTTGCCCGATCGCTCAGACGTGGCTGCGGACACCTTTCTGCCATCCAGTCGCTCGGTAGCCTTTCTCAAAAGCGCCTGGGCGGCCGTGGGTGGCTATCCCGAATGGCTGGATTACAGCGAAGACCTGGTGTTTGACATGCGGCTGCGAGAGCGGTTTGGCCCGTTTACCTTTGTCGATACGGCCGTAGCTTACTTCCGGCCACGCGGCAATCTACGCGCCTTCTTCCGCCAGTATTACAACTACGCCCGCGGTGATGGCAAAGCCAACCTGTGGCCGCTGCGCCACGCCGTGCGTTACTTCACCTATCTGGTGGGGTTACCTTATATTTTGCGTGCTATCTGGCATGAGAAATGGTACGGGTGGGTGCTGCTGTTTGGCGGATTAACTGCCTACTGCCGCCGCCCGGCGGAACGATTGTGGTCGGGTACCTGGGGCTGGCGTCCACCGGCCAGAGCGCGGGCCTTCGGCCTCATCCCCATCATTCGCCTGGTGGGGGACGTGGCCAAGATGCTCGGCTATCCGGTTGGATTGTTGTGGCGCTGGCAGAATCAATCCACCCTTATCCGTAATCAGTAATCGGATCACTGTTTTAACCGGCTACTCATCCTAAATTCAGCTTAAATTTAAGTTCGTGACCTATAACCAAAAGTGTCGCCGAACAAGTGCGTGGCTCCGGTTCTCCCTCCTGGCCGAAGCCACGCGCTTTTTCTTGGGTAATCCATAATCCGTTATCGACAACGCGCAGACCGTTCACCCCACATAAACCCGCGGCACCCGCGTATTGATGTTGGTCAACACCTCATAAGGAATGGTGCCAGCCCATTCGGCAATCTCTTCGACGGTAACGGCCGTTCCCTCCGCCGTCTCACCAATTAGCAGCACCTCATCATTGTTGTAGGCTGAATCCCACTCAATATTGACCATCATCTGGTCCATGCAAATGCGGCCCACTACCGGGTAGCGCTGGCCCCGAATGATGACCTGCGCCTGGCCCGACGCTCGCCGAAAATAGCCGTCGCCATAGCCCACGGGCACCGTCACCACCCGTACCATGTGATCACTCTGCCAGGTTGAGCCATAGCTGACCGGATGGCCCGGCTTGACCACTTTGAAATAGACCACCCGTGACTGCCAGCTTAGTACCGGCTGCACCTCAATGGTGCGGCTCACTTCGGCCGAGGGGTAAACGCCATAGAGCAAGATACCGGGCCGCACCATATCAAAATGACTGGCCGGTAGTTGTAAAACACCGCCGGAGTTAGCCATGTGGCGCAGCCGGGGCGGAGGCAGACTGCGCCGCTCATAAAAGTGCAGCACCTCTTCAAATCGTTCTAGCTGAAGCCGGGCCGAATCCAGATGGGCGGCGTCGGCGTTGGCAAAGTGGGAAAAGATGCCTTCGACCTGACAGTGGCGGCAGCGCAGCGCGGCTTCTAGCAGGGTGTCGGCGCTGTAGTAATGGACGCCGATTCGCTCCATGCCGGTGTCGATTTTGAGGTGGACTTTGGCCGTGACGCCCATCTGTTGAGCGGCGGCGTCAATCTGCTCAATTTTCTCGACGGAGGAGGCGGTCAGGGTCAGGTCATGCTTGAGGAAGTGGGGGACCTGGTTGCCAATGATGCCGCCCAGTACCAAAATCGGTGTGGTAATGCCCGCCTGGCGCAGTAGAATACCCTCTTCGAGAAAGGCCACACCCAGGTAGGGAGTACCCAGTTGGGCCATGTGGTGGGCAATGGGAACCAGACCGTGGCCGTAGGCATTGGCTTTGAGGATGGGCATTAGTTGGGCGGGAGCTACGGCCGTTTCTATAGCCCGATAATTTGCCGTCAGCCGCGCCAGGTTGATTTCAGCATGGGTGGGGCGCAGCGTTTCGGCCGTGTCGCAAATAGTCGCTTCGTTTAACATGTGGACTATTATAGCCGTTGGGGTTCTAAGGCGTAAAACGTAAAGCGTAAAACGTAAGGGCAGTTGGTTACGCACTACATACTACGCACCACGCTTTTGCTGCTGCCACAAGTACCAGGTAATCGTCATCAGCACCAGCCCGGCCCCGACTACCTGCCAGACCGACGTCAGCCGCTCGTCTAGGAGCAAGGCACCGATGAGCAGCGCGCCCACCAGCCGCCAGGCCAGCAGGCTGCTGACCAACGGCGCACCCAGGCGGCGCAGTGCCCCAATCTGCCCCAAATTGGAAATGACCAGCACCCCCAGCACAAAGGCAATGAAAACGAGCCAATCGGTCGTTTCTAGTGTCAGGTAACGCCCCCAATCTTCACCCAGAGCCAGGCTAACCGGCAGGCTAAAGCTGAACAAAGCCAAAAGCTGTACCACATTCATTGCTTCGCCAGGCACGGCGCGGCGCGCCGAATGGCGTACCAGCAGCATATAAAGCGCCAGGGCGAGGCTGCTAACCAGAGACAGCGTAATCCCGAGCCAATCTCGCCGGTTGGGATCGGGCAGCGCGTCAGTCAGGTCGATATTGCCACTCATCATCAAGACCGCTCCCGCCAGGCAGAGGGTGATGGCTCGACCAGTGTAGCGGGGCAGCCGTTCGCGCAGCAAGGTCAGGCTTAGTAGGGCCACCAGAAAAGGAGTCATTTGGGTGATAAGCTGGACGTAAATGGAGAGGGTGTAGCGAGCGGCCAGGAAGTTGGTTACGCCGCGCACGACCACAATAGCGGCGAACAAACCCAATAGCGGGTGGCGAAAGCTGTGGCGGTGCAGCCGCGGCCACAATAGTAGGGTGATGACGACCAGGCCCACCAGATTGCCGAGTGCCAGCAGTGACATGGTAGGAAGCTGGCTGCTGGTTTGCAGGTAACGGGCCAGCACGGGGTAAGCTCCCCAACCAGTGTGAGCTATCAGCGCGACGCTGGTCCAGGCAAGCGTCTGCCTGTCAGTCAGGGTAGGTGTAGCTGGGGCGGTTTTCACGGGCTGAGGTAGGGCACTTTTAGGCATTTAGGGGGCTGAATGATACAATGTTGCGTAACGGTATTTTCGGATAAACGGCCGTTTTTGTCGCCTGATTCTCATAAAAGGGACGTACTGAAATGACAACACCAATTCCCAGCAACGAGTTAGAGCGACTGGCCGCCCTCAAACGTTACGACATCCTGGAAACAGACCCCGACCAATTCTTCGACGACCTGGTCGAACTGGCTTCTTTCATTTGTGATGTGCCTATTTCGCTTATCACGTTCATTGACGAAGACCGCCAATGGTTCAAATCAAAAAAGGGGGTCAATGGCAGTGGTTCTCCACGCGATATTGCCTTTTGTGCCCACGCCATTATGCAGGATGAGCTGCTCATTGTGCCCGATACCACGCGGGATGCCCGTTTTGCCCACAACCCTTTTGTCACCCAGGCGCCTAACATCCGTTTCTACGCAGGCGCGCCCCTTATCACGCCGGATGGCTACGCCCTGGGGACAATTTGTGTGCTGGATCGGCAGCCGCGTGAGCTGACAACCGCCCAAACCAGCGCCCTGGCTGCGCTTAGCCGGCAGGTAATTACCCAGTTAGAGCTGCGGCGCACGGTTAGCGAGCTTTCAAAAGCACAGACCCAACTGGCCCGCAGTGAGGCCCGCTTCCGGCGGCTGGCCGACAATTTGCCGGACGCCATTTTTCGTTACCGGCTGGAACCGCCACAGGCGTATGAGTTTGTCGGATCGGCTGTAGCGGCAATTACCGGCTATACACCTCAGGCCTTCTATCAAAACCACAATCAGCTCATTGACATCGTTCATCCTGACGACCAGGCCCGGTTGGCTACACTGCTAGACCATATGATTGAGGCTGACGATCCATACCAGCCAATTGAGGTTCGTCTGGAACATGCCAATGGTCAACTGGTTTGGGTCGAGATACGAACTATCCCGGTCTATGATGAGCAGGGCCACATGCTCGCAGTCGAAGGGATTACGCGCGATATAACCCGGCGCAAGCAGATGGAAGAAGATCGAGAGAAAATGATAGAGGACCTGAATGCTTTTGCCCACACGGTAGCCCACGATTTGAAGGGACCGTTAAGTGTTATTCTGGGTTATGGCAATCTCCTCTCTCCGGAACGCATCGCCAGACTGGACACGGAGGTTTTTGAAGAAGCCGTCACCTCTATCAATGAATATGCCAAAAGGATGAACAATATCATCCGGGAGCTGCTCTTGCTGTCCAGCGTTCGTGGCGATGATGTGACTCCTGTCGCCTTCAACATGGAGCCGGTCGTGGCGGCCGCGCTGGAGCGACTGGCCTACATGATCGAGCAGAAAAAGGCCACTATCAGCCTGCCCAATCGTTGGCCTAATGCGCTTGGTTACGAACCCTGGGTTGAGGCTGTATGGGTCAACTATATCAGCAATGCCTTGAAGTATGGGGGCAGCCCGCCGTTTATCGAACTCGGTGCTGATGCACACGATGGCATGGTCCGCTTTTGGGTGCGCGATCAGGGACCGGGCATTACCAGGGCCGAACAGCGTCGTCTATTTGTCCCGTTTACCCGCCTGGAGCAGGTAAAGCAGGTGGAAGGACATGGGCTGGGCTTGTCGATTGTGCAGCGGATTGTGACTAAGCTGGGTGGCACAGTTGGGGTTGAGAGTGCGCCGGGTAGGGGCAGCCTATTTTATTTTACGCTGCCCAAACTGGATGGCTAATTGTCATGCCCGCGAAGGCGGGCATCCAGTGGCTTGGATTCCTGCCTTCGCAGGAATGACATGATTCTGACAAGTCTTTCGTAGACCCCTTGCCACCTGGTTGACAGGGAAACGGCCGTCTGTTAAAATCACGACCTGTCTGGCCCCATTCGTCTAGTGGCCTAGGACGCAGCCCTCTCAAGGCTGAAACAGGGGTTCGAGTCCCCTATGGGGCATGGTAGCGAAGGCTTCATCCACACTGGGTGAGGCCTTTTTTGTTGGGATGGGTAAGTAACGGGTAGCGCGTAGCGAGTGGATTGCCCGTCAAGGTAACAATGAGTTTTTGCCTGACCCGCTACCGCTGAGCTACCAGCCGCGACTATAATCGAAGCATGGACACAAATCGATCACAAGCCACATCCTCTATCTGGCAAAACGGCCGTTATCGGCGCATCCTCCTCTTCTTTGGTCGGGCTATCTTACACGTCATCTGGTGGGATTTGCTGCTAGGTCGGCTGCCGCTGGTACGCCAATGGCCCCAACGCAACCGGCCCCAACGCTACCGCCGTTGGTCACGTCGCTTTCGTCAACTGGCCGTAGATATGGGCGGTGTCATGATCAAGCTGGGCCAGTTTTTGAGTGCGCGGGTCGATGTGCTGCCCGTAGAAATCACTGAAGAGTTGCAAGGACTCCAAGACGAAGTGCCGGCCGAAGACACGGGGCGCGTTATGGCCGTACTGCAGCAGGAGTTAGGCGATCCGGATCGCTGTTTTGCCCGTATCGAAGAAAGGCCGGTAGCCGCCGCCTCATTAGGTCAGGCCCACCGCGCCTGGCTGCGCTCAACCAACGTTGATGCTGAATTAGGTGAACCGGTCATCATCAAAGTACAGCGCCCTGACATCGAGCAGCTTGTGCAAACAGACCTGGCCGCCCTGAGCGTGGTCGCTCGCTGGGTGATGAACTATCGACCCATCGGCCGCCGCGCCAACGTGCCTCAACTGCTGGACGAGTTTGCCAAAACGCTGTGGGAGGAGCTGGATTATGAGGCCGAAGCCAGCAATGCCGAACGCTTTGCCGAGATGTATGCCAATGACGGCCGTATTTACATCCCCGCCGTCTACCGCCAATACTCCACCCGGCGCGTGATCGTCCTGGAAGACGTCGAGGCAACCAAAATCACCGACGTGGAACAAATGGAGGCGGACGGCATCTCCCCGCCCGAAGTGGCCGAAGCCCTGCTCGACGCCTACTTTCGCCAGGTATTCCGTGAAAACTTCTTCCACGCCGATCCCCATCCCGGCAATCTGTTCATCCGGCCGCGCACCGACCTGCCCTGGCAGCCGGAAGATGGTCCGCGCCCGTTTTGGTTGATTTTTGTCGATTTTGGCATGGTAGGGCGCGTGCCCGATCTGGTGGGACACAACCTACAGCGGGTTGTTATCAGCGTCACGCAGCGCGATGCCGAGCAATTAACGGCCGCTTACAAAGACCTCGGCTTCTTTTTGCCGGGGGCCGATCTGGAACGTATTACGGAAGCACAAACGGCCGTTTTAGACCAGATTTGGGGGCGCAATCTGCTCGACCTGGCCCGACCTGATCCGGCCGAGGTACAGGCATTGGGGCAAGAGTTCCGCGACCTGCTTTTTGATTTCCCCTTTCAGGTGCCTCAGGACTTTATCTACCTGGGACGAGCTATCGGGATGGTGTCGGGGCTGGTCTCGCTGCTCGACCCGGAGATCAACCCCTGGTATCAGATTGAGCGGTACGGCGAGGCGCTGGCCGCGGAAGCGACAGAGCAGTTTTCGGCTGAGGCGCTGTTGGGCTTGATACGGCCGTATCTACAAACCCCCATGCAGGTTCAACAGATTTTCGATCAGGCCCTCAGCGGCAAGCTGCGCGTCCGCACCGAGCCAGACCGCGAAACAATGCGCCAACTCAGGCGAGTCGAAAAAGAGATCAAGCGGCTCAACTGGAGCATCCTTGGTGCCGCGGGTATCATCTCAGCCACGCTGCTTTATCTACGAAAGCGGTAATGGATGCGGCGAATGCCGTCTGCCGCTCACTGCTTTCTGTTCACCAATCCCCGCTCGACAGCCCGTTCATAATCCTCCGGACGATCCAGATCAATGAGAACGGCCTCTGAACGGACCGGCACCAGGTGCAGCCGGTCTTGGTAGCGGCGCAGCAGGTCACGGGGAGCGGCGTCGGCGGGCAGGGCCAACAGCTCGTCGAAATAGGCTCGCCCTATAAGAACGGGATTGCCGCGCTGCCCGTCATAAGTCGGAGCGATCAGGTCACTCTCGCCGCGCCAATAGGCGTGCAGCAGTTGGTCAATGATAGTTCGGTCCACCTGCGGCTGGTCGGCCAGCATGACCAATATGGCCTGAATCTGATCTGGTAAGTGGGCTACGGCCGTTTTGAGGGATGACAGCATCTCGCCGTCGGCGTAGTCAGGGTTGTGGACGGTGGCCACGCCGGCAGCCTGGGCCACAGCCGCCACGGCCTCAGCCTCATGGCCGGTAACGACCAGGCAGTCGAACAAACTACTGGCCTGGGCCTGGGCGATGGTTTGACCCAGCATCGTTGTCTGGCCCCAGGGCAGTAGTTGCTTGGTTACGGCTCCCATTCGTTTGCTTTGGCCCGCCGCCAAAATAACGGCCGTTATCCGCTCATGCCGCTCCCACACGGGCGTAATCCCTTGCGCGGTACCTAAGAGAACGCTGCTGACGGCCGGTGAGCGCAGCGCCAGCGCCGCAATTTGTCGGGCCTGTTTGAAGTGAACGGCCGTTTCAATCTGATTAACAAAAGGAATGACGCGAGCCGCTGCCGGAGCATCCTTAAGACCGCCCTGCGGATGGGTCAGAAGTTGGGCAATGAGGGTGGTTGTCAGCCTGCTATTCAGGGTTACGGAGCGAACGCCAGGGGGCTTTAGCGACTGGGCCAGGCTTACCACGCGCTCTGGCCGATGAGCGGCGGTGGCGATACGGCCGTTGACCGCCTGCACCCCAACGACCGGGATCAACAGCGTGGTTTCTGGCGGAACCACCGGCTCATGGTCGGCCGGCACTTTGAAAGGACGCATTCGGGAGCCGTCAGCCTCTACCAGCACCACATCCACGCCTGGCTGAGCCAGCCATTGGGCGGGGCGCTCTACGGCCACGCCCTGCGCTTTTTCGCCGTTCAGGCGGCCAACCACCATGCACCAGCCATGTTGGGCCAGCGTCTCTTGCAGGCGGCGCGGACTGGCCTCTTCCTCAGTCAGGGCGACCGGAGCCAGAGCTAACTGACTGGTAAAAATGCGGGTGGTGGTGGTAACAATTGCGGCACGGCCGTTGGCCACTAGCGCCTGGGCCAGGGCAATCATCAGGCTGGTTTTGCCACCGCCGCCCACGAGCGAAACCAGGGCCGGTTCCGGCCCCGCCAAATGCCAAAAATGCAGCATGAGTCAGGTCAGGGGATTTTCGTCTAGTACGCGGGCGGCCAGCGAGCGTTTGTCCCCGTGCCGGCGCAGCTTGTTGGTTTGGTGCCATTCGGCGCGGGCGACTTCCAACTGACGACTCAGGGCCATCCAATCCTCAACGACTAGCAGCAGGCCGGGATTGACCTCACTAAAAAGAAGAGGACTGTACCAAAAACGACGGGATTGGTATTGTTTGGGGAAATTGTGCAGACTCAGATGAAGGCACGTTTGTCCCCCGATCTCTTTGATCAGGGTTCGGGTTGTGCCCTTGTGTTGGTCAGGGTTGTGGTGGCTAATAAGCTGGGTGGACGTGACGCTGGTAATACGGCCGTAGCTAATTTTCATTGTTCGCAGCGGACCGCGCAACAGCAGCACACGCGGCTGAATTTCAACAGACGCCCGCCGCAGCAACAGCACGTAGTAGAGCCAAAGAATAAATGATGCTCCCCAGGCCACCCACACCAGGGGCCAGAGGGCATCGTCAAAAAGCGGCCGTATGTTGAAATCATAGACGGCAAGCAACAACAGCAGCAACCAGAGCAGCAAGAAAAGGCCGCGGTAACGACGGCTGAGCCATTGATATACTAGCAGCTTGTGGGTTTTCATCTATTGCCTGGTTTTATAACTGAAAACCACCCCGGTAAGGAATGACCTTGTAACTAAAGCTAGATACGTATTGTTCAAGCTGCTCATTCAAATCCAGCCATGTCTCGTCGCGCAGCAAATCTTCCATGGTTTGCCAGTCACGGCAAACAAAGCCAACCAGCCGGTTGGGAACTTCACCATAGGCCGTATGCCAGGCTTCGCTCATTTGCAGACCCATTTCCTGCATGGCCGGGATGTAACGTCCCAGGATAAATTGATAATACTCCTGACTAAAAGACGTATCTAGTTGATAGCTCAGCAATATTTTCAAACCAATCGCTTCTTCTCTCATCTCTACATTTACCTCTTCAATATATTACGGTCAGACCCATTTACCTGACCAATCCAACAGGATTGTTATGTTCTTATCCATTTGCTATAGGCGCATCATTTGTGGTCAGAAGTGGGTGCTAGGGGAATGGTAAATGAAAATGCGCTGCCTTTGTCCAACTCACTACAAAATGAGACGTGGCCGCCTTGGGCTTCAACGAGGGCTTTCACAATGGTCAATCCCAACCCCCATCCCGTCTGTTCACGTACAGCAGGCGAGTCTGAGCGGAAAAAGGGGCTGAACACTTTTGCCTGATCGTCCGGAGCAATGCCGAGTCCGTTGTCAACGACATCAAGCCGGATCATTTGGCCGTCAGGGCGGGCTTTAACCTGTATTTGACCACCATCCGGTGTGTATTTGTGGGCATTGCTTATCAGATTAGCCACTATCTGGCTGATACGGGTGGGATCAGCGTATGCCGGCGGCAGATCGTCAGGCAGGTCCAGGGTGATGGTTTGCTTACGGCCGTTGATGAGTTCACGCAGGCCGTCTACAACGTCGGCCACCGTCTGAGCCAGCGCAAACTGTTTGTTCTCAAATCTGAGACGGCCACTTTCGACGCGGCTGATGTCGGCCAGATCGCTAATGAGGCGGGTCATTCGCTCCAGATTGCGCTGGATGACGGAAAAAAACTGCTGCTGCTGGTCGGTGAGTGGGCCGGCCAGGCCGCTGCCCAGTAGATCGGTGTACCCCTTGATGGAGGTCAGCGGCAGCCGCAGCTCGTGCGTTACCAGCGAGGTGAAAGCTGTTTTTCCTTTTTGGGCAGCTTGGGCTGCTTCGCGCAAGCGTTTATTGTCCAGGGCGAGGGCAGCCTGGTTGGCTATGGCCGTAAGCAGGTCCAGATCAGTCTGCTCAAACAAGTTGGCCTGATCAGGGTTGTCGAGATAAATGGCTCCCATTACTTCTTCTCGGATTTGCAGGAGGGCACACATTGCCGAGCGTGGCAGCCGCGTATTGGCTTCAGGAGGCAGAGAAAACCTTTCGTCCTCCTGGGCATTGCCGGTCAGCAGGCGGGTGCCGCTGGCTATAGCCGGTTCGATAACGGCCCAAATAATCTGGTCTGGGAGACTGTCAACGGTGGCCAGGCTATGGCCGCGCACGATTACGGGGTTGAAACGGCCGTTCTCTTCGTCTACCAGCAGAAGAATGCCTCGCTCGGCCCTGGTCAGATCAATAGCGCTGTCGATGACCTGTTCGAGCAATGGAGACAGGTCGGACGAGTGTACTTGCTGAGCGCTGATGGCGTACAGAGCGTCTAATCGAGCTTGCTGGATGTCCATAGTTTGCTGTTTGCTCATGGTTCTGCTTTTGTTGAAAACGGCCGTTTCGTTAGCCAATTGACCCATACCCTACAGTTGACTCTATTTTAGCGTATAATGGGGCAGCAACCAATGACGGATTGGTAATGGTCATGGCGCACTGGCCTCCGCCAGTTAGCAGGGTGCTGGTGCTGCCTTAACCAGAGGTAAGATGGACGAAACAGCGGAAAACCTATGGCTAAATGAACAGCAGTTGGCAGCCTGGCTACAGATGCAGGGAATTGATACGTCCGGCTGGGGTGAGGGCAACGCCAAAACGGTGGCCGACCTGTGGCTGGAATTGACGCAAGGGGATTGTGTGTTGGAACACGACCCGGTGCGGCGTCAGGTGACGGTTGTGCGGGTGTTTTTTTGGCAAGACGGCCGTTTGTTATTGGAAATTGAGCAGCGGTTGGAAAACGGCCGTTCGCGTCATCGCTATCGGCCACCTTCCGAAAAACTGAAGCCCGGCGAATCTCCCTTTATGGCTGCCCGCCGCTGCCTGCAAGAAGAATTGGGTCTGAGTGAGAACCAATTTCACCTGGACATTGCCAGCCATCGCCGCTACGAAACGGCCGCAATCTCCCCTTCCTATCCCAACCTGCTTACCAGGTATACTTTTCACGACATTGAAGCCAGCAGTGATTACCTGCCTAAAGACGCTCCCTTTTGGCGTAACAATGCCGCCCACGCCGTTGGCGACCCCGTCATTGCCCACCAATGGGATTGGCGACTAATGGAAAAAGCGTAAAACGTAATACCAGTCCTCTTCGCATTACGTTTCACGATTTACGTACCATTTCCTCTCAACCGAAACAACTCCCGCAGCGATAGCCCCATGCGCGTTACTCCCCACAAGGCCAGCATGAGTGTAAAGAATGACTGCACGATGTGGAGCATGACGGCATAAGCGGTAGCCGCTTCACGGCCGTAGCCCAGCGCCAGCAGTGGTCCGATGATAAAAGCATGGTAGACGCCGGGATTGGTTGGGGCTGAGGGGGGGCAAAAAGCGAGCGTCCCCAGAGCAATCAGCCACAGGTTCGTTTCCCCAAAAATGTCGCCTAGCGCCAGCAGCGTAAAGTAGTGAAACCCGGCAAAAAAGGCCCAGGGAATCAGCGACCAAAGGA
>SLGK01000018.1 GCA_007123775.1 Anaerolineae bacterium | reverse complement strand
TCAATGCGGTCATAATAGTGGGGACCGACCTTTTCAAAGAGCAGTTCCAGCAGTTGGGAAGGTTTTTTGCCCGTTCGCACCATCATATCCAGCACAAACAGGCCGGCCAGAATGCCGTCCCGCTCCGGCACGTGGCCGCGGAAGGCATAGCCGCCGCTCTCCTCACCGCCGATCAGGGCATCGACCTCGACCATTTTAGGGGCGATGTACTTAAAACCCACACCCGTCTCGTGGACAGGCACGCCGTAAAGCTGGCCCAGCTTGTTGAGCATCTTGGTGGTGGAAATCGTCTTGACAATGGGACCGCGCTCACCGCGCAGTTCCAAAAAATAGTAGCCCATCAGCCCATAGACGCGCAGTTGGTCAATGAAGTTACCCTGCTCATCGCCTACGCCCACGCGGTCGGCGTCACCGTCGTTGATAATGGCCACGTCGGCATTAACGGCCGTTACCTGCGCCAATCCATGATCTACATTCGGCGGAATCGGTTCGGGGCGGCTCATGTGGGGAAAGATGGGGTTGCGCTGGTTGTGGACTTCGTGAACGGCCGTTTTGCCCCCACCTAATAGCCTCGGAAACCAGCCCGATCCATTACCCCACATACAATCCACCAGCACCTTAAATCCGGCTGCCTTAATCGGCTCCAGGTCAATCAACCGCTGCAACTGGGCAATATAGGCCGGACCAGCGTCAAAGCGCGTCACCAGCCCGTCACTCAGGGCATCATCCAACCGCATTCGTTTTACCCCGCCCATATCCGGCGGAATAGCCGCCTCAATCTCCTTAAGGCCCGCCGGGGCAATGGCCCCACCCAGCGGATCGCGCACCTTAAAGCCACAGTCCCAGGGGGGATTGTGGCTGGCGGTAATGTTGATCGCCCCGCCGGCCTGCTTGTCAACGGCCGCATACGAAATCGTCGGCGTGGGCGTGGCCCCATCCGTCAACCAGACGGAGATGCCGTTGGCCGCCAGCACTTCGGCCGCCGCCGCCGCAAAATTCTCGGCGTGAAACCGCTGGTCGTGGCCAATAACCACCCCTTTCTGCGCCAGCCCTTTCTGCTGCAAATAAGTGGCAAACCCCTGGGCACAACGGCGCAGGCTGTCAAACGTATAATCTTCCGCAATACGGCCGCGCCAGCCGTCAGTGCCGAATTTGATTGTTGTCACTAAAAAACCTCCAATTATTGCGTAGTGCGTGGTGCGTAGTGCGTAGTAAAAACCCGTTACGAACTACGCACTACGCACTATTTACTAAACAATGGCATCTCCCGCCTTCAACATCTCAATATCCGCATCCACCATCATAGCCACCAGTTCGGGGAAGGTAACTTGCGGCTCCCAGCCCAGCTTTTCGCCCGCTTTGCTGGGATCACCCACGAGCAAATCGACTTCGGCCGGCCGCATAAAGCGCTCATCCTGGTAGACATAATCTTTCCAATCCAGGTCCACATGGCCAAACGCCAGTTCCAGAAACTCCTCCACCGAATGGGTTTCGCCGGTAGCAATCACAAAATCTTCCGGCTCATCCTGCTGCAACATCAGCCACATGGCCCGCACGTAGTCACCGGCAAAACCCCAGTCGCGGCGGGCGTCCAGGTTGCCCATCGGCAGTGTATCGGTCAAGCCCAGTTTGATTTTGGCCACGTGGTGGGTGATCTTGCGCGTCACAAATTCCAGGCCGCGCCGGGGTGATTCATGGTTAAACAAAATGCCGGAGGTGGCGTGCAAGTCAAAGCTCTCGCGGTAGTTGACCGTAATCCAGTGGCCATACACCTTGGCCACACCATACGGGCTGCGCGGGTAGAATGGCGTCTCTTCCGACTGGGGCACTTCCATTACCTTGCCGAACATTTCGCTAGAGCTGGCCTGGTAAAAGCGGATTTTGGGGTTAACGATGCGGATAGCGTCCAGCATACGGGTCACGCCGAGGCCAGTCACTTCACCGGTAAAAACAGGTTGATTCCAGGAGGTGGGCACAAAAGATTGGGCCGCCAGATTGTACACTTCGTCAGGGCTATATTCTTCGAGGATATGGACCAGAGAGAATTGGTCGAGCAAATCGCCGGGTACGATTTCGATTTTGTCTTGAATGTGGGCCATGCGGTGGAAGTTAACGGTACTGGTGCGGCGCACCATCCCTACCACGTCATAGCCCTGTTCTAGCAGAAATTCAGCCAGGTATGAGCCGTCTTGACCGGTTACGCCGGTAATCAGGGCTTTGGGCATAAAACACACTCCTTTGAGAATGGGACACGGATAAACGCAGATTGTTTTCAGCTTGTGCCCCTTATCATGTCAAATTAGGTTAATGGAGGCGGATTATAACGCAGGTAGAGGGGTGCGTAAACAGTAACGGCCGTTTCGTACCCCAATCGTGGGTAAAAGGACGGCAATCATCTACTACCAGTCGTTGACCAGACACCATTGCACACTATAATTTACTTATATGGGGACACGAACCGACACAACTGTGGATCGCAGCCGGCGCAACATCTGGCTGGGTATTATTTTAAGCATTGTCTGCCTCGGTGCTATCTTCTTCTTCATCGAGCCAGCCGAGATTTTGGTCGCTATGGCCACGGCCGATCTGGTCTACGTTGGGTTGGCTACTATCGGCATCGTCCTTTTTCTGGTTATTCGCGCCGTACGCTGGCGCTTTATGCTCCGCAACGACGCACCGTGGGCTACTGTCTTCCACATCCAGAACATCGGCTATATGTTGACCAACATTCTGCCTCTGCGGATTGGCGACGTAGCCCGCGCCGTCCTGATCGGCAATGTACCGCCCATCACCATCTCAAGGGGAATTTCTACAATGGTGGTAGAGCGTATTCTGGACATGCTCTTTATCGTGGCTATTTTCCCCTTTACCCTGGCCTACGTCCCTTTTCTGCAACCCTGGATGCAAGACGCGGCGCGTGGCTCTGGCATAGCGGCTATTGGCGGCATTGTTATTTTGATTATCGCCGCTAATCAACGGCCGTTAGCCGGACGGCTGGCTACCCAATTCTTTAAGCGCATCCCTTTTCTGGATACCGAGACCTGGGTCAGCCGTATTGACCGCTTGCTGGCCGGTCTGGACAGCCTGACTCGTCCCAAAGATGGGCTTGTTCTGACCATCCTCAGCGTTGTCGTCTGGTTGCCCATTCTCTTTTCTTATTACGCCGTTTTGGTGGCGGTGGGTATCGAACCAACACTGCCGATGGTCGCTTTTGTCGTATGTGCCGCCGCGTTTAGCATTGCCGCCCCCTCCTCCCCCGGCCAGATTGGCGTCTTTCACGCCGGGGTCATCGCCGCCCTGGCCATGCTGGGCCAGCCCCGCGCCGAAGCGGCCAGTTTCGCCTTCATCTACCATTTGCTCAATTTGCTCTCCATGGTGATCCTGGGGTTGATTGGCATTTACGCTACCGGGGCTACCTGGGGCAAGGTGATCGAATCGACGCAGTCGTTTATGCGGAGGACAAAAGCAGACAAAGAGTAGCTGATAAAACAGAGGTGGTTGTTGTCAATGTTTAAGTTAATACGTTGTTTATCATTTCTCTGTTTTCTGCTGTTGATAGGCTGTGATCAGCCTGAATCGGCCACACCAAACAGTCCCGTAACGGCCGTTTCTGAAACCACGCCAACTGCAACCGTATTACCAACGATAACCATCGTGCCCCCGGCAACTACAGCGACAACCGTCCCGACAACCGTCCCGACAACCGTCGCAACACCCGTCGCCACATTCACGCCCACACCTACACCCACAGCCACGCCCCGGCCCACCGTCACCCCCACGCCCGAACCGGCCGGTCTGATAGCCAGAGGTGCCCACATTACCGTAGACGATTGGTCGCTTGACGGCCAATGGCTGGCCTACTGGCTGGCTACGCGGGAGGACGTGGAGAATACGCCGCCCTACACCTCGCCGGGCGGCCGTTTATACGTGGTCAATCCCGGCACCGGTGAAACTTGTGTCTTTCCCCATTTCCACGCCGCCGCGGCCGGCCAGTTCAGCCTGGAGTGGCTGCCCGACAACAACCTGATTGTCCATGACCATGAGACCCAGCAGCGCTGGCGCGTCCAGCCCTGCCAGCCGGGGACATTTCCCTTGCCCCATCAGCCACCACCGGGCCGGATGCCAGAGGATGGCTTGTCACCCAACGGCCGTTTCCGCGTGACGACCGAATTACAGGCAGAAGGGGACAACATCCTGACCTTTTTGACGGTTTTGGGCCATCAAGACGGGGCCGAGATTACGGCCGTTACCTGGCAAACCTACGACTACCTTCTTGAGGAAACGGTCGGTGTTTGGGTTAGCACCACCCAATTTCTGATTTGGCACTCTTTGGATGGCCCACTGCTAATAGATGCCTCTGAGCCAGGCGCGGTCACGAATGTTTTGTCCGACTTATTTGACCAGGAAGCTTTAGATCTATCTATCGTGATTAGTGCTGCCCCAGGAGTAGAGCCAGATAGCTTCTATCTCCTGTTACTATTTTGGAGTGGTCAAGAAAATGTGCGACTATTTCATGCCGACAACAATTTAGTTGAGACATTACCTTATATTCGACATTGGTGGCCACCATTCACACCTGATG
>SLGK01000327.1 GCA_007123775.1 Anaerolineae bacterium | reverse complement strand
TGGTTTTGGCCGACGGGCTGGTTTACGCCGGCCGTTACCAACCGAAAGCGGTCGTCGATCTGGCTACGCTGACCGGCTCCGCTGTTGTGGCCCTGGGGCTGGGGATGGCGGCCGGCCTCTTCAGCACGGATGATGATCTACGAGAGCGGTTAGAAACGGCCGCTTCCCAAACTCATGAGCGCGTCTGGCCCCTACCCCTGTGGGACGATTACCGCAAAGCCATCGACTCCGACGTGGCCGACATGAAAAACAGCGGCGGCCGCATGGGTGGCGTGGCAACTTCGGCCATCTTCCTCAAAGAGTTCATCGACTACCCCTGGGCACACCTGGACATCGCCGGTATGGCCCTCAGCGACAAAGAGAACGGCTACATCCCCAAAGGTGGCACCGGCTACGGCGTGCGGCTTCTGGTTGCTTTTCTGCAATCTTATGTGTAAAACTGGTGGGTAAGGGTGAATGAATATGAACCAACTGATCGAACGAATCACAATTGATCCGCAGATATGCCACGGCAAACCGGTTATTCGTGGTTTGCGCTATCCAGTTGAAACAATGCTAGAGTTGATGAGCGCCGGCATGTCGATAGACGAGATTCTAGCCGATTATGAAGATTTAGAGCGAGAGGATTTGCTGGCTGTTCTGGCTTTTGCCACTCAATTAAGCCGTACTAAGCGTTTTGAACCTGTTGCGGTATGAAATTCCTGGTAGATGCTCATTTGCCTCGCCGCTTGGCCTACCAATTGCATAAAGCAGGCCATGATGCAATCCATACGCTCGATCTGCCGCACAAAAATCGTACAACTGATGCTGAAATCCTGGATATTTCAGAGCTAGAAAGGCGAGCCGTAATTTCTAAGGATGCCGACTTTGTGAATTCTTTTCTGTTGACACAAAGACCGTATAAGCTTTTATCAGTTTCAACCGGTAATATAACAAACGCGGAGCTTGAATCGCTTTTTGCTAGATACATTGACAGTATCGTCATCGCTTTTGAAACAAATTATTACCTTGAGCTTAGTCATGCTGGACTTATTGTGCATATGTAACCAGGAATGATGCAATACATGGTTATTATCGAACAAGGTGAAGATGGGCATGGGGCATATGTGCCGAATTTGCCCGGCTGTGTAGCAGTCGGCGACACGCGAGAAGAAGCCTTGTCGCTTATTCAGGAAGCAATTGCCCTACACCTGGAATTACTACAAGAGGAAGGTTTACCCATTCCCCAACCCCACTCTGTGGGTGAATATATGGCTGTACCCGCGTAACTGAACACTTGCTCCCACTAAGCCTGTTGGTTTACGTACAAACAGTTCTGCAAACAGAATATAAAACAAGGAGAGTGTGATGGCCGTTGTGAATCCCCCGCTGACGCTTGGCGTTGAAGAAGAGTACCAGATTGTTGACCCTGAAAGCCGGAATTTACATTCCTATATTTCGGAGTTGTTGTCGCAGGATCAGGCACGGCCGTTTAAGCTGGATCTGAAACCGGAGTTAATGCAGTCGCAGGTAGAGGTTGGCAGCCACGTCTGTCGCAACATCAAAGAAGTCCGCACCGAAATCAAGCGGCTGCGGCGGGCGGTCTGCGACATTGCCGAGGAGAATGGGCTGCGGATTGCCGCTGCCTCCACCCATCCTTTCGCCCGTTGGGATCAGCAATCAATCACAGAGGGTTCCCGCTATAAAGAGCTGCTAGACGACATGCAGGGCGTGGCGCAACGGCTCCTGATTTTCGGGATGCACGTTCACGTTGGCTTTGGTTCAGACAAAGCGTCAAAGAATCTGATGATTGAAATTATGAATCAGGTACGCTACTTTGCCCCTCACATGCTGGCTCTCTCAACCAGCTCTCCTTTCTGGCACGGCCGTAACACGGGTCTCAAATCTTATCGCAGCGTGGTTTTTGAATCACTGCCGCGCACCGGTATTCCCCACTCCTTTGAGTCGTGGGACGAATACCTCAACTACGAACAAACATTGAGCAAAGTGGGCGCATTTGGCAAGCGAGATACCCAGGCTAAAATCTGGTGGGACATTCGGCCGCACCCCCTGTTTGATACGCTAGAGTTTCGCATCACTGACATTTGCACCACTGTGGATGAGGCCGTTTGCCTGGCCGCGCTTTTCCAGGCGATTTGCGCCAAGTTGATCAAGCTGCGCCAGCAAAATATGTCCTGGCGGCGCTATCGCCACATGCACGTTACGGAAAACAAGTGGCGAGCCGTGCGTTACGGCGTCAACGGGGAATTGATTGACTTCGGCCGGCAGGAGTCGGTACCTTTCCACTTTTTGATGCAGGAGCTGCTGGAACTGCTGGACGACGTAGTGGATGACCTGGACAGCCGGCAAGAAGTGGAATACGTACGCACTATTCTGCGCCAGGGGACCAGCGCCGACCGGCAGGTGGCCGTCTACCACAAGCATGGCGGCGACGCCAACCGGGAAGAAGCCCTTAAAGCGGTCGTCGATCATCTCATAGAAGAAACGAAGATCGGTGTTTACGACTAATTCTGCCTGACCTGGTAAGGCTTTCAAAACCGCTCCATACCATGATCATAATCCATGCCAGGCGCTTAACCTATCTGACGCTGATAAGTAGCGGCTTTGTACTCTTTGGTGGCGGCATATGGCTCTATACACGCCATCAGGGTTGGCTGCAAGGCCAGCGGCTGGATATGCTGGCGCAAATAGGGCTGACTATCTTGGGTATTTTTGTGCTGCTGATGCCCTTTCATCTGCGCTACCATTGGGACAAACTAACACCACGCAGCATGGTAAAAGAGTTTGTGACCAAAGCAGGGCAGATCATGGGCCTGCTGGCCTCAATTGTGGCCATTGTTTATCTGGCCCTGCAATTGATCATGCTGCCCGTCAGGCTGGGCCATCCTAATTTGATCTGGTTCTGGCTGTTTGTGCTGCTCATTCCCGCCGCCATGATTCTGCTTGATCTGGCAAAAGGCACTTACACACGCTCTTGGGCCAATGCGGGCTATGGGTTTCTGCTCTATACCTTCAAAATAAACATCTTGATTCTGATCCAGATTGTGGGGGCGGTTGGCGCACTGCTGCTTTTTCCGGCCGGTTTTTTCGTACAGTTCTTGAGTCTGGCCGACATTTTTATGACCCAAATTGGGCGCGGCGCGGGGGATGTGCTGTTACTTTGTGGCTGGGCCAACGTGAGCGCAACCGCCTGTACCCCATTCCTATTCACCTTCCATATTGGACATTTGCTGCTGGTGCTGATTGTTGCCCGGTATGGCGAATCGCTCTTTAACCGGACGGTTGATCTGTACGGCAATGGGCTGGATTGGCTCAGGTCCCGGCTGGAGGCAGCACCTGAACGGGCCTGAGCAAAGGATAATGAATGATGACCACTCTACTCAAAGGCGGCACGGCCGTTACCGCCACCCAAACCCTTAAAACCGACATCTTGATAGAGGGGGAGCAAATTGCCGCCATCGGCCCTGATTTAGCCGCAGCGGGGGCCACCATCATTGACGCCAGCGGCCGGCTCATTTTGCCCGGCGGCATCGACCCCCACACCCATCTACAGCTTCCCTTTTTCAGCACCGTGTCGGCCGACGACTTCTACACCGGCCACAAAGCCGCCCTGTTTGGCGGCACCACCAGCCACATCGACTTCGCCACCCAGCGTAAAGGGCAAACGCTGCACCAAGCCCTGGCCCGCTGGCACAAAAAGGCAGAGGGCAAAGCGGTTATGGATTACGGCGTGCATATGTCCATCACCGATCTGCGCCCGGATGTGCTGGCCGAAATTCCCCAAATGCCGGCCGCAGGCGTCACCTCGCTCAAACTGTTCCTCTCCTATGTCGATGTCTATATGCTGCCCGACGACGCCATCTTTCAGATTATGCAGGTGGCGGCCAAACATAATATGCTGATATTGGTCCACGCCGAAAATGGGCATGTGGTAGACGCGCTCATCCGGCAAAATGTGGCGGCGGGTAATCTGGCAACTGAGTACCATGCCCATAGCCACCCCGCCTGGAGCGAGGCGGAGGCGACAATGCGGGCGGTGGCCCTGGCGGGCGTGGCGGGGGCATCTCTCTACGTGGTTCATATGACTTGTGAGGAGGCGGTGGATATGCTGACATACGGCCGTTCCCGCAACCTCCCCGTCATGGGCGAAACCTGCCCCCAATACCTCTTCTTCACCGAAGATGATCTGCGGCGGCCAGACGGAGCCAAATGGGTCTTTTCGCCGCCGCTGCGCCAGGCCAAAGATAACGAAGCGTTGTGGCAAGCCCTGGCCGACGGCCGTTTACAAGTTGTCGGCACCGATCACTGCCCCTTTCTCTATGACGGCACCAAGCCATTACTCTATGAAGGCGAACCCTACCAGAATCCGGGCAAGGAGTTGGGCCAGGGTAACTTTTCCAAAATCCCCAATGGCACACACGGCATTGAAGACCGGATGCTGCTGTTGTGGCATCATGGGGTAGGGCAGGGCCGCTTTTCGGCCAACCGCTTCGTGGAAATCACGGCGACCAATCCGGCCAAGATATTTGGTTTATATCCGCGCAAAGGGGAAATAGCGGTCGGATCAGACGCAGACGTGGTGCT
>SLGK01000212.1 GCA_007123775.1 Anaerolineae bacterium | reverse complement strand
CCCCGCCACCATATCGTCAATATAAATAGGATGGCGCAGCGTAGAGCCATCACCCACGAAGAAGAAGCGACCCTTTTTGATGGTTTTGAACAGCTTGAGCGTGCGCGGGCATTGCGGCCCGTACACCCAGGCCGGCCGAACAACGGTCAGCTCATAGCCACTTTCTTGAGCATAGTGTAATACCGCTTGCTCACCGGCCAGCTTCGATTTTTCATAAGCAACGTCTGGGTGACACTCAGATTCTTCATCGGCCGGGGGAGTTTCAATATCGCCATACACACCCACGCTGCTGCAATGGACGAAACGGCCGATGCCCGCCTGGTGGCAGCGCCGCACAAACTGCTCGGTGCCGGCCACGTTGACCTGCCAATAATAATCATCGGTTACGCCCGTCTCCAGATGGGCGCTGGCCAGGTGAAAACAGACGTCGTGGCCCGGCAGCAGCGGGTCAATCTGAGCGGCGTCAGTGAAATCGGCCGTTACGATGTGCAGGCTGGGATCGTTGGCTAATGGTTGCAAGCGGTCGGTGTGGAGGTCAACGGCCGTTACCTCCCGGCCCCGCCGCAGTTGATCGGCCACCAGATGGCTGCCTATGAAGCCGCCCGCCCCGGTGATCAAGACTCGTTTCATGCCCGCTCCTTGACGGCCGTCACAATCACAGCGTGCCCTTCCGTAAAAGGCAACAGCCGGTCCAACTGCGAAACCAGCCAGATGCCCGGATAAATCAGGCCGTACAGCTTAATCGTCTTCTCCACCGACTTCACCTGATCCTGATTTTGGGGGGCAATTTGACCCTGCTCCACTTTGGCCTGGCTGCGCCGGGACAAGACTTTGACATAGGCCAGGTTAATGCCCAACTCTAACATCTCCGTAAAAAAGCGAGAATAGCTGCTTTTGGCGACTGGCGTCAGTTCAGCCAGGCGCAGTTGGCTTTGTAACGCCGGTACGTCATAGCCGTCGACCACATGGCCATAGTCGCTTTTGTCCATCCCCACCCAGCCCTTGATGCGGTTGGCCAGCTTACGCGGATCGCCGCCCGGTGTGGTGACGACAACCCGGCCACCGGGCTTGACCACTCGTGCCAGTTCCCGGTTGAGCAGCGCCGTGCTTTCCAGATGCTCGTGGACGTCAATTGTTACCACCAGATCAAAGGTGTCGTCCACAACCGGAATATTGGGATTATCTTTGTCCACGGCCAGCACCTCATCGCCCGTCAACTCCGCGATCTGGCCTGAACTTTCAGACTCGGCGTCGGCCCAGGTCCAACGGCCGTCGTGCTGCTTGAAATGCCAGTTCAGCGCACCGTTGTTGTCGCCACAAGTAACCAACAAGCATTGCTGCGCCGGCGTCAAGGGGCCAATCAGCTTTAGCAGCGCCGCCAGTTTTTGCTGCTTCTTAAGCGATTTGCGAAACAAGCGTAACTGCCACGACTCCTTTGCCGCTGGCCGCACGTCTGGGGCGGATGTGGTTGATGCTTTCATCACTGCTCCTTCAATCATGTAGGTCAAGCATCCCTGCTTGACCGCGCAAACATCCCTGTTTGCGCTACGGGTTTTCAAGTCTGCGAGGCTTTTGTAGTCTGGCCCTGCCTAAATCTCAAATCAACTAAGGCTTGCGCTGTAGACGCCCATCACTTCTTCAACTTCCTGGTCTATACGCTTATCGTCCCAGCCCAACTCAACAGCCATGAGCCGGGCACAAGCGTGCAGCGTGGCCGGGTCAGGCTGCTGGGCTGAGCCGATTTCGGTGCGCCGCAAAACCAGGTCGCTCAGTTTGCAGGCCATTTCCTGGCGCATGGCATGAACCAGTTCAGCCCGCGTGACATCTGTTTCGCCAGACACCGGCTGCTGCCACGCCTGATCTACCGAGAAATAGGGTAAGAGATGGCGATGGGTACTGCCATAATTACGCAACAGTCGTTCAAGTTGGTAGAGGGGCATTTCCAGTGGCCATTGCTCAATCGAGCTGGCCCTATACGCCTCAAAATGGCGAATATAACCGCCACAAACAGGATGCTGCCTGGTCTGGCAGTCGGGTATCGGCCGTTTCAACTTCTTATAAGCGAGATCAACCACCGTCTCGGCCAGATAGCGAGCCGTGGTATATTTAACGCCAACGGCCGTTATCAACCCCTCCACCCCATCTTCTACCGCATGATCCGTAGCCTGCCCTTCACGCACCAGCTTGACCATCGTCGCATCGGTGCTGTCAATTGCGGGCAAAAAGCCACGATGAACCTGGTATACATCCTGACGGCTTAATTTTGCGCCGGGATAAGCCTGGTTGACCTCATCAATAAAGGCCATGATTGTCTGCTCTGACAGCCAGTTATCGTCAGGCTGACCGTTATAGGACGCGTGCAGGGTCCCTACCAGAGAATAGTCGCGCCAGGGGGCAATAAACAGAACCCGCGAACGCTTTGCAACGGAACCATCGGGCAATGATTGCTCGTAATGGCTGGTCAGACCAACGGCATAATTGGGCACAATCTGGCGCGTGACCAGATTCATGGCCGTAGACAGCTTGAATTGGGGCGGCGCTGCGGCCGTTCCCAAATCAGCCAGCAGTTGATCTATCCAGGGACCGGCGGCGTTGACCACCAGTTGCGCCCGTACTTGCAGGGGCGTCCCGGTCAGCTCGTCTACGGCCGTTACGCCCACCACCCGCTCACCCTGACGCAAAAAGCCGGTGACGCCCACGTAGTTGGCGATTTGGGCACCCTTATGGGCCGCCGCCAACAAAAAAGCCAGCAGCAGCCGCTCGCTATTGTACACCTGCGCGTCGTGCCACATGACGGCCCCGCTCAGACTTTCGTGGTCCAGGCCGGGCAGCATTTGCGCCGCTTCAGAGCGGGAAAGGATACGGCCGTTGGGCAGCTTCCGTGAGGGGTCCATGCCCAGGTTGCGATCCATACTGAACAGATCGTTGAGTTTAACGGCCGTTCCCAAGAGCAGTTTGCTACGCATCAGCTTGCCCTTTGCCGTAGGCATAATTACTGGCAAGGGATGAACCAGATGAGGCGCAATACGCAGCAATGCCTGCCGCTCGCGCACCATTTTGCGAACCAGCCGCAGGCTGCCATCCTGTAAGTAGCGCAGGCCGCCATGCACTGTCTTCAAGCTGTTGGCCGAGGTAGCTGCGCCAAAGTCTCGCTTTTCCAGCAAGGCCACGCGCAGACCACGCAGGGTAGCATCCCAGGCGATATTAACGCCGGTAATGCCGCCACCAATAACCAGCAGGTCATACTCTTGGCCCGTGAGGGAAAGTAGATCGCGTTTCATAACGGTAGCCTGATGTACCATGCCGTAATGCGTAGTGCGTATTGCGTAATAGAGGTACGCAATACGCACTACGCACTACGCTCAGGTAAATTACTTCGTGGCGAAGGCCATAAGGTGCCAACCGGTCGGACGAACCAGGAACCGGGGCAAACTGTTGAACGCTTTCACAAAAACCTTGTTGTAGATGGTAGCTTTCAGACCATGGTGCAGCCTGGATTCTACCGGAAAACGTTCGGGCACAAGTCGCACCTGGGCAAACGGCCGTAACATCGCCTTAAATTCCCCAATACTGTACTTTTTCAGCACAGGTGCGTCCTCATGCTCTAAATCGACCTTCATTAGTTTGGAAAGAGCGTTTAGCCAGGAATATTTGTTGTACACCATAAAGATTGCTTCCCCACCTGGCTTTAATACCCGGTGCATTTCCCGCACCATTTGGGGGGCATCGGCCGTATATTGCAAGACGCCGTGCCCGTATACCACATCAAAACTACTATCAGGAAAGGTTAACGCCTCGCCGTTCATCACGCGCAGGTCGGCTTCCAGACCATTTTGGGTAAAATTCTCTTTAGCCAGGTCAATAGAGACCTGAGCCAGATCAACGCCGGTCACAATGGCCCCACCACGGGCGAAACGTACCAGATCAATGCCCGCCCCGCAGCCCACTTCCAACAGCGTTTTGCCCTGATAGCCTGAAAAATCAACGACCTGGGGCAGGTAGCGCAACTTGTCAAACCGGTATTCATCCAACTCGCGAAAGAAGCCGGACGAACCGACCGGCTCAGTGGCAATTTCCAGGTCATGGATGTGGTCGTTCCAGTAGGCACCGATGGTGGCAATGGTAGCGGCGTTCTTATCCGGCGCAGCGGCCGAAACTATTGGTTGGCTCATTCTTTACTCCTGTAACTCAGCAGCAGGTTCTATCTGGGCAGCAAACTGTCCATCACTTACCAGTGGCTCTACCGGAGCCGGATCGATGTCAAACACCTGCCGGTGCCACAGTTCAAAGACCATCAAGGCCCAGAGGCGATGGCTGTGGTTGGCCCGGCGAGCTTCGTGTTCAGCTATCCAGCCGGCCACGGTTTCCGGTTTGAAATAGCCGCGCTGACGGACCCTATCAGGTGACAGTAACTCGTGCATTAACGGCCGTAATTCATGTCGCAGCCAATGTTTCAGCGGAATGCTAAAGCCTTCTTTTGGCTTGTTTAACACCGCTGCTGGCAGCCGGTTGCTCATCACACGACGCAGGATAGCTTTGGTTTCACGGCCGTTTAGCTTCAGATGGGGCGGCAGATTCAGGGCAAACTCCACAATGCGATGG
>SLGK01000298.1 GCA_007123775.1 Anaerolineae bacterium | reverse complement strand
TGGTTGGTGTTGCCTGGTCTTTAGTTCAAGTATTGGCGCAGGTGACCGGCAAAGTTGGGGTGGCGTAGCTTCCGCAGCGCCTCTTTCTCCAACTGACGGATGCGCTCACGAGAGAGGCCAAACATCTCGCCTACTTCTTTGAGGGTGCGCGACTCGCCATCCTGCAGGCCGTAACGCAGGCGCAGAATACGTGCCTCACGCGGCGTCAATTGGTCCAGAATGACGCCAATCTCTTCGGTCAGCATCGTCTGGGCGACCATCTCAGCCGGCGGTGGGGCCTCGTTATCTTCGATAAAGTCGCCCAATTCGGCATCAGACTCGTCACCCACCGGGCGTTCCAGATGGACGGGCTGGCGGCTGGTGCGCAGCATCCAGCGCACGCGCTCGGCGGGCAGCTCCATACTCTCAGCGATTTCTTCGGGCGTGGGCTGACGGCCGTATTCCTGCTCTAACTCTTGGGCCACCTGGTATAGCTTACTGATGCGGCCACCCAGGTGAGCCGGAATACGAATGGTACGGCCGTGATTGGCTAAGGCACGGGTGACGGCCTGGCGAATCCACCAGGTAGCATAGGTGCTAAACCGATTGCCGCGCAAATAGTCGTACTTTTCCACCGCTTTCATCAGACCCACGTTACCTTCCTGAATCAGGTCCAGGAATTGTAAACCGCGACCGCGATACTTCTTGGCAATGCTGACTACCAGACGGGTATTGGCCCGGATCAGGTGAGCGCGAGCGGCCTCACCCACTTCACGTACGCGGACCAGTTCGTCTACGGTATCCATGTCCAGTTCAAGCTCGCCGTCTTCGACCTGTTGGAGCTGATCCTCCGCAGCGCGGCCAGCCTCGATTTCTTTAGCTAACTGCACTTCTTCTTCGGCCGTTAACAACTGCTGCTGGCCCATTTCGCGGAAATACAGGCCTACAGAGTCGTCGATAGGCACGTTACTCAAGTCGAACAACGGTGCGGCATGTGATTCTTCGTTTTCGGGATCATCCGCGTCAAGGCCTGCAGCACTTTGGGCATCATCTTCTGACTCATAAATGACGATGCCAGCACTTTGTGCCTCTTCCAGAATTGTTTCTAACAAGGTGATGTTCTTCTCAACGTCGGGTAGGATTTCTAAGATTTGATCGTAGGTGATATATCCTTTTTCGATCCCGTCGTTGATTAATACATTCACAGCCTCCATCTCATCGAATGGATTGATTAAATCACTCATCGAAAAGCTTCCCTTTCCTCTCTACAAGAATAGATTTTATCTGTTTTGCGGGGTTGGCTCATACCAACAATCTCCTCACGTGTCCTCTTCACTGAACACAAGAGGCAGTCTAGCATATTCGGTAAATAAAAGTCAAGAGGCAGCCTGGTAATTGTCGCCGTTAGTCGTCAGTAGCTAGTGGTCAATAAGCGTTAGCAGTTTACTGGTTACTGATGACTGAATCGACACCGGGTAAAGGTGTGTGTAATACGGCCGTTGCCCGGCTCAAGTCTAGCGTACAATCCAACGGCCATTGGTTACCCTCTGAGGGGCCGACGGTTAGCGTCTGACGCTGGTCGATGCCCCACCATTCCAGTAGGCGTAGGGCAAAATCGGCGCGTGATAGACGCTGCTGGCCGGCCACGTTCAAGATGCCGGTATAAGGGTAGTTGACCAGTTCCAAACAGGCCTGGCTCAGGCTCTCGACCCAGACCGGGTTGCGGAACTGGTTGTCGAACAGCTTTACCGGCTGGCTGGCTTGCAGCGCCTCGACCATCCAGCGCGTACCGTGGTCCATCTGTTCCAGCCCGTAAATCAGGGAAGTGCGAATGATGACGCCATTGTCGTGCTGCTGTACAAGCCGTTCGGCATCGGCTTTGGCCTGGCCGTAGGCGTTAACGGGGCTGGGCACGGCCGTTTCATCGTAAGGCGGCTGTGTGCCATCGAACAAGACGTCGGTTGATAGATGGATCAGTCGGGCGGACATGGATGTGGTCGCGTTGGCTACGTTCCGGGATCCATGGACAATGACGTTGGCCATGTCGGGTGTTCGGTTAGAGCCAGCCAAATGGATAACTGCCTCGGGCCGGATAGTTTGCAGCACACGAAAAACGGCCGTTTCCTGCCGCACATCGAGTTGGTGCCCGGTAGCATGAGGAAAGGCCGGATCATGGCTATAAAAGGTATAGTGAACGTCAAAATCCTGGCAGGCTGACGGCACCAAGTGCTGTCCAAGATAACTGCTGCCCCCCGTTATCAAGATACGTTTTTGACCTGCAAGCTGCTGCTTAAACTCTTGCTCAACCACTTGATAGTGTTCCACAAAACAAAGTTAAAGTACTGTATCTTACAGTATAAGGGATGATCGTTAGATTTTTATATAATTCTTTGTGAATGCTCAGGTAGGGGCAGACCCATGTGTCTGCCTAGATAAGCGTCTATGAAACCTGCGAGGTCTCGCAGACCGCGCAGGTTTGGGTGGGCGCACACGCAGGTGGGCGCACACGCAGGTGCGCCCCTACGGAATGCGGGTCAGTGCCATGCGTGCCGCTGATTGGGCCGCGCTCTGTTTGCTGCTGCCCTGACCTTCACCCCACACCTCGTCACCCACCAGAACCTGCACCTCAAACTGGCGAGCATGGTCCGGTCCGCTCATGCCCACTACCTTGTAGCGGGGCGTAATGTTAAACTGAGCCTGCGCCCACACCTGAAATTCGCTTTTAGCGTCTTTGTGCAGGGATTGGGCCTGAATTTCTACCAGGGTCGGCGCGATCAGCCGCTCAATAAACTCCCGAACGGCCGGCAAGCCTTGATCCAGGTAGATGGCCCCCACGACTGCTTCAAAGGTGGCGCACAGCAGGGGCACACGCTGCCGGCCACCGCTTTCATCTTCCCCTAAACCGAGGCGCAAAAAACGGCCGATTTCCAGTTCATTGGCAAAGTCGGCCAGCGTGGGGGCACGCACCAGCGCTGCCCGCAAGGAAGTCAGCTCCCCTTCGCGCAAGTCGGGCAGGTGACGAAACAGGTAATCACCAACCACAAAATCCAGCACCGCATCCCCCAGAAACTCCAGCCGCTCATTGTCCCGCAGCACGTCGGGATTTTCGTTCAGGTAAGAGCGATGAGTAAGTGCCCGCTCCAGCAAACTCTTATCCTCAAAGTCCAGTTGCAGTCGCGCTTCCAGCTCGCGTAGTTCATCACTCATTTGTTTAGCCACGGATGAAACGGGGAAGACAGATTCAGCCTTCATAATTCGTAATTCAGCCTTCGTACTTCTTAAAAACTAGAACGGCGTTGTGGCCGCCGAAGCCGAAGGCGTTGTTGAGGCAGACGCGCACCTGGCCGGACCGGGCTTCGTTAGGTACATAATCAAGGTCGCAGTCAGGATCGGCCGTTTCGTAATTGATAGTGGGCGGTAAAATCTGGTCACGGATGGCCAGGGTGCAAAAGACGCTTTCAATAGCGCCGGTCGCGCCCATGACGTGGCCGGTCATCGACTTGGTGGAGCTGACGGCCACTTTGTAGGCGTGATCACCCAAGGCGGCTTTGATAGCGGCCGTTTCCGAAGCATCGTTGAGCTGCGTGGCCGTGCCGTGGGCACTAATGTAATCAACGTCGGTGGGGGACAGGCCCGCATCTTGCAGGGCCAGAGTGATAGCCCGCGCCGCGCCCGCGCCCCCTTCGGCCGGGGCGGTAATGTGATAAGCGTCGGTGGTCTGGCCATAGCCGACCAGTTCTGCCAGAATAGTGGCTCCACGCGCCAGGGCATGGTCCAGCGTTTCCAGAACCAGCATTCCGGCCCCTTCCCCCACCACCAGGCCATCCCGGTTCCTGTCAAAGGGCTGAGGCGTGTTTTCATTGCGGGTGCTGGTGGCTCCGGCTCGCTCAAAACCACCAATAGCTACCGAAGCCAGGATGGATTCGCTGCCCCCGGTCAGGCAGGCGTCCAGTTCCCCCCGGCGCAGGGCACGAAAGGCGTGGCCAACGGCGTCACAGCCGGCGGCGCAGGCGGTGGTGATGGTGGTACTGGGTCCTTGAATGCCGTAGTCAATGGCCAGCATCCCCGACGCGCCGTTGGGCATGATCATGGTGATGGCAAAGGGGCTGATGCGGCGCAGCCCTTTTTCCTGGCGGGTGTGTTCCTGGTCAACCAGGGTTTGGATGCCGCCTACGCCGGTCCCTAAAATGACGCCGACGCGCTCCCGGTTGTCGTCGGTGATTGGGAGTTGGGCCTGGGCCAGGGCTTCTTTGGCAGCGACGGCCGCTAGTTGCTGATAACGGTCGCGGCGGCGGGCGTCGCGCCGGTCCAGGTAATCTTCGGGGTTAAACGCTTTGACTTCGCAGATACCACCGGCTGCATGTTCCCCCTTTTCAACCAGGGTGAACGGACCGATACCGGAACGGCCGTTGATAATCCCGTCCCACGTATCAGCCACATTGTGACCCAGGGCGGTAATGACGCCCAGACCGGTAATCACAACGCGCTTGTTAGAAGTTCCGTTTTCCATAAATGTTTCTCCATTGCCTGTTATAGTGGCGAAGTAGCGGCGTGGCGAGGTGGCGGCCCACATTGCTACCTCGCCACCTCGCCACGCCGCTCGTCTAATGCGTAAACCCCAGGTTGCCGCGTCAGG